>NZ_LBIX01000172.1:0-398109 GCF_028128655.1 Bradyrhizobium sp. CCBAU 45394 | reverse complement strand
GTTTCCCTGATGGATACATCCAGCTTCGTTTTGACACCTTCCTCTCCAGAAAGTGGAGCAGGATCAAGCAGCTCGACGTGATAAATGGACGCCGAGGATGACCAGGCTCAACGCCAACAAGGTCGCCGGGAAAATATCCTCGGACAGGAAAGCTACGGCGATCACGAGGCTCACCAGCGGCTGGCCAAACTGAAGCGGGGCGATCGAGGTGACGCCACCGTGCTCAAGCGCCCAAAACCACACTGCAAAGCCGATCAGCGTGCAGAAGACGGCCAGGAAACCGAGCGCGCCCCAGACGGCGAACGAGAGTTGACCAAGACCGGCAGCCAAGGCCGGAAATGCGGGAAGAGTGATCAACCCAGCGAGAAGAAGCGACCAGCAGGTCGCCGCGAACAGGCCGATCCGCGCTGAGAGCCGTGCGCCTGCGACATAGCCAACGCTGACCGTGACCGTACCGGCAAGAACAAGAAGGTCGCCGAAGAGCGTCGGCGCTGCCACGCTTCCGGCAGGGTTGCGGCCGGGAATGAGAATTGCCACGCCCATGAGCGCCATCGCGCTTCCAAGCCACCAGAGCGGCCTTGGCCAGCAGCGGGAAAGCAGGAAATGGACGGTCGCCGTGAAGATCGGAGCCAAGGCAAGGACGAGGGCGGCGTGCGAGGTGCTGGTGCGTGCAATGCCGACGCCCTGCAGGACGAATGATCCGGCGAACCCGACCAGGGCGCTGATCAGCAGCGCGATCCAACCACCCCGGTCGCTCGGGAGTTCTGGCTTCAATGAGACGGCGATGGGGATGAGAATGGCAGCCGATAGCAACAGCCGCGCCAACCCGATCAACCCAGGTGACAATTCGCGGGCAACGATGGCGGTTGCTGCAGGAGTAGCTCCCCAGATCACGACGGCGACGCCGGCGCCCATGTATGCAAGGCGGGTTTTCGCTGTGGTCATTGCAGAAACCTCGGGGGGCCGGGCTGCAGGCCAAGATGACGATTACCCATTCTCGATCAGCGTTTCTTTGCGTTTGAAATGAGTATGGAGATCCCCCGGCAAGTCGATCATGGGGCTACGTCGCCTGCCTAAACCGCAGTCCACTCCGTTCTGAGGACGGCCATTATCAATTCATCGCGATGGATTCCTCCAAAATAGGCGCTGCCACGTGCGATGCCTTCTGCCTTGAAGCCCACAGCTTCATACGCTCTGCGGGCTCGTTCATTCTCTGGAAAAACGCTTAGCCAAACACGGTGAGCTTCGGTTTCCCGAAAGACGGTGCCAACAACCGCGCGAACAAGCCGCCTCCCTAGCCCCTTGCCAGGGTTCGACACCGCTATCCGTTTCAGACAGGTCACTCTCTCCGGAGCCCCCCAATCCCGGACAATGGCGAATCCAACAGAAGCCGCGCAATCCCTGGCAATGAAATAGGCATAGTGATTGTCATCGATAGCCGCCAGATGCCGCGCCTCGTCCCACCGGCCGACGAGTGTATGGTATCCTTCCGACCGTTCGGTCATCATCACGAATGGCAAATCCGTCTTGAACGCGCGCTCGATCTTAAGGTTCATCATCGGTCCATGCCTTCAAATAGATCGTGCGTCACACCGTCTTCCTCATATTTCCCCTCGGCGCCACTCCCCAGCCGGCAGCACGCGGATGCAGATGTAACGCGTCGCTCTGGTTCCGCGGCGAGATCAGAGGGCTCCTTAGTTGGGTCCTATCCGCCGCATTCTTGTCAACCGAAGCTTAAGGCACGACGTCGCTCGTGGCGCGCAAACGCGTGCGCGATTAGCTTGTCCATGAGGTCGGTTTGAGACAAGCCGCTTGCTTCCCAAAGCTTGGGGTACATGCTGCTCCATGTGAACCCTGGCAACGTGTTCGCCTCGTTGACAAAGACTTCATCGCCTTGAACAAAGAAGTCGACTCTGGCCATACCTTCGCAGCAGAGCACGTTGAAGACCTCAACGGCAAGTTCCTGAAGACGGCGAGCCTGTAGCAGGGGAAGGTCTGCCGGGATGTGCAGAGCGGCGCCATCGGCGTCGATATATTTTGCCTGATACGAATAGAAGCCGTGCTCGCTCGCGGGAACAATCTCGCCGAGCCCAGACGCTCGAATATCACCTGTCGATTCCTCCAGGACAGAACACTCGATCTCCCGCGCTCCGTTCAGAGCTTGCTCGACCAGGATCTTGCGGTCGTAGCGGAACGCGAGAGCACACGACGCTGCGAATTCCTCCTCGGACCGCGCGCGGGAGACGCCGACCGATGATCCCAGATTGGCGGGCTTTACGAACAAATCCGGCGTCCCGAGCGCGGCAACTGCCGCAGCGTATTCGATTCGGGACGAGGCAGTCGTTGTTAGGAACGGCACCACGGGAAGGCCAGCGTCGCGCATCAGCCGCTTGGAAACTTCCTTGTCCATCGCCACGGCAGAACCCGTCACCGACGAACCGACGAACGACACGTCGGCTAATTCCAGTGCTCCCTGCACCGTCCCGTCTTCTCCGTTCGGCCCGTGCAAGATCGGAAATGCAACGTCGATACTCCCCGCGTCACTTCCTGTTGGTCCGTCGCAATGAACGAGGCGGCCTCGCCCGCCCGGCACAAGGCCGATCTCCGGTGCCTCGTCCGAAATTGTGAGCGCTGTAGAACCCGTTCCCGCGCCATTCCCTGAATCGCAGGCAAACCAGCGACCATCTCGCGATATGCCTATGAGATAAACGTCATAGCGATCGCTGTTCAGAGCTCGAAGGATATTGGCAGCGGATGCCCTGGAGACTTCGTGCTCAGCCGAGCGCCCTCCAAACAGCAGCCCGACAGTAATCTTACGTCGCTCTTTCGTCATCTCTCCACCGTATGCTGTCACAAACCAGCATCAGTCGGCTTCGAGCCAAGCTCTTGAACCTGGGTCACGGGCGGATAATATTGAGGCGCCTCCTTTCGATCGAACATGCCGTAGTCGCGAGACACGAGATACAATCGGATCGATGTCACGACGCCTGCCAACAAGAATTCCTCTGCCATTCGAAGCCCGTCTGCAAGCGACGATGCCAGGGCCAGGACGATGTATTCTCGCTCGCGAGAAATGCTCGCCAGAAGGTCACCTTCAACGCCCGCTTGGATGGGCGAGTTGGCGGTGGAAACGATCATGAATCGTTCTGGCCGCAGAACCGGGTCGTTGTAGCTGTTGGTGGTTTCGAATTGACGCGGAGCGCCGGCTTGAGGAGTCCACTCGCAGACGAGCTGGCCGATGCGCAGGCGATAGTCCTCGAAGTGCAGCTTTCTTCCCGCGATTTGCGCGGCATGATGCTTTGCGTGGGTACGCCATCCGGCAAGGCTTGCCTCATCGCGCCAGTGAGAGTGCGAAAGCACGATGCCTGGCCGACCGACGCTTTTGAAGCGGTCAATGAACAGAAGGCCGGGATTCTTGTCCAATTCGGGTCGTAGACCGGCGGCAATATCGAAATAGGCCTGCTCGTGTCCTGGTCGCGGCATAACTTCGAAGAACAATCCAATCATATCCGCTCCACTAGATTGTCGGGTCTGCATGCACCGCGCGGTTGGAGGTGGGACCGCATATCATCACTCTGAGTTCCGTTCTTGATGCGCCAAGAGCGATCCGCCGATGATTAGGCCCATTGCCAGAAACTACGATGGCTCAACGGAGTCATTGAGGCTGATGGCGGCGCTCATGATGCCAACGTCTGGAATCGCAAGTAAACCCTGGGACATTCCGCTCAAATAGCGCGACCAAATTTGCATTTTGCATAAGGTTTCAGGTGGCTCTATGAAAAGGGCCAGTTCTAAAAAATACAGAGAGCCAGAAAGATGCTCTTGCTGGAGGGGACGCTGCTCTTGTCGCCGGGAGTGAGCAGACCTTGTTGCTGCAACTGTCTGGGGGGTGAGGACGCGCATTACGAGCGGACGCCCGACCACCGGCCAACGCCTCCATGTGCCGCGCAGCTTGGCCGCCGATGGCGTCCACGCCCTTCAAGCCGGGGAAACTTACGGCACAACTCTTCGAGGCTGGCGCAATATCGCCCGTTGTCGGGCAAGCTGTTTCACAAATCAAAAGAGCGAGGATTGTTTCTTGGATTTGCGGCATGGAATGAGAGGGAGATCGACCGTGCCACACGGGTTGTCGACCGGATAATCCGTTGACGTGCACAATGCGGGGCCGTCACGCAGCGCGGAGTGTCGGCCGGATAGCTCCCGCTAGATGACCGTCAATCGGCGGCGTCCAATTTTGCCCGCCGAATAGCGCTTACGGCCCCAGGCCCACGAGGCTGGTACCGCCGCAGACATAGAGCACCTGGCCGGTGACGAAATCGGAACGTTCGTCGAGGAAGAAGGTGATGGCGTGCGCCACGTCCTCGCGCGAGCCGAGCCGCCCGACCGGGACGTTGCGCGCCATCCGCGCCTGCTGCTCGGAGCCCTTGGGAATGACGCCCCAGAAATTGTCGGTCAGGATCGGCCCCGGCGCGACCACGTTCACGGTGATGCCGCTCGCGGCGAGCTCCAGCGCCCAGGTCCGCGCCATGCCATGCACGCCGGCCTTGGTCGCCGAATAGGCCGAGCGCGTCGCCGCGCCCATCGCCGCCCGCGAAGAGACGAACACGATGCGCCCGAAGCGACGCGACAGCATCCCTTCCAGCGCCGCCTGGGTCAGCAGCATCGGCGCGCCGAGGTGCAACTGCGCCAGCATCAGAATGTCTTCCGGCTTCGCGTCGGGCAGCAGGTTCGGCAGGATGACGCCCGCATTGTGCACGAGGCAGTCGATGGCGTGATTCCGGCCGATCTCCTGCGCGATCGCGCGCGTCTCCGCGATGTCGGTCAGATCGGCGCGATAGGCCGCGAGCAGATCATGGGTCCAATCAGGCTTCTCCAGCCCGACCGAGACCACGCGCTGCCCCTTCTCGACGAGCTTTCTCGCCAGCGCCTCGCCGATCCCCGAATTGCCGCCGGTGATGAGTGTGGTGCGGATCTCGCTCATGATCGATTCCCTACCCCGCGTCAGACCTGACGCCGCTTGAGGTCGCGGAGGTCGAAGAAGGCGCCATCGCGCATCAACCTTGCGACAAAATCCTTCAGCCCGCCGCGCTGGATCTTCTCGGTCGCGGTCAGCGGCAGGCTGTCGACGAAGCAGATCCAGCCCGGCGCCTTGTAATAGGCCATCTGCTCCAGGCTCCAGCGGACGACGTCCTCGGCGAGCGCGCGGCCGGCGCCGGCCTCCTCGGCGATGATGACGGCGGCAACCTCGTCGCCGCGCACCTGATCGGGCGTCGCCGCAACCGCGGCCTGCCGGATCGCGGGATGGCGGTTGAGGACGGACTCGACCTCGACCGCGGCAATGTTCTCGCCGGACCGGCGGATCACGTTCTTCTTGCGATCGACGAAATGGAGGTCGCCGTCCGCATCGCGCGACACGATATCGCCGGTATGCAGCCAGCCGCCCTCCCACGCCTCGGCGGTGGCCTCCGGGTTCTTCAGATACTCCCGGAAGAAGCCGTAGCGCGGGTCGGCGCCAGCCCGCCGCACCAGGAGCTCGCCCGGCGTCCCAATTGGGGCGTCATTGCCGCCGTCGTCGACGATACGAACGTCAACTTCGGGTGCGGGTCGCCCGAAGCAGCTGGTGCCGATCTTGCGCGGCTCGACGTTGGCGGCGATGACGCCGCCGCTGCCCGTCTCGGTCATCGCCCAGGCCTCCAGCAGCGGAAAGCCGAAGCGGTCCTCGAACGGCGCGTGCAGCAGCTTGTCGACGCCGGCACCGAAGCCGAAGCGAACGGTGTGCGCGCGGTCCTGCTCCGACGGCGGCGCGCTCATCAGCATCGAGGGCATGACGCCGAGATAATGCAGGCAGGTCGCGCGGCTGTCGCGCACGGAAGCCCACCAACTGCGCGGATGGAAGCGATCGAGCATGGTCAGGCTGCCGCCGACCGACAGCATCGCCATCAGCGACACCGCCATCGCGTTCATGTGGAACAGCGGCAGCGGCGTGATCATGCGCTCGCCGTCGGGCTTGAGCGCGATCAGCCCGCCGACGTCGCGATACCAGTTTCCGGAATGCAGGAAATAGGCGTTGGTGAGCACGCAGCCCTTGGGCTGACCTGTCGTCCCCGACGTATAGAGCAGCGCGCATTCGGTCGCGCCGTCACCCGTGCTCGCCGGCCGCACGCCGCCGAATGGCGCGGGCACGTCGTCCTCGCTGGTCACGACGGGGATCGGCCGACCGGCCTGGCGCGCCGCCGTCTCGACCTCGTCGCGCCGCTCGGCAAGCACGAACGCCGCGTTCATCTCGGAATGCGCGATGATGTATTCGAGCTCGCTCAGTCGCAAATCCGGATTGATCGGCACCACGGAGACGCCGAGCGCGTTGAGCGCGAACCACAGCTCGACGAACACCGGCCTGTTCTGGAGCAGCAGCCCGACCCTGTGGCCTTCGCCGTAGCCGCGGCCCGCGAACGCGGCGCGCCAGCGCTCGACCCGTTCGAGCATGGCGCGATAGGTGATCTCGCCCGCCGCGATGCCGTAGATGCCTGATGTCTCCGGCAGCACGTTGAGGAAGCCCGCCTCGCCGCGGCGAAGCGCGGTCTCGCGAAAGCGGGCGTAGACTGTGGTCGCAGCGGTCAAATTCGTCTCACATGAAGAGCTGGATGTTGCCGAACGGCGCGTCGAAATTGACGAGATCGACGCGCTTGAGCTTGATCTTCAGGGCATCGCCGACCTGGACGAGATCGTGCGAGGCCCATCCCGAATAGCGCTCCAGCATGTCGCCGCGCGTCTCGGTGTAGATGTAGGACGTCCGCGCCTTGAACACGCCGGCAGCCGTGTCGCACGCCACGATCTGCGGCGCCTGCAAAAGATGATGGCAACGGCTCTTCGGCTTCTGGCTGAAGGTGCGCTCGCCGGCCAGACGCTCGACCCGCACCTTCAGGAGCAGCAGGTCCTCATACATCAGCGACGGCTGAAGCACCGGATCCTGCTGCTGCCATTCGAGCGGCATCCAGTAGCGCCCCTCGGGGTGAAACAGATCGAGCCAGGCCTGCCACTGCATCGTGTCGAGCAGCTCGGCCTCGCGATAGATGAAGTCCGTGATCGTCTTCTCGGTGATCATTCGGCGGCCTCGACACGCTTGTCCATATCCATGGTCATGAATTTCGCCCAGGCGTGGAACTGGTTGCGCATCTGCCGCTCGGAGGTGCCGTTGATCACCGCCGTGACGTCCTGCTCTTCATGGCTCTCGTAGAGCCGCCGCAGATTGACCCATTGATTGCCGTTGGATTTCAGGCCTTCCTGCGCCCGCTCGTACATTTCGAGGTCGTCGTGGCCGACGATCGAGGTCGGCGCGTTGATGAAGCGGTTGTACATCAGCGCCCGCTCGTAGAGCTTGTCGGGCGCGCCGACCAGGCGATAGACCCAGCTCTCGACCAGGGTCTTGTCGACCGCGATCGGGATGAAGTTGCGCAGGATCTGGACGGCACCCTTGACCATGATGTTGGGGAAATAGACGGTGTTGTGCCTGACCTCGCCGAGGATCTCGTGCGCCCGCTTCTCGCCGTAGGCCGCGACCATCTGGTCGAGATAGCCCGGGACATCCGAGTAGTTCGAATGGATGGAGTTGGCGACGCCGGTATGGCCGTGGCCGTTCGGCCAGATCCGGATGCCGCTCTGCTCGTAGAACTCGTACGGGCTCATGAAGGGACCGTAGAGCTGCACCGCCATCGGCGTTTCCGTGGAATCGCCCTGCTCGCGCTTCCAGACCTTGACCGCAGTGCCGGCCGAGCTCTCATGCGCCACCATCGGATGGCAGGTGTCGGTCTGGTTCTCGACCAGCATCTTCCAGTTGCAGGTGTGCATGTAGCGGATCGGCGTCGCCATGACGGCGAGCTTGCCCTCCGGCGAGCGGTCGACCATGTTGTCGATGGTCGAAAGGCTCTCGCCGAAATAGTCCTCGAAGGAGACGCCGCTGTCGCTGAGCCGCGCGAAGATGAAGTCGCGATGGATCACGACGTTCTTGACCCTGGACAGCCCCTCATTCGCCTGGGTGTCGCCGAAGCCGGTGCCCTCATAGCCCTTCTTCAGTGGGATCGCGAGCAGCGAGCCGTCGGTCTTGAAGGACCAGGCGTGATAGGGGCAGCGGAAGAACTTTCCGGTGTTGCCGCAGGGCTCGGAGGCGATCTTCACGCCCTTGTGCGGACAGCGATTGTAGAACACATGGATGGAGCCGTCGGTATGGCGGCTCGCCAGCACCGGCTGGCGGCCGATCGTGGCGGTGATGAAATCGCCAGGCTTCGCCAACTGGCTGGCATGCCCGACATAGACCCAGCTGTTCGGGAACAGATGCTCCATCTCGAGCTCGAAGATCTCGGGGTCGACATAGACGTCGCGATGAACCTCGGCCTCGCGCACCAGCGCGGCAATCGCGTGGGCATCCCTTCCGTATTTCGCCATGGCGTCCCTCGCCTCCCTCACAAATCCAGCACCAGACGTTCCGACTTCGCGCGCGACACGCAGATCTGCATGACCTTGTTGGAGGCCTTCTCGTCGTCGCTGAGGATGACGTCGCGATGGTCGGGCACCCCTTCGACCACGCCGCACTGGCAGATGCCGCAATCGCCGCGCTGGCAATCGTAGAGCACGTCGAGCCCCGCCGCCTCCAGCGCCTGGATAATGGTTTGGCCGGCTGCGACGCCGACGACCTGTCCGGTCGATCTGATCTCGACCTCGAACGGCAGGTCGGGTGAAGACGGCTGCTCCGCCTTGAAGAGCTCGTAGTGAATGCGGTCCGCGGCGACGCCCTCGGCAAGCGCGGCCGCCTTCACCGCGTCTATCATCCCCGCCGGACCGCAGACGTAGATGTGGGCGTTCGCGGCTGCTCCTCCGAGCGCCGCGGCAAGATCCAGACGGGACTCGTCGCTGTCGTAGTGAACGGACAGACCTTTGGCGCAAATGTCCCGCAGATGCGGCAGGAACGCCAGAAGTCCTTGCGTGCGGCCGGCGTAGTGCAGGCGAAACGGATTTGCGCGGGCGGTGAGCTCTGCCGCCATCGACAGGATCGGCGTGACACCGATGCCGCCGGCAAACAGCAGCGCAGGCGCCGGCCCCTCGTGCAGATGAAAATTGTTCACCGGCGCGCTTGCCTTGACGACATCGCCGATCTTCAGCGCATGCATGAACTGCGAGCCGCCGGTCGAGGCCTCCTCGCGCAGCACCCCGAGCGCCAGCGCATCCTCGGCAAGACCCGGCAGGGCCATCAGCGAGTACGGCCGGTCGCCTCCGTTCGGGAGCGCCACGCGGATGTGTGCGCCTGCCTGCCATGGCGGCACGGGGCCGTCCTCCACGCCAAGCACAAGGCTCCGTACGAACGGTGTCTCCGCGGCATACGACCTGACCCTGAGCTTGAGCGGATGCGCGTCCATTCAGGCATCTCACGAATTATATGAATTTGCATATTTTTAGACATGTAATAATTGGATGTCAATCGGCCGCAAGGGGGCGCCATGGGCGGGCATGGCCGGAGGCCCCGGCGCCGGCCGCCCTATTCGATCGGCGCGGGCCGCACCAGCTGGAAGAGATCGCGAGGCCTCGCGTACCAGCCCGACCCGTGCATGCGGGCGATGAGGTCGAGGCCGACCGTATCGATATAGCCTCTCTGTGCATCGATCACGAACTGCTCGGCCACATGAGCACAGACGATCTCGCCGATCACCGCGATCTGCCGGGGCCCGGTCTCGTGAACCGAGAGGGAGCGACATTCGAACGCCACCGGGCACCCCTCGATGAGCGGAGGCGCAACCATCTGCGAAGGACATGTTTGAAGTCCCGCGATCTCCATCTCGTCGACACCGGCCGGAGCATCGACGGCCGTCGCGTTCATGGCTTCAGCCATCTGGTGCGACACCAGGTGAGCGACGAACTCGCCCGTTTCGACGATATTCTGCGCCGTGTCTTTCAAGCCCTTGTTCGGATGACGCAGCAGGCCGAGCACGACCGTCGGCGGTTCATGCCCGAGGACGTTGAAGAAGCTGAAGGGCGCGGCATTGGCGGCGCCGTCCCGGGAACGGGTCGTCACCCACGCGATGGGGCGCGGCGTAACGGTCGCGGTGAGAATCTTATAGCGGATATCCGCCGGAAGCTGGCCCATGTCGAAGAGCATCGGTCCCTCAATTGCGCGCGCGAACGGCGCTGACGGTTGATACTGCCCGCTTCGGTCGATCGTCGACGACGAGCTGGAAAACGTCCGGACGGGAATAGTGCCCCGCGGCGTCGAAATCAAACTTGCCGCGCGTCACCTCATCGAGCGCAATGTCGGCATACAGGATGGTCTCCCCCTCGAAGCATGGGCCCGCCAGCACCTTGCCGAGCGGATTGACGATGGCGCTGCCGCCGCGCATGAGCACGGTCTCGGGATCGGCACCCAGCGCGCACTCGTAGTCCGCCGGGAAGGCGCCGCGCTTGAGATGCTGACAGGCCGTCAGGACGAAGCAGCGTCCCTCCAGGGCGATATGCTGCATGGTCGGAAGCCAGGTATCGCGATCATCCGCGGTTGGAGCGCAGTAGACGCTGATGCCCTGGCTGTACATGTGCATCCGCAGCATCGGCATGTAGTTTTCCCAGCAGATCACGGCGCCGATATTGCCAAGCGAGGTCTCGAACACCGGCATGGTCGAGCCGTCGCCGAACCCCCAGATCAGCCGCTCGCCCGCGGTCGGCATCAGCTTGCGGTGCTTGCCGACGAGCCCGCGCGCCCCGTCGAAGAACAGGGCCGTGCAGTAGAGCGTGCCCTGCTCTCGCTCGATGCAGCCGATGACCGTAAAGGCACCGGTTGCGGCCGCCGCCGCAGCGATCGTCTCGACCTCCACGCCATCGAGATCGATGGCCGCCTCCCAATACGAACGGAACGCCTCGCGTCCTTCGGGCTTGCGCATGCCGACGGGAGCGCCGAACGAATTTCCCTTGGGATAGCCGCCAATGAAGGCTTCGGGGAAAACGACCAGCCTGGCGCCGGCACCAGCGGCCTTCTCGATCAGGGCTGCAGCCTTTTGCGCCGACACCAGCGAGCTTGTCGGATCTGACGCGGCCTGAACGACGGCCGCCTTGTAGGTGTTCGGTCGGTTGCTATCCATCATGTCATCCCGGGCACGGAAACGGAGAGCGGGCCGCTGCTGCGGCCCGCCGGCATGTCATACTCAGTGATCCGTCTCGATTTGCGGCCTGTTCGGCAGCATGATCGATCCGATCACGGCGACGACCGTGCAAATGACGACCGGATACCAGAGCCCCGCAAACACGTCGCCGACCGCGAGCGAAAGATAGGTTGCAAAGAACGGCAGGAAGCCACCGAAGATGCCGGCGCCGATGTGGTAGGGAAACGAAAGCGCCGTGTATCGGATGTTGGCCGGGAACACCTCGACCAGGAACGACGCCACCGGCCCATAGACCATCGCGACGATGACGGTCATGACGACCAGCAGAAAGACGATGTAGGCCGACGACACCTTCGCGGGATCCGCCTTGGCGGGGTAACCCGCCTCGGACAGGGCCTTGCGATAAGCCGCCGCATCGTATCCGGCAATCGTCTTGCCGTTGACCGTCATGGCTACGGCCTGGCCATCGACCGGGGCGGCATAGCTGAAGTTGATGCCGCTTCCGATCAACAGCTTCTTGGCCTGGACGCAAGGCTTGCCGTGATCGCCATGCGAGCTCAGCAATGCGGCCGCAAGGCCGAACCGGCATGCTTCGCTGGTGGTGTCGGCGTGCACCGTCACCGGCGCGCTACGCGTCGCGGCCACGAGCTGCGGATTTGCTGCCTCCAGCAGCGACGAAAACATCGGCCGGTAGCACAGCGCCGAAAGTACGAGACCCGTCATCATCAGCCATTTGCGTCCGACCCGATCGGACAGCCAGCCGAAGAACACGAAAGCCGGCGCACCGATGACGAGGCCGATGGCCATCAGGGTATAGGATGTCTGCAGGTCGATCCTTGCGATCTGCTGCATGAAGATCATCACGTAGAACTGGCCGGTGAAGTAGGTGGACCCCATGCCCGCGGTTACACCGAACAGCGCGATCAACACCAGGCGAAGGCTGGACCACCGGGCAAAGGTGTCTCTGACCGGGCTCCTGGACAGGCGACGCTCTGCCTTGAGACGCGTGAAGACGGGCGATTCATGCAGCTTCGCTCGGACGTAGATCGAGAACGCCAGCATCGCGATCGAGATGATGAAGGGAGCGCGCCATCCCCAGGCCTTGAAATCGGCCTCGCTCATGACGCTCTGCGTGCCGATGATGACCGCGATGGAGAGCGCCAGCCCGACCGACGATGTGATCTGGATCCAGCCGGTCAGAAGCCCGCGCCGGTCCGGACGCGAATGCTCCGCAACGTAGATGACGGCACCGCCATACTCGCCGCCGACCGCGAGGCCCTGGATCAATCGCAGCATGACCAGCGAGATCCATGCAGCATGACCCACGCTGGCATAGGTGGGCAGGAAGCCGATCAAGGCCGTGCCGCCGCCCATCATCACGATGGTGATGAGGAAGGTATATTTTCGACCGACCAGATCGCCGATGCGGCCGAAGACCACTGCGCCGATCGGCCGGATCACGAAGCCTGCCGCAAGAGCACCGAGCGACGCAAGCACGGCGGCGGTCGGGTTGTCCGGCGGAAACAATACCGAACTCATGAACACGGCCAGCGAGCCGTAGATGAAGAAGTCGTACCACTCGAACACGGTGCCGAGGGTCGAGGCGAGAACGACCTGCCGCTCCTCGCTGCGCGTCAGATTCTGGTCGGCGGGTACCGCCGTCGCTCGTGCATCCATCGTCATTCCCCTGTTTGCGCCCGCGGCCAAACCCAGCCCCGCTTCAGGCAATTTTATTTAGTCATATACATATGATCTCGTCAAATACAGCAAGCTTGAATATCCGGCGCGACGCGCCCAATAATGCGCCAGCACGACACCCGCCATAACGCCCTGATCTATAAGGATTTTCAGTGAAGAAGCCGCGCCGCCCCCGTCCGCCGGATCCGGCGCCCGCATCCGCACGAGGAGCCAAACCCGGCAAGATCACCAAGGCGGAACGGCCCGGACGGCGCGGCATTCAGTCGATCGAGATCGGCTTCAAGATCCTCGACTACCTCAGGACCGAAATGCGGCCCGTGCCGCTGAAGATGATCGCCGCCAACACCGGAATGTCCGCGGCCAACGTCCACTATTATCTCGTGAGCTTTCAGGCGGTGGGCATCGTCCGACAGGAGAGCGACACCGGCTGCTATGCCCTCGGCCCCTACGCATTGAAGCTCGGCATGGCGGCCATCGAGCAATTCGACGTCTTCGCCGTCGCGCGGCCGGCCATGACCGAACTCGCAACGACGATCGGCCACACCGTATTTCTCGGCGTGTGGGGCAATCGCGGACCGACCATCATCTATCGCGTCGAGGGCGGAGCCAGCCGGCCCATCATCGAACTGCGCGTCGGAAGCGTCCTGAGCCTGCTGCGGTCCGCGCTGGGGCGAAACTTTCTTGCACATTTGCCGCGCTCGCTGACGGGCGAGATGCTGGATCAGGAGCTCAAGGAGGAACGCTCGCGCGAGACGCGGGTCGATGACGCGCCAACCACCAAGGCCGAGGTGGAGGAGATGATGGACACGATCCGGCGCGACGGCATCAGCCGTTGTCGTGACGCGCTGCTGCCGAACTTCACCTCCCTATCCGCGCCGATCTTCGACCAGGGCGGGTTCATGATCGCGGCCATCACGATGATGGGACCCATCGGTATTCTCGACGATGACCTGAAAGGTCCGACAGCGACGGCCCTGAGCGCCCACGCGCGCGCCCTCTCCGCGACCGCCGGCTGGCAAGGCGGAGGCTGAACCGCCGCCGGCGGCTCGATCGGGCGAGAGCAGCGGCCGCGCATCAGAGCTCGCAGTTACGGCAGATTGTCCCGCAGAAAAATGTCGATGCGGATGCGTTCCTGGTCGGGGCTGATGGGCTCACCCGAGCAATGCGCGAGCAGGACGCGCGCCGCGGACCGCGCCTCGTGGCCGGGGTCCTGGTTGATGATGGCGTCGAGCGTGCCGCGGACCAGGAAGCGCCGCGTGTGCTGGGTCAGCTCATGGGTGATCCAGACCACCTCGCGCGCGCGGCCCGAGGCCTCGAGCGCATCGGCGATGCCACGGTTCCCGGCGCCGCAGCAATAGATGCCGCGGAGATCGGCATGGCGCGCCAGCAGCGCGGCCGTGAGCTTCCGCGTTCGGTCGCTGTCGTCGCGGCCCTCGATGACCGGGAGCGCGCGCAAATCCGGATACTCGCTGGACAGGATCTGGTGGAAGCCGAACTGCCGCTCGGTGTGATCGCGCAGCGACAACGATCCCGCGATCACCGCGACCGTCCCCTCGTTGCCGGCGAGGAAGCGTCCCATCAGCGTGGCAGCGGTCCGCCCCGCGGCCGGGTTGTCGATACCGACATAGTGCAGGCGGCGCGAGCTCGGCGCGTCCGACACCAGGGTCACCACGGCGACCCCGCGGCCCACGAGTTCGTCGATCGCGGCGCGTACCCTCGGATGGTCGAGCGCGATGACGGCGACGCCTTGATAGGCCGGCGACAGGTTTTCCAGCGCGCTGGCCAGCACGTCCGGATCGAACACGTCGACATGGAGAATATCGATGAAGCCGCGCTGGCCGGCGAGCCAGTCCGCGGTGCGCTGGACCTGCTCGGTCAGGTTGGTCATGAAGCTGTTGCTGCCGGTCGGCAGCACGAACGCGAAGCGGAACGTCTGGCCGCGGGCAAGCCGCGCGGCCGCGACGTCGGCACGATAGCCGAGCTTGGCGACCGCGGCCTCGACGCGCGCAACCGTCTTGGCGCGCACGCCCTCGCGCCGGTTGACGACGCGGTCGACGGTGGCGAGCGAAACGCCCGCCGCGCGCGCGACATCCTCGAGCGTCGCGCGAAGCACCGGCTGCGCCGCGCCGGCTGTCATTCGCGCGCCGCCCACAGCATGCCGCGGATCATCAACGTCCGGATCTCAGGGACGTCGAGCTCGTAGGCGCGGTGGCCGAGCGAGGAGTAGAATACCCTGCCCGCGCCGTAGCGCTTCTTCCACACCACCGGCATGACCACGCCCTCGATCCAGGGCGCGTGCTCGCCGGTGAAGGTCGTCGTCGCCAACACCTCGTTGGCGGGGTCGACATGCATGTAATACTGCTCTGAACGATGCTCGAAACTCTTCAGGCCCTTCATGATGGGGTCGTCCGGCTTCGTCAAGTCGACCTTGTAGTCGATGATGTTGCCGGGATGCGCGACCCACTGCCCGCCACACAGGAACTGGTAGTCGACGGAATCGCGGAACGCGTCGCACATGCCACCATGATGGCCGGCGAGCCCGACGCCGCTGCGCACCGCCGCGCAGAGATTGAGCGCTTCCGCCTTCTCGATCTTCGACATGGTGTAGATCGGGATGATCAACGACAGATCGTGAATCGCGGGATCGGCGAACGCCGCCGTCGTGGTTTCGATCCGCACCTCGAAGCCTTCCGCCTTCAGCCAGCCGCGGATCATCGAGGCACAGAGATCCGGATCGTGTCCCGGCCAGCCGCCCCAAACAATCATTGCCTTGCGCATGTTTCTGTCCTCAGTCGATCTGTCCGGTTTCGCGTCCGGCCGGCAGCATCGCCGGCCGCTCGACGCGGCTCTCGATCTTGACGCGCCGCCCGTCGTCGGCGGAGGTCTGGAACGCCTCCATCACCTCCAGCACGTGGAAGGCGAGCGCGCCACTGGCGCGATGCGGCCGGTTGTTCAGGATCGCGGCGGCCATGTCGGCGACGCCCATCGAGCGGAACTCACCGTCGACATGGCCGTGCGTCGGCGGCACCGTCTCCCATTCACCGCCGGTCCTCGCGACCTGCACCTCGCCGCCGAAGCGGTTCGGGTCCGGCACCAGCATGCTGCCCTTGTCGCCATAGATCTCGATCGGCGCGTGCCGGTGCTTCGGGACATCAAAGCTCATCGCGATCGAGACGACCGCCCCGCTCTCGAATTCGAGCGTGCCCGCCACATGGGTCGAGACCTCGACCGGAATCAGCGTGCCGTTCATCGGCTGGCTGGTCACCACGCGCTCGGATTTCGGACGCGCGGTCGAGCCCATCACGCTCGCGACCGGGCCGAGCAGCTGGACGAGATCGGTGATGTAGTATGGCCCCATGTCCAGCATCGGCCCGCCGCCGCGCAGGTAATAGAAGCCTGGCGCCGGATGCCAGCGCTCGTGGCCGGGACAGCCGAAGAAGGCGCTGCCCGCAACCGGCGTGCCGATCGCGCCGTCGTCGATCAGCTTGCGCGCGGTCTGGTGTCCGCCGCCGAGAAACGTGTCCGGCGCGCAGCCGACGCGAAGGTTCTTCTGCGCAGCAAGATCGATCACCTTGCGCGCCTCCGCGACGTTGATGCCGAGCGGCTTCTCGGAATGGACATGCTTGCCGGCATTGAGCACGGCGAGGCTGACGTCGGTGTGGGCGAGCGGCACCGTGAGATTGATGACGACCTCGACGTCGTCGCGCCTCAGCAACTGATCGACCCGCATCCCCGGCAGGCCGAAAGCCGCGCCCTGGCGCTCCGCGGCATCGCTGCGCATGTCGGCGAGCGCCTTGACCTCCATGACCGGGAAGCGCTGGGCCGCCTTCAGATAGGCGGTGCTGATATTGCCGCAGCCGATGATTCCGACGCCTATTCTTCTCATTGTGATCTCCGTGAGATTCCGTTCATCCCTTGACCGCGCCCGCGGTGAGGCCGGCGACGATGTGCTTCTGCGCCAGAAGGAAGAGAATGACCGTCGGCAGGATGGTCAGCGTGATGAAGGCAAGGATCAGGTGCCACTCGGACGAATACTCGCCTTGATAAACCATGATACCGAGCGGCCAGGGATAGAGCGCATCGGTGTTGAGCATCACCAGCGGCAGCAGATAGGCGTTCCAGCTGTTGACGAAGGTGATGGTTCCGACGGTGGCAAGAATCGGCCGTGACAGCGGCAGCGTCACGTAGCGAAAGAACTTGATGTAGCTGCAGCCGTCCACCAGCGCGGCTTCGAGCAATTCATAGGGAATGTCCTTGAAGAAGCGCCGCAGCAGCAGCACGCTCATGGCCAGGCTGAATGCGACCTGCGGCAGCGCGACGCCGAAATACGTATCGAGCAGCCCGAGATCGCGCACCTTGATGAACAGCGGCAACACCGCCGTCGCGGCGGGAAACAGCAGGCCCAGCGTCAGGTAGCTCAGCAGCATCGATGAGCCGTAGAACCTGACATGAGCGAAGGTGAACGCGGCCATCGAGGCCACGATCAGGGTCAGCGTCACCGCGAGCGTCGAGATGACCAGGGAGTTGCGGAGCAGCTGCCAGTAGCGCGCCGAGAACAGGATGTCGGCATAGTTCTGCCATTCCCAGTGCCTGGGCAGGCCGAACGGATTGACGCGCAGCTCGCCGAGCGACTTGAAGCCGCCGAGCAGGGTCGCAAGCAGCGGCACCAGCACGAAGACGGCGATCACGGCGAGGAACAGCGCCTTGAACAGGATTGCGGGATCGAACGGGGTACGGGCGGGCTCGGCGTCATTCATCGCGCATGAAACCATCGCTTGTAGGTGAAGGCAAAGGTCACGCAGATCACGAACAGGATGACGCCGATGGCGCTGCCGTAGCCGACGCGCATACGGGAGATTCCGTTGTTGTAGAGGAAGCTCACCATCGTGTTGGAGGAATCCGCAGGTCCCCCGCGCGTCAGCGGCATCACCAGGTCGAACAGCTGGAGCGAGCCGATGATGGCGAAGAACACCGAGAGGCGGATGGTCGGATAGAGCAACGGGATGACGACGTGGCGGAGCGTCTGCGACCGCGTCGCGCCATCGATGGTGGCCGCCTCGACCAGGCTCTTGTCGAGGCCCTGAAGCGCGGCGATGAACAGCATCATGTGGAAGCCGAAATACTTCCATACGATGACGATCAGCACCGCCAGCATCGCCGTGTCGGTCGAGGCCAGCAGATGCGGCGGCTCGGCGCCGAAAGTACGCCAGATCGAAGCGACCAGGCCATAATCGCCATCATAGACGAATGAGAAGATCAGCCCGGTTGCGATCTCGGCCAGGATATAGGGCATGAAGAACAGCATGCGCAGCGCCACTGCCCCGCGGAAACGTTCGGCGAGCATCAAGGCCAGCGTGAGCGCCAGCGGCAGCTGGACCAGCAGCGAGACCGCGATAATCAGGCCGTTGTTGCGCAGCGCGAGCCAGAAGGCGCGCGTCTCCAGCACGAAGCGGTAATTGTCGAAGCCGATCCAGTTGGTCGGCCGGCCAAAGCCGTTCCAGTTGAAGGCCGAGTACCAGGCCGCCTCGCCGATCGGCACCACCACGAACAGCGTGAACAACAGCAGCGCCGGCGGCAGGAACAGGATCAGCACCGTGAAGCGGCCGTCCCAGCCGGGGCCGCGCACCGCCGTCGGCGAGACCGATGTCTGCGCAACGCTCATCGCCGGCGCGCTCGCGATCGGTCGCGCCACCGTCAGTTACCCTGCTTCCAGGCCGCCTCGATCGCTTTCGCGGCGTCCTGCGGGCTCATGCTGCCGCCGGCGATTTCGGCAGTAACGTCATTGACGACGCGACCGACCGAGGGACCGAGGCTCTGGTCGTAGAAGTTCTGGTGATAGTTCGACTTCGCCAGATTGGCCGCGATCAGCTTCATGAAGGAATTGTTGAGGCCGGCATCCGCGCCCTGCACCACCGGGATGATGAAATTGCCCGCCGCAAGCCGCGTCTGTACGTCCCTGGAGACGAAGTATTTCAGGAAGTCGACCGCCTCCTTCGGCGAGCCCTTGGTGATCAGCCAGCCGGTGATGCCGCCGAGCGTGTCGGTCGGCGCGCCCTTGCCGCCCGAGACGACCGGGAAGTCGAACCAGCAGATCTTGTCCTCGGAGAGGCCCACCTTGTCGGCGGCGAGCGCGCGCTGCAGATGATAGACGGTGCTGATGGCGAGCGTCATTGCCGCCTTGCCGTCGCCGAAATAACCGACCGCCTGCGGATTCTTGAAGCCCAGGAAACCGTTCTGGAACGGCTGAAGATCGACGAGCTGCTTGAACAGCTCGCCGGACTTCTGGAAGGTTTCGCCGGCGAAGCCGCCGTTCTCGCCGCGCAGCGCCGCGTCGAAGGCCGGCTTGCCGCCAATGCGCACGGCAAGATGCGTCCAATAGAAGTGCAACGGCCATTTGTCGGCGCCGCCGACCACGATCGGCGTCACGCCTGCGGCCTTCAACGTCTTGACGGCGGCAAGCAGATCATCCCAGCTCTTGATCCCCGCGGGATCGACCTTCGCCTTGGCCATCAGTTCCCTGTTGCAGAGGAAGCCGACCTGCGACAGCGCGGTCGGAAGTCCATAGACGCGGCCATTGCTGGTGAAGGCAGCGAGCGCTGCCGGCGTCAGGCTGTCGCTGTAACCCTTCACGGAATCGGTGATGTCGTCGAGGACGCCGGCTTCGATCTGCGCCTTCAGGACGCCACCGGCCCAGCTGTAGATGATATTGGGCCGATCCTTGGATTGCAGGATGGTCGGCAGCTTGGCCTTGTAGGCCTCGTTCTCGAGGAACTGCATCTCGACCTTGACGCCCGGATGCGACGCCTCATAGGCGCGCGCGACCTCCTCCCAGATCTTCACCTGGGCCGGATTGGCCTCGATGTGGAGCCATTTGACCGTCGTGTCGGCTGCGGCAGAGTTGGCCCAAAGCAGGCATGCGGCAGCGGCGAGTCCCAGCTTCCCGAGCAGTCTCATCACATCCCTCCCGATCGGCTCTTATTCTTTGGCTGCAATCCTGCCTTCGATTTTTGAGGTGCGCAACTAAAATTCTGATCTATGGACCTCACGGCGGAAGCGGCTAAGGTTGGCGGGACAACCGGGCGGCGCCTTGCACCGCCCGCAACACAAGAAAAAGAGGTGCCCATGGCCGCCGTTTATTCCGACCTTGCCGACAAGGTCGTTCTCGTCACCGGTGGCGCATCGGGGATTGGCGCTGCGATCGTGCGGCGCTTCGCGCAGCAGAAATCCAATGTCGTGTTCTTCGACATCAAGGCCGACGAGGGCCAACGCCTGGCACGCGAGCTGTCCGATCAGGGTTTGGCTGCGGATTTCCAGCGCGTCGACCTGACCGATATCGCCGCGTTGCGCGCCGGCGTCGCGGCGGCGCGCAAAGCGCACGGCGCGATCAACATCCTCGTCAACAATGCCGCACATGACGAACGGCACAACACCGAGGAGATGACGCCGGAATATTGGGACGACCGCATCGCGGTGAACCTGAAGCACCAGTTCTTTGCGGCGCAAGCCGTGCTGCCGGACATGAAGGCGGCGAAGGCCGGCGCCATCATCAATTTCGGCTCGGTGTCGTGGATGGCCGGACAAGGCGGCATGGCGGCGTACACGGCCAGCAAGTCCGGCGTCGTCGGCCTCACGCGCTCCCTCGCGCGCGACTACGGTCCCTACAATATTCGGGTGAATGCGATCGCGCCGGGCTGGATCATGACCGAGCGCCAGCTCGAGAAATGGATGACGCCGGCGGGCGAGATCGAACTGCAGCAGCGACAGTGCCTGAAGCGCCGGCTGGTGCCGGACGAGGTCGCGAAATTCACCGTCTTCCTCGCCTCCGACGAGGCCTCCGCCTGCACCGCTCAGCACTACGTCGTGGATGGCGGCTGGGTGTGAGATGCCTTGAGGACGGCGGGCGCATCAGGGCGCGGCACGGCCGCCGATTGCACTGCAAAATCACTTGCGCCGCAACATTCAAAAATGAGACTGCCCGTCAAACCGGACGCGGCGCCCACGCAGGCACCGCATTCGACTTCAGCTAGCTTCCCTCCAAAGCCGCGGGCCGTTCGAGAGCCACGGGCGTCGCGCCCGGTTCGGCGCGGCAACAAAGCGACGACACAGGGAGGAGCACAATGTCGAAATGCGGTGTGGGACTGCTTGCGCTGAGCAGCCTGTTTCTTTCGAGCGCGGCGATCGCCCAGGAAAAGATCAAGGTGGGCGTGACCGCAACCCTCGAAGGCACCTACACGGTGCTGGGCGAGGACGGCATGCGCGGCCACCAGACGGCACTCAACGTGCTGGGCAAGAAAATCGGCGACAAGGAGCTTGAGTTCATCGTCGCATCGACCGACGCGACGCCGGATTCGGCAGTGCGCGCCGTCCGCAAGCTAATCGAGCAGGACAAGGTGCAGATCCTGCTGTCGCCGCTCTCCGGCGACGAGGGTATCGCGGTGAAGAACTTTGCAAAGACCCATCCCGAGCTGACCTTCATCAATGCGGCATCCGGCGCCCAGGAAACGACCTATGTCGATCCCGCCCCGAACTTCTTCCGCTACAACATGGACGGCGCGCAGTGGCAGGTCGGCCTCGGCAAATACGCCTATGACGACAAGAAGTATCGCAAGATCGCGACCGTCGGCGAAGACTACTCCTTCATCTACACCCAGGTGTTCGGCCTCGTGCTCGAGTTCTGCGGCGCCGGAGGCCAGGTCACCAACCGGCAATGGGTTCCGCTCGGCACCAAGGACTTTGCCTCCGTCATCGCCGCGCTGCCCGACGACGTCGATGCCATCTATCTCGGGCTTGGCGGGGCGGACGCCGTCAACTTCCTCAATCAGTATCAGCAGGCCGGCGGCAAGGCGCATCTGATGGGAGGCTCCATCATGATCGACCAGACCATCCTGTCGTCAAAGGGGAATGCCAAGAACGCGCTGATCGGCACCATCGCAGCGAGCGGCCAGGCCGATACCTGGGAGGATCCGGGCTGGCAGAAGTTCGTGAAGGCCTATCAGGACGCCTTCCCGCCCAACAAGCGTTTTCCAAGCCCGTCACTGCTCGCGACCAATTACTATGGCTCGACAATGGCCCTGATCCTGGCGCTGCGCGAGGTCAATGGCGATCTCAGCGACAACCAATCGAAGTTCAGGACTGCGCTCGCGAAGATCGAGCTCGACGCGCCGAACGGCAAGATCAAGCTCGACTCCAATCGTCAGGCGATCGGCACCAACTTCGTCACCGAAGTCGTCGATGATGGCAAGGGCGCGCTGTTCAGCAAGGTCGTGAAGGTGATCCCGAACGTGAACCAGACGCTCGGCTACGACCCGGCCGTGTTCTCGAAGATCGGGCTGCCGAGCCGCACCGTGCCGGAATGTAAGAAATACTGACGCATCACATCGGCAGCAGACGAGCGGGGAGCGACTTGCTGACGCGGGCGCTCTCCGCTCTTGCAATCTCGGCGGCGTTGTTGAACGCTGGCTGAAAAGACAAGAACATTCGGGAGGGAAGGCATGAGCCGTGCGCTCGCCGTCTTCCACGGCCGGTTCGGTCGGGCGACGGTTTATCAGTTGAACCGCCCTTTCAATATCCACGCGCATCGTGAAGGTCATCTGATCTTCCATGTCGGCGGCATGCCCGCATGCATCGATGTCTCCGCCGGCCACTACGATCTCAACGAAACCTCGGTCGTTGCCGTCAATCCCTGGGAGCCGCACAATTTTCTGCCGACCGACCTCGACGGCGGCGCGATCTTCTTCGTGCTCTATGTCAATCCCGAATGGTTTGCGCCCGATGCATCGGGCACCGACCGGCTGCGCTTCGGTCGCACGCAGTTCAAGCGCACTGTCGCGCTCGACAAGCACATCCGGCGGACCGCCGCCTTGGTGTGCGGCGCACCATCGCTCTCCAGCCTCGATTCCGAGCTCCGGCGGCTGATCGACATTTGCTACGATGAAAGCTGGCAACAGGCGGAGACCGTACGCGATGCGCGGGCGAGCGGCGCCGTAACCGACTTCCGCGTGCGCAAATGCATCAAGCTGATGTCCGAGAGTCCGGGGGCGGAGATGGAGCTCGACACCATCGCGCGCGAGTCCGGCCTGTCGCGACCGCATTTCTACCGGCTGTTCCGCGTCCAGACCGGCGTCACGCCGAACCTCTATCTCAACACGCTGATCATGGAACAGGCGCTCGAAGCGCTGGTCGCCAGCGAGGCACCGATCGCCGATATCGGCTTCGATCTCGGCTTCTCCTCGCAGAGCGGCTTCACCCGCTTCTTCGCCGCCAATGTGGGGATGGCTCCGACCGACTATCGTCGCGCCGCCAAGGTCTTGCGCGCCTGACCGCCGCGCGAAAAGATACTCACGATCAAATGTCGCACTTAAAGCCCGGCTAGGATGAGCGCAACGCGACCCCCAGATGGTCGCGACGACGGGAGCGCACGTTCATGGCGAGGCGAGCAGCCGCTGCAAGGCTGTCTGACCTGCATTCGGTGGAGCTTCGGCGCGCCGCCTGGACAAGCGGGCGGCGCAAATGAGCCGTTTCATCGAACGCCATCCCGCCTGGGCGCTGATCTCGATCATCGCGATCGCCATCGCGCTCTGGCTGATCTTCGCGGTCTGGCCGCCGGGCCTCGAAGAGGCAATCGGGCGCAAGCGCGTCTTCCTCAACGCCGTCTTCAACGGCATCACGCTCGGCGGGCTCTACTTCCTCGTCGCAAGCGGCTTCACGCTGATCTTCGGCCTGATGCGCAACGTCAACCTGGCGCACGGCTCTCTCTATCTGTTCGGCGGCTATGTCGGCTACGCCATCAGCACAGCCACCGGCTCCTGGCTCCTCAGCTTCATCGTTGCCTTCGTCCTGACCGCGCTGGTCGGCGTGCTGCTTCAGGTGATCGTGTTCCGGCGCATGGAAGGCCAGGACCTCAGGCAGACCATGGTGACGATCGGGCTCTCGATCGTGTTTGCCGACCTGATGCTCTGGGCCTGCGGCGGCGACTTCTACCAGATCCAGACCCCGAGCTGGCTGATCGGGCCCGTGGATCTGCCGCTGATCACGGCGGTGAAATCCTCGGGCGAGCCGGTCTATCTCCGATATCCGGTGGTGCGGCTGGTGATCTTCGCGGCGTCCGTCGTGATCGGCGTCGGCATGTGGCTCGCGCTCAACCGCACCCGGATCGGCATGATCATCCGCGCCGGCGTCGACGATCGCGACATGCTGGCCGCCACCGGCGTGCGCATCCAGCTCGTCTTCGTGCTGGTGTTCGCGTTCGGCGCAGGGCTTGCCGGCATCGCCGGGGTCGTCGGCGGCACCTTCCAGTCGCTGTCCCCCGGCGAGGACATCCGTTTCCTGCTGGCCTCGCTGGTGGTGGTGATCGTCGGCGGCATGGGATCGATCCCCGGTGCGGCGCTCGGCGCGCTCATCATCGGCCTCGCCGAGCAGCTCGGCTCGGTCTACATCCCGACCTACGCCATCGTCGTGACCTTCCTGATCATGGTGCTGGTGCTGGCAATCCGGCCGCAGGGCCTCCTGGCGAGGCGCTGACATGTCCCTCGCCCACGAAACCCGCGTTGCCGTCCGCCCCGCCGCCGTGGCGGAGCGTTCCGCGCGGGCATGGCCGGAGATCGACAATCCCGCCGCCTGGATCGTCGCGGTCCTCCTCCTGATCATGCCGCTGATCGCCAACGGCTTCTTCCTGATCGAGATCTTCGCCACCACGCTGATCCTCGGCACCATGGCGCTGAGCCTGATGTTCCTGGCCGGCTATGGCGGCATGGTCAGCCTGATGCAGCTCACCATCGCCGGCTTTGCGGCCTACATGGTCGCCGTGTTCGGCGTCAGCGCCAACGTCAATATCAGCCTCGGCTGGCCGTGGTGGCTCGCGGTCCCGATGGCGCTCGCGCTCGCGACCGTCTTCGGCACGCTCGGCGGCGCGCTGGCCGTCCGCACCGAGGGCATCTACACCATCATGATCACGCTCGCGATCGGCGCGGCCTTCTACTACTTCACCAACCAGAACTGGGCGATCTTCAACGGCCACACCGGCATCAACACCGTCGCGACGCCGCATTTCTGGGGCGTCAACTGGCGCGCCGACATTCCCTTCTACTACATCGTGCTCGCGGTCGCCGCGCTGTGCTACTTCGCCGTCGACTACATCTCCCGCGCACCGTTCGGCCTGGCGCTGCAAGGCGTGCGCGACAATCCGCGCCGCATGGCCGCGCTCGGCTTCAACGTCAATGCGCACCGCGTCGCGGCGTACGCCTTCGCATCCTTCGTCGCGGCGCTCGCCGGCGTGCTCCAGGTCTGGAACTACCGCCAGATCTCGCCGGGTTCGGTCAGCGTCGGCGCCTGCATCGACGTGCTGATCATCGCCGTGGTCGGCGGCATCACGCGCCCGATCGGTCCCTTCATCGGCGCGCTGATCTTCGTGCTGCTGCGCACCTTCGCGCTCGATGTCCTGATCAAGTTCGGGCTCGACGGCAACCGTTTCCGGCTGCTGATCGGGCTCGGCTTCCTCGCCATCGTATTCTGGTCCTCGGACGGCGTGATCGGCCTGTGGCAGCGCTGGCGCCAGAGCCAGCGCCCCACGACGAGCCGTTCGGGCGGAGCAAGCGGCCATGGATAGCGTCGCCCAACGCCTCTCCGCCGTCGGCGCCGGCGCCGCGCTCGAGCTGCGCGGCGTGACGCGCCTGTTCGGCGCGCTGGCGGCGCTGACCGACGTCACCATTACCGTGCGTCCCGGCGAGCGGCGCGCCGTGCTCGGCTCGAACGGCGCCGGCAAGACCACGCTGTTCAACTGCATCACCGGCGACTTTCCGCCCTCCTCGGGCACCATCCGCTTCTTCGGCGAGGACGTCACCCACTTCCCGCCCTATGAACGCATCCGCCGCGGGCTGCGCCGGACCTACCAGATCTCGGCGCTGTTCCCCGGCCTCACCGTGCAGGACAACGTCTATCTCGCCTGCCGCGGTATCTCGCGCGGACGTTTCTCGTTCCTGCGCCCGGGACAGAACGACGCCCTGATGCACGCAGCCGACAACCTGGTGCAGGCCGTGCACCTGACCGCGGTGAAGGACCAGCGCGTCGCCGAGCTCGCGCATGGCCAGCAGCGCCAGCTCGAGATCGCGCTCGCGCTCGCCGGCGCCCCGCGCTTCGTGCTGTTCGACGAACCGGCCGCGGGCCTGTCCCCGACCGAACGGCAGGAGCTGATCGAGATCCTGACCTCACTGCCCGCCCATATCGGCTACATCATCATCGAGCACGACATGGACGTCGCCTTGCGCGTCGTCGAGAGCGTCACGATGATGCATAACGGCCGCGTCTTCAAGGAAGGCCTACCGCAGGAGATCGAGTCCGATCCCGAGGTGCAGGAGCTTTACCTCGGAGGCGGCCATGAATGAGGTCCGCCGCACAGCCGCCGCGCTCGAGGTCCGCGGCCTCGACGTCTACTACGGTCACTCGCACGCGCTGCAAGGCGTCGACCTCGCGCTGGAGAGCGGCGTGTTCTCCGTCGTCGGCCGCAACGGCATGGGCAAGACCACGCTGTGCAAGGCGATCATGGGACTGGTGCCGGTCAGCGGCGGGTCGATCCGCATCCGCGGCGAGGACATCACGCGGCGCTCGCCGGCCCACATCGCCCGCCTCGGCGTCGGCTATGTGCCGCAGGGCCGCCGCCTCTGGCGCTCGCTCAGCGTCGACGAGCACCTGCGGCTCGCCGCCAGCATGCGATCCGGTGCCTGGACCGTCGAGCGCATCTACGACACCTTCCCGCGCCTCGCCGAGCGCAAGGACCATGGCGGCGGCCAGCTCTCCGGCGGCGAGCAGCAGATGCTCGCGATCTCGCGCGCACTGCTCACCAATCCGCATCTGTTGATCATGGACGAGCCGACCGAGGGGCTTGCGCCCGTCATCGTGGCGCAGGTCGAGGAAATGCTGCTGCGGCTCGGCGAGGACGGCGACATGGCCGTGCTCGTGATCGAGCAGAACATCGGCGTCGCCACCGCGGTCTCGCGCAATGTCGCGATCATGGTCAACGGCCGCATCAACCGCATCATCGATTCGGCACGGCTTGCCGCCGATCGCGAGCTCCAGCAGCGCCTGCTCGGTGTCGGACTGCATGCGACGCTCGAGCCCGATACCGACGCGCCCGCTGCCGGCAGTGAGCCGAAGCCGGCCCCGCAGCCGTCGCGCCCGAGCGGGCCGATCCGGATTTACATCTCCAACCCCATCTTGCCGACGCGCTGGTCCCAGCCGGTCCCGATCGCACGGATCGAAGCCGCCGCACGCACGCTCTCGACGCAGGTTGCGCGTCTCGACGAGACCGCGCGACGCAAGCGCGAGCCGGCGACGGCGCAGACATCCGGACCTCCGGTGGTGCTGGTCGTCGGCACGCTCGACACCAAGGGCGCCGAGCTGCGCTTCATCCGCGACATCATCACGGGAAGCGGCCTGCGCACACGCCTGGTCGACGTCTCCACCAGCGGCAGGCACGCGAGCTGCGATGTCTCCGCGCAGGAGATCGCGCTGAACCACGGACGCGGCGGCTCGGCCGTGTTCGGCCCGGACCGCGGCGCCGCCGTCACCGCGATGGCGGATGCATTCGCCAACTGGCTGCGGCGGCAAGGCAATATCGCCGGCGTGATCACGGCCGGGGGCTCGGGTGCCGCATCGCTCGTTGCGCCGGGCATGCGTACCCTGCCCGTCGGCGTGCCGAAGCTGATCATCTCCTCCGTCGCCTCCGGCGATGTCGGGCCCTATGTCGGGCCCGCCGACATCACCATGATGTATTCGGTCACCGACGTGCAGGGGCTCAACGCGATCTCGCGCGCGGTGCTGTCGAACGGCGCGAATGCCATCGCCGGCACGGTGAAGGCGCGCCTCGATCAGCGCGAACGCAGGGAGCGCGCGACCGCCGCCAGCCTGCCGTCGATCGGCATCACCATGTTCGGCGTGACGACGCCGGCCGTGCAGAGGATCGCCGCCGATCTGCGCGAGGATTTCGAGTGCCTCGTCTTCCACGCCACCGGCGTCGGCGGCCGCTCGATGGAGAAGCTGATCGAGACCGGCCAGCTCGCAGGCGTCATCGACCTGACCACGACCGAAGTCTGCGACCTCCTGATGGGCGGCGTGTTTCCCGCGACCGAGGATCGTTTCGGTGCGATCATCCGCACCCGCGCGCCCTATGTCGGCTCGGTCGGCGCACTCGACATGGTCAATTTCGGCGCGCCCGACACCATCCCGGAGCGTTACCGGGGCCGCAAGTTCCACGTCCACAATCCGCAGGTGACCTTGATGCGGACCACGGCCGAAGAGAACGAGCGCCTCGGCCGCTGGATCGGCGAAAAGCTCAACCACATGGACGGGCCCGTGCGCTTCTTCCTGCCCGAGGGCGGCGTCTCCGCGCTCGATACCCGTGGCCGGCCGTTCTGGGATCCGGATGCCGACGCCGCGCTGTTCCGCACGCTGGAGCGTACGGTGCGGCAGACCGGCAACCGTCAGCTCATTCGCGTCCCCAGGAACATCAACGATCCCGAGTTCGCCTCGACCATCGCAGCTGCGTTCCGAACGCTGTTCGGCCGCACCGGGGCGCGCCGGAGACTAGCGAGGTGATCGATGGCCAGGTTTGAGCGCGCAGCACTCCTGAGGCGATTTCGCGGCATGGCCAAGCGGGGTGAGCCGATCGTCGGCGGCGGCGCCGGCACGGGGCTGTCGGCCAAATGCGAGGAGGCCGGCGGCGTCGATCTCATCGTCATCTACAATTCCGGCCGCTACCGCATGGCCGGCCGCGGCTCGCTCGCGGGGCTCATGCCGTACGGCGATGCCAACGCCATCGTGCTGGAGATGGCCGGCGAGGTGCTGCCCGTCGTCAGCAAGACGCCGGTGCTCGCCGGCGTCAACGGCACCGATCCGTTCCGCGACATGGACGTGTTCCTCGACCAGTTGAAGGCGCTCGGCTTCGCCGGCGTGCAGAACTTTCCGACCGTCGGCCTGATCGACGGCGTGTTCCGCGCCAATCTCGAAGAGACCGGTATGTCCTATGCGCTCGAGATCGACATGATCGCGAAGGCGCGCGAGAAGGACCTGCTGACCACGCCCTACGTCTTCAGCGAGAAGGAAGCCGCCGCGATGGCGATCGCCGGGGCCGACATCATCGTCTGCCATCTCGGGCTCACCACCGGCGGCACGATCGGGGCGCAGACCGCGCCGAAATTGCAGGACTGCCCGGCGCGCATCGACACCTGGGCCTCGGCCGCGCTCAGCGTCAATCCGGAGATTCTGGTGCTCGCGCATGGCGGGCCGATCGCCGATCCCGCCGACGCCGATTTCATCATGAAGAACACCCGCAACTGTCACGGTTTCTACGGCGCGTCCTCGATGGAACGACTGCCCGTGGAGCGCGCCCTGACGGAACAGGTGCGTCAATTCAAGGCGATCGGCGCGCGATAACGCCTTTAAGGTTCGAGGGAGGACAAGATGTCAGGGATATTGGTCGGCGAGTTGATCCTCTGGCTGATCGTCGCGATCATCGTGATCGTCGTGGCCGTCTACATCGTGAACTGGCTCTACCATCGCTCCTCCAAGGAGACGTCGTTCGTCCGGACCGGCTTCCTCGGCGAGCGCGTGGTGATCAACGGCGGCGCCTTTGTGCTGCCGTTCATCCACGACTACACGCCGGTCAACATGAACGTGCTGCCGATGGGCATCGTCCGCTCCCGCCAGGACGCCGTGATCACCCGCGACCGCATGCGCGTGGATATCGAGGCCGACTTCTACGTCCGGGTCCAGGCCACCAAGGAGGCGGTCTCGATCGCGGCTGCCACACTCGGCCGCCGCACCATGGAGCCCGAACGGCTCCACGCGCTTCTGGCCGGCAAGTTCATTTCCGCAATCCGCTCGGTCGCGTCCGAAATGACCCTGGAGGAGATGCACGAGCGGCGCGGCGACTATGTCGTGCGCGTCAAGACCAATGCGGCGGAGGCACTTGCCCAGAACGGGCTCGAGCTCGAGTCCGTCGCGATCACCGATCTCGACCAGACCGATCTCGAATTCTTCAACCCGTCGAACCGGTTCGACGCCGAAGGTCTGACCCGCCTGATGGAGGACATCGAGGCCAAGCGCAAGCTGCGCAACGACATCGAGCAGGACTCGATGATCAAGATCCGCTCCCGCAATCTCGAGGCCGAGCGGCAGGCGCTGGAGATCGAGCGCGAGAGCGAGACGGCGCGGCTGGAGCAGGAGCGCGACATCGAGATGCGCCGCGCGCTCCAGCGCACGGAAGTCGCCCGCGAACGCGCACTGCGCGAGACCGAGGCCGAACAGGCCCAGATCTCCGCCCGCGAGACCATCGAGCGCGCGCGGATCGCCAATGACCAGGCCATTGCCGAGGCCCGCATCGCCTCGGAGCGCGAGACCCGCCAGAAGGAGATCGAGCGAACCCGCACCATCGAGGAAAAGGAGCTGCTGGCGCGCGAGGAGATCGAGAAGACCCGGATCGCCAACCAGCGCTCGATCGACACCACCCGCATTGCCTCGGAGCGCGAGGTGCGCCAGCGCGAGATCGAGCGCATGCGCACCGTCGAGGAGGCCGAGATCGCCGCACGCGAATCGATCGAGAAGGCCCGCATCCAGCAGGACCGCGTCGTCACCGATGCCCGCATCGCCAACGAGGAGGAGACGCGGCGCCGCGAGATCGAGCGCACCCGCGCCGTCGACGAAGCCGAGATCGCCGCACGCGAGGCCACCGAGAAGGCGCGCATCGCCCAGACCATGACGGTCAATGTCGAGCGCATCTCCTCGGACGAGCGGACCCGCGCCCTGGAAATCCAGCAGGTCCGCACCATCCAGGAGGCCGAGATCGAGGCGCAGCGCGCGGTCGAGGCCGCCCGCATCGCCCGCGAACGGACGCTGGCCGCCGAGCGCATCGCCGCCGAGCAGAACACGCGGCAGCTCGAGATCGAGCGCAACCAGACGCTCGATGTCGCGGGAATTGCCGCGCGCGAGGCGACCGAAGCCTCCCGCATCGCCCAGGAGGAGCGGGTGCGCTCGCTGGAAATCGCCCGCAACCGCGCCGTCGAGGAAGCCGACATCGCCTCGCGCGAAGCGATCGAGGCCGCCAGGATCGCGCAGGAGAAGACCGTTGCGGCCGAGCGCATCCAGGCCGAGCGCGAAACCCGCACGCTCGAAATCGAGCGCACCGGCGTTCTGGAGGCGGCCGAGCTGAAGCGGCGCGACGCGATCGAACGCCAGCGCATCGGCGTCGATCTTGCGCTCGAGGCCGAACGAATCAACTCGTCCAAGAAGCGCGAGGTGCTCAATATCGAGCAGAAGAAGGCGATCGAGATCGCGGACGAGGACCGCGTCATCGCGCTCTCCACCAAGCGCTCGGAACGGATCGACGCCGACCGCCAAGTCAAGCAGGCCGAGATCGTCGCGCGCAAGGACGTCGAGACCACCGACGTGTCGCGCGAGCAGGCGCTGGAAGCGGCGCGGATCGAGCGCCGCCGCGCCATCGAGCAGCTCGAGGTCGCCCGCGTCCAGTCGCTGCAGGAAGCCGAGATTGCCGCGCGCGAAGAGGTGGAGCGCGCGCGGATCGCGTCCGACCGCGGCCTCGATGAGGCGCGCATCGGCCGTGAGCGCGAGCTGCGCAAGCTCGAGGTCAACCGCGAAAAGGACGTCGAGACGGTGCTGATGGAGAAGGCCATCGCGATTCATCAGAAGTCGCTGGAAGAGTCCGCAGCGCGTGCTGCTGCGGAGGAAGCCCGCATCCATGCGACGGAAGCCACCGAGCGCGTCATCACCGCGCGCGAGAGCGAGATCGCAAGGCGGCGCAAGACGGTCGAGGTGCTGCTGGCCGAGAAGCAGGCGGAGGAGACCCGGATCGCGGCCGACGCCGAGCGTGTCCGCGCCACCGTCGAGGCCGAAGCGCAGCGGATGCTCAACGAGGCCGAGAACGTCCTCACGGATCAGGCGCGCTACTCGCTGTTCCGACGAAAGCTGCTCGACCGCATCGAAGGCATCGTGCGCGAGAGCGTCAAGCCGATGGAGAAGATCGAGGGCATCCGCATCCTCCAGGTCGACGGGCTCAACGGCAATGGCCATGGCGGCAATGGCGGCCGCAGCGCCACCGACGAGGTGATCGACTCGGCGCTGCGCTACCGCGTCCAGGCGCCGCTGATCGATTCGATCCTCGCCGACATCGGCGTCGAGGGCGGCAGCCTCGCCAAGATGCCGGGCCTGATCCGCGAAGCCCGTGACATGCAGGGCATCAAGGAGTCAGCGCGCAAGGGCGGCGGCGACAAGCCAGCCGCCTCCCCGCCTGCGACTGAGGGCGGCGGTGAACCGCCGGCCGAGCGCGGGCCGCGGAAGAAGAGCTGAGGATCGCGTTCATGGCCCGCGTCTACGTCTCCACCGTCGTCAACGCCCGCAACGACCGCGTCTGGGCGCGGGTGCGCGATTTCAACGGCCTGCCGAATTGGCACCCGGCGATCGCGGAGAGCCGGATCGAGGGCGGCGAGCCCTCGGACAAGATCGGCTGCGTCAGGGATTTTCGCCTGCGCAACGGCGACCGCATCCGCGAGAAGCTGCTCGGCCTCTCCGACTACGACATGTTCTGCACCTATTCGATCCTGGAATCGCCAATGGGCGTGGAGAACTACGTCGCCACCCTGCGGCTCACGCCCGTCACCGACGGCGACCAGACGTTCATGGAATGGACCGCCGAGTTCGACTGCGCGCCGGAGCGCGAGACGGAGCTCGTCAACAATATCGGCGGCGGCGTGTTCCAGGGCGGGTTTGACGCGCTGAAGCGCGTGTTCGGAGGCTGACACCCGTGCCGCATATCGTCAAAAGCACGATTTTGGACGCGCCGACCGATACGGCGTGGTCCGTGCTGCGCGATTTCAACGGGCACGACCGCTGGCACCCGGCGGTTGCGACCTCCACGATCGAGCGTGCGCAGCCCTCCGACAAGATCGGCTGTGTCAGGCGCTTCAAGCTGAAGGACGGCTCCGAGCTGCGGGAGCAGCTTCTGGCGCTGTCCGATCTGGAACAGTCCTTCAGCTACTGCCTGCTCGATACGCCGCTGCCGATGTTCAACTACGTCGCCCATGTCCGGCTACTGCCGGTCACCGACGGCGACCGCACCTTCTGGCACTGGGAGTCGCGCTTCACGACCAGGCCGGAAGACAGGGATCGCATCACCCACATGGTCGCCGAAGACATTTATCAGGCCGGGTTCGAGGCGATCCGCCGGCATCTGAAGGAGGCCGCATCATCATGGCCGTGACAGTGAAGACGTTCACCAGCGCCAGCGAGGCGGCCGGGGCGCTGTCCTCGGACCGCAGCGCGCGCTATCTCGGCGGCGGCACACTGGTGATGCGCGCGCTGAACGAGGGCGATGTGACGATCTCGACCGTCGTTCGCGCCCACGACCAGGCGCTGACCCGCATCGACGCATCCGGCCCGCGCGTGACGCTCGGGGCCGGCGTCACCTTCGCGCGAATCCTCGCCGAACGGGACCTCGCCTTCCTGCATGCCCCTGCCCGCTCGATCGGCGGTCCCGCCGTGCGCAACATGGGCACCGTCGGCGGCAACCTCTTTGCCCCCAATCCCTATGGCGATTTCACCGTCGCGCTGCTGGCGCTTGACGCCACCGTCGCCGTGCAGGGCGGCTTTGGCGCGCGCGACGTCCCGATCGAAGAGTTCTTGCAGGCGCGCGACCGCCAGGCCGGGACGCTGGTGCTGTCGGTGTCCTGCACCCGGCCGGCCAGCAGCGAGGCCTTCCGCTATCGCAAGATCGCGCGCATCAAGCCGAAGGGCGGCTCGGTCATCACCCTTGCCGCGCATTTGCCGGTCAGCGGCGGCCGGATCGCGGGCGCCCGCATCGCGCTGGGCTCGATGGCGCCGACGCAGATCCGCGCCCGCGCCGCCGAGCGAGCGCTCGAGGGCCGCTCGCTCGATGCCGCGACGATCGCGGCCGCCGCATCCGCAGCAACCGAAGGAACATCGCCATCCGACAACGCGCTCGGCAGCGCCTGGTATCGCCGCGAAATCGTCGGCGTCCATCTGCGGCGTCTGCTGTCCGGCCAGGAATAGATCAAGAATAGACAGGGAATAGGTCGTCATGTCCAAGATACCCCTGCAATTTCGTCACAACGGCCGCGACGTCGCGATCTTCGTCGACGGCGGCACCAATCTGCTGGTGGCGCTGCGCGAATTGATCGGCGACATGACACCGAAATTCGGCTGCGGCCAGGGCGGCTGCGGCACCTGCAGCGTGCTCATCGACGGCGAATTGCACCTCTCGTGCCTGACGTTGGCCGAGACCGTCGCGGGCCGCGCGGTCGAGACGCTCGACGGCATGAAGCAGGGCCCGAATTTGCATCCGCTCCAGCGCGCCTTTGCCGACCATTTTGCCGCCCAATGCGGCTATTGCACGCCGGGCATGCTGATGGCGGCAAAGGCCCTGCTCGACCGCAACCCCGCCCCGAGCCGCGCCGAGGTCGTCGAGGCGATCTCCGGCAATATCTGCCGCTGCACCGGCTACGAGCCCATCATCGACGCCATCCTCGCTGCTTCCGGCAGCCGAGCGAGTGCCTGAGGATCCCCATCATGCTGGAACTGCGCAAGGACATCTTCGCCGACGAGCGCGACGATAATTTGAAAGAGATCGGCAAGGGGACGCAGCGCCAGGACATGCTCGGCCACGTCACGGGCACGTCGAGCTATTTCAACGACCACAAACTTCAGGGCATGCTGCACCTGAAGGTCGTCCGCTCGACCGAGGCGCATGCGAGACTGCGCCGTATCGATACCACCGAGGCCGAGCGCTCGGCCGGCGTGCGCCGGATCATCCGCGGCACTGACGTGCCGGTCAATCTCAACACGCTGCTGAGCCTGATCAATTTCGGCAAGGACGACGAGCCTTCGCTGGCGGTCGACAAGGTCCGCTACAAGGGCGAGCCGATCGTCGCCATCGTCGCCGACAGCGAGCGCGAGGCGTTCGAGGCGATTGCCAAGGTCAAGGTCGACTACGAGGTGCTGCCGGCGGTGTTCGACGTCGAGGACGCGCTCAAGCCTGGCGCGCCCGTGGTCAACGAGACCTACCCGAAGAACACATTCACCTATCACGAGGTCTACGATCACCAGCGCTTGCGTTTCGGCGACGCCGATGCGGCGCTCGCCACCGCCGATCACGTGCTGGAGCAGCGCTACCAGATGTCGCCGATCGAGCACGCGCCGACCGAGACCAACGGCGCGATCGCCGCGCCCGACACCAACGGCCGCTACGTCGTCTACACCTCGACGCAGGCGCTGTTCTTCTCGGTCGACACCTGCGCCAAGATCCTGGACGTGCCATCCAACACCTTCCACTTCATCGGCGGCACCGTCGGCGGAGGCTTTGGCGGCAAGGTGGACACGCTGACGGAACCGCTCGCGATCCTGGGAGCGATGCTGACCGGGCGGCCCGTGCGCTACGTGTTCGGCCGCGAGGAGGAGATGCAATACGGCCCGCCGCGCGGCGCCGAGCGCATCTACATCAAGGATGGCGTGATGCGCGACGGCCGCATCGTCGCGCGCAAGATCCGCGCCTATTTCGACAGCGGCGCCTATACGCGGCTGTCCAGCTACGCGGCCGTGAAATGCGCCGCCCACCTGCCCGGCCCCTACACCATCCCGAACGTCTATGGCGACGTCTATTGCGTCTTCACCAACCGGACGCCTGCAACCGCCATGCGCGGCTTCGGCGTCACCGCGATGGATTTTGCCATCGAGTGTCAGATGGACAAGCTGGCAAATCTCGTCGGCATGGACCCGATGGAGTTCCGCATCCTGAACGCCTATCGCGACGGCGACATGAAGGCGCACAGGCGCGAAGCCAAGAACACCGCGCTGATCGAATGTGTTCAGGTTGCGGCCGAGAAGGCCAAATGGCCGATCCGCGACGAGTTCAAGCGCGCGTCCTCGCGCAAGGACGGCGGCGGCAGCCGCGCCGTGATTCCGCCGACACCGACGGATTCGCACCCAAGGCCGGCTGTGGCCGCGCAGCAGCGCACGACCTATGACCGGCTTCCACCGACGGTCACCCGCGAGCCGCCGCGCGAGCCGCCACCACCGGCGCCGCCTCCCCCGCGGCCCGCTGCGCCCTCGCATGGCGCGACCCGTTTCTCCTCCGTCTTCGGCACCAGGAGGCGCTAGATGACCCGGCATCGCGGACGCGGCATGGCGTCGATCAACTATCCCATCGGCATGAATCTCGGCGGCGACCCCAGCCAGGCGCTGGTGCACTCCAATCCGAGCGGCAAGTTCACCGTCGCGCTGTCGTCGATCGACCTCGGCCAGGGCATGAAGTCGGTGACACGGCAGATCTGCGCGGAGACGCTGGGCGTGCCGGTCGAGGACGTCTATGTCGACACGGCCGACTCCGACACCGGCCCGCACTGCATGGGCTCGTTCGCCTCGCGCGGCACCCACCGCGTCGGCAATGCCGTGATGGCCGCCGCCCGCGAGGCGCGCGGCGTGATGATGGAGGCCGCCGCAGAGGAGCTCGAGGTCAACGCCGCCGATCTCGAGACCGACGGGCGCGGCAACATCCACGTCAAGGGCGCGCCGCACCGGTCGATCTCGACCAAGGACGTCGCGATCGCCGCGCAGTTCAAGCAGGGCAAGACCATCTCCGGCCGCGGCATCTTCCTCGTCCCTCTTTCCAACGTCGATCCGGAAACCGGCGAGATGTCGCCGGCAACCTGCTACGCCCATGCCTGCCTGGTCGCCGAGGTCGAGGTGGACGACGAGACCGGCGAGGTCGCGATGGTGCGCATGGACTCCGCCTATGAGCTCGGCCGCGCGCTCAATCCGCGCCTGGTCGAGCAGCAGCTGGTCGGCGGCGCCTGGATGGGCGTCAGCCACGCGCTCTACGAGACGCCTGAGCCCTACTATCCCGATCCCGTTCACGGCCCCCGCGATTTCGTCGAATATCTGATGCCCGGCCCCGGCGATATCTGCCCGCACGACATCGCCGTGCTGGAGCGTCCTGCGCCGGATGGCCCGTTCGGCGCCAAGGGCCCCGGCGAGATGTGCGCCAATCCGGTGCTACCGGCCGTCGCCAATGCGATCTTCAACGCGGTCGGCGTCCGCATCGACGATCTGCCGATCACCCCGGAAAAAGTGCTGCGCGCCATCAAATCCCAGGGCGGCGCGCGACCGCAGGCACGGCGCTAGAGGTCTTGCAATGGCGGTCCGCAGCAACATCGTCGGCATCGACAGCCCCGAAGCGCTGGAGAAGGCGCTGCGCGCGGCCTATTACCTCGCCGACGAGGGACTCGCGACCGCAGCCTATCTCGGCCTCGCCCTCGGCAAGCCTCTGCTGCTCGAAGGCGCGCCGGGCGTCGGCAAGACCGAAGCGGCGAAGGCCATCGCCGCCGTGCTGGGGCGGCGATTGATCCGGCTGCAATGTTATGAGGGCATCGATTCGTCCGCGGCGCTCTACGAGTGGAACTACCCGCGCCAGATGCTCGCGATCCGCCAGGCCGGCGACGAGAGCATCGACATCTATGGCGAGACGTTCCTGATCGAACGGCCGATGCTCGCCACACTGCGTGCGCCCGATTCCACCGTGCTGCTGATCGACGAAATCGACCGCGCCGATCAGGAGTTCGAGGCCTTCCTGCTCGAATTCCTGTCCGACTTCCAGATCTCGATCCCCGAGCGCGGCACGGTCCGCGCGGCGGAGCGTCCCGTCGTGGTGTTGACCTCGAACCGGACGCGCGACCTGCACGAGGCCCTGCGCCGCCGCTGCGTCTATCACTGGATCGACTATCCCACCGAAGAGCGCGAGGCGCGCATCGTGATGCTGCGCGCCTCCAGCGTTGCGGAGGCAACCGCACGCGCCGTCGTTGCCGCCGTCGGCAAGCTCAGACGCGAGCCGCTCAGCAAGGCCCCGGGCATCGCTGAAGCCGTCGACTGGGCCGAGGCGGCGACCTTGCTGCACAAGGGCGGCGCGCGCTGGCCCGATGCCTTCAGGCGCTCGATCGGCGTCGCGCTCAAGGACGAGGAGGACCTGCACTTCATCTCACCCCGGCTCGATGCGATGCTTGCGGAGGCAACCGCATGAGTCCCGAACTGCAACTGCCGCAGGCGGCGCGCGTGTTCGTCTCCTTCGTCGCACTGCTGCGCGCCAACGGCTTTGCCGTCGCCCCGGAGCAGACCACCGCGTTCCTCACCGCGATCGAGCTGCTCGGCCCGCGCCACCTCGGCGATATCCGTCAGGCGGCTCTGGCCACCCTCGCCCCGCCGCCCGAACGCCGCGCGACCTTCGACCGGCTGTTCGACCTCCATTTCCGCGGCAGCGAGGCCGTCACGCGCGATGACGACGGCGAGGACGACGAGACCGTCCGGCTTCAGGAAGAAGGCCGCGGCGAGGAGGAGCCTCTGCTCTCCGACGACGCCAACGAATCCGGCCTCACCGCGACCCGTACCGAGGCGCTGGTCGACCGCCGCTTTGCGCAACTCTCTCCCGGCGATGCGCTGCGCCGCCTAACCCGCGAAGCGCCGCGGCGTCTGCCCAGGCGACGCGGCCACCGGCGCATGCAGGCCCGGCGCGGTCCGTTCGCCGATCTTCGCCGGACCTTGCGCGATTCCGTGCGCAGCGACGGCGAGGTCCTGCGTCTCGGCCACCTGAAGCGCAGGCAGCGCCCGCGAAAGATTCTGCTGCTGATCGACGTCTCCGGCTCTATGAAGAGCCGCACCGAGGAGAACATGAAGCTCGCCCACGCGTTGGTGCAGGCCGCGCCCAATGTTGAGGTCTTCACCTTCGGCACGCGCCTGACCCGTGTCACCCGCGCGCTGCGGCTCAAGCGGCGCGAACAGGCGCTGAGCGCGGCCGCCCATCTCGTCAGCGACTGGGACGGCGGCACCCGGATCGGCGATGCCTTGCAAGCCTTTCTCGCGGTGCCACGGTTCGGCGGCTATGCGCGCGGGGCGGCCGTTATCGTCGTCTCGGACGGGCTGGAGCGCGGCGCGCCCGACGCGCTGCGCGACGCCGTGGCAAGACTGTCGCGGCGGGCCTGGCGCATGAGCTGGCTGACGCCGCTCGCAACGGGACCAGGCTTTCGCCCGCAGACCGAAGCGCTCCTCGCCATCGAACGCTTCGTCGACGATCTCGTCGACGGCGGGTCGAGCGCGTCGATCGTCGCGCATGTCCTGGCACTGGGACGAAGGAGAGTTGCGTGACCGAGATTGTCGACGGCCATCATCACATCTGGCGGCAGGCGGACCTGCCCTGGCTGATCGGCCCCATGCAGCCCCGCATCTTCGGACCCTACGAGCCGATCCGGCGCGACTATCCGATCCAGGAATATCTCGGCGATCTCAAGGGCACCGGCGTCAATCGCTCCGTCTACGTCCAGACCAACTGGGCCAACGATCGTTTCGAGGACGAGGCCGCCTGGGTGCAGCAGACCGCGGACGAGCAAGGCTGGCCCCACGCCATCGTCGCCTATGCCAATTTCGCGGTCGACGACGTCCGCCCGCAGCTCGACCGCCTCAAGCGTTACCCGCTCGTGCGCGGCGTGCGGATGCAGCTGCACTGGCACGAGAACCCGCTTTATCGGTTTGCCACCCGGCCTGATCTCTGTCTCGCCCCCCTGATCCGCCGCAACGTCGGATACCTCGCCGACTACGGCTGGAGTTTTGACCTTCAGGTGTTCACACCGCAGATGCCGGATGCCGCGCACCTGGCCGAGGCCTGTCCGAAGGTGACGTTCATCCTCCAGCACGCCGGGATGCTGGAGGACCTTTCGCCGGCGGGCCGCGCGGCCTGGCGCGCGGGAATGGCGCGCCTCGCCGCATGTCCGAACGTGGTGTCGAAGCTGTCCGGGCTCGGCACGTTCATCCACCGCAACGATCCCGCGCATATCGCCGCGGTGCTGACCGACACGGTCGCGATCTTCGGCGCCGAGCGTTGCCTGTTCGGATCGAATTTCCCGATCGAGAAATTGTGGACCAGCTATCGCGAGCTCGTCGACGCGTTTCGCGCGGCGGCCGCTCCGCTGAGTACCGGGCAACAGGACGCGATCTTCAGGACCACCGCGGCGCGCGTCTACCGGCTTTGACAGACAAGAAACGAGACAGGGAGAGACACGGATGGCGCTGGAGATCAAGATCCTGGACTATGGCGATATCGAGCTGGAATCGAGCTTTCTGGTTCTCGGCCGCGACTGCGGCCGCACCCGCCGCGTCCTCACGCTCGGCTTTTTGATCCTCGGCGGCAAATATCCGGTCGTGGTCGACACGGGCTACCGCTCCAACCAGATCATGGAGACGCTGGGCATGCGCGGGCTGCAGTACCACGAGCACATGATCGAGAACCAGCTTGCCCGCCATGGCGTGCGCATGGGCGACGTGCGCTTTGTCTGCCACACCCATCTGCACATCGACCACGCCGGCAAGGACGATCTGTTTCCGATGAACACGACCGTCGTCCTCAACCGCAAGGAGCTGGAATATTCGGTCTCCGGCCTGATGCATCCGCAATATCCGGCGCCCGACATCAAGCACCTGATCGACCGCCTGCACACCGAGAGCGCGCTGCGCTTCCTCGATCTGGAGATCACCGGGCCAATCGAGCTGATGCCCGGCGTCTATTGCGACGCCGCCAACGCCCACACCGAGGGCTCCATGAACATCATCGTCGAGACCGCCGACGGGATCGCCACCATCTGCGGGGACGTGATCTACGATTTCAACGACCAGATCGTCACGCCGTTCAACGAGATTCACGACTGGGAGCCGCGGACGACCGGCAACCACGGCACCAGCAAGCGGGCGGAGAAGGCCTCGATCAAGAAGCTGCTGAGCAATTCGCGCTATTTGCTGCCGGTGCACGACAGGCCGGCCAAGATCGAAGGCGGCATGGTCGTCGGCCGTCTGCACGACCAGGTCCCCGGCCCGATCGTGCAGTCGCTGCCCCCGCGCAACTGGTTCCCGGCCTGACGCGCTCGAAGGATCGACCGATGACGCATGTCACCTTGCGAAGTGAGTTCGAGACCTTGATCGATCCCTATGCGCCGGTCGCGCAGGTCGGAACGGGCTTTGACTTCACGGAGGGCCCGATCTGGCATCCGATCGATCACTACCTCCTGTTCTCGGACATGCCCGGCGACGTTCGGCGGCGTTGGGACGCACGGCGCGGCGTGGCCGAGGTCAAGCGCCCGTCGAACAAATGCAACGGCATGACGTACGACGCCGAGCTCAATCTGATCGTCTGCGAGCACGCCACCTCGTCGCTGATCCGCGAGCGGCCGGACGGCCGGCGCGAGGTGCTTGCCTCGCATTTCGGAGGCCAGGAGCTCAACAGTCCCAACGACGTCTGCGTGCACTCCTCGGGCGGAATCTATTTCTCGGATCCCTGGTACGGCCGCATGCCGGTCTATGGCGTCGAGCGGCCGCGGCAGCTTGGGTTCCAGGGCGTCTATCGCGTCATGCCCGGCGGCGAGCCGAAGCTCGTCGTCGATCGCAATCTGTTCGACCAGCCGAACGGACTGTGCTTCTCGCCCGACGAACGGCTGCTCTATGTCAACGACACCGTGCAGGCGCTGATCCGCGTATTCGACGTCCATGCCGACGGCACGCTCTCGAATGCGCGGGTGTTCGCAAGTGGCATCAAGTCCGAGCTCGAGCCTGGCCTGCCCGACGGCATGAAGTGCGACCAGCACGGCAATGTCTGGGTCACCGCACCCGGCGGCGTCTGGGTCTACTCGCCGCGCGGCGAGCTGCTCGGCAAGGTACGTGTGCCCGAGCTCGTCGCCAACCTCGCCTGGGGCGGGCCGGATTTCCGCACGCTCTATCTGACCTCGACGCATTCGGTCTATGCCATCCCGACCAGGGCGGGACCGCGCCACGAGCCGTATATGAGCGGCAGGCGCGGCGGCGCAGGCGCAAGCGCCAGCCCTGCGGCCGCAGCGCCCATCCTCACCGACGGCGAGATGCGGCTCGATCCGCAGCGCTGCGCCATGATCATCCAGGATCTTCAGAACGACGTCATCATGGATGGCGGCGCGTTCGACGGGTCAGGCGCGCCCGCTCACGCGAAGCAGCAGCATGTGGTCGAGAATGTCCGGCGTCTTGCCGAGGCCGCGCGGGCGCGCGGCGTCGCCATCATCCATGTCTGGTTCGTGGTCGAGCCCGGCGCCCCCGGCGTGACGCTGAACGCGCCGCTGTTCGAGGGTCTGGTCGACAGCAAGGCGATGGTACGCGGCAGCTGGGGCGCGGCACCGGTCTCGGGCCTGGAGCCCCGGCCCGGCGATTTCGTCGTCGAGAAGATGCGGATGAGTGCCTGGGAGGGCACGCGGCTGGAGACGATCCTGAAGGCCACCGGCCGCGACATGATCATCAACACCGGCGCCTGGACCAACATGTCGGTCGAGCACACCGCGCGCACCGGCGCCGACAAGGGCTATTTCATGATCGTGCCGGAGGATTGCTGCTCGACCATGAATGCCGACTGGCACTCGGCCTCGATCAATTTTGCCATGCAGAACGTCGCCATCGTCACGCGGGCGGATGCCGTCATCAGAGCGCTGGGATGAGCGGTGGCAAAGCTCCTGCACCTCTCCTGCTCGCCGCGCCCCGACTCGGAGTCGAGCGCCGGCGCGCGCGTCTTCCTTGACGGATTTCACAAGGCGCGTCCCGACTGGGACATCGACGTCATGGATCTCTGGCGGGAGCGGATGCCGGAGTTTGCGGGGCCGATTGTCGAGGCCAAATATGCGCGGATGAAGGCCCAGGCCTTCGACGACGCCCAGCGCGACAGCTTTGCCGAGGCCGAGCGCATGGCGACGCGCTTGTCGCTCGCCGAACGCGTGCTGATCTCGACGCCGATGTGGAATTTCGGCATCCCCTACAAGCTCAAGCAGTGGTTCGACATCATCGTCCAGCCCGGGCTTACCTTCCGGTACGACCCGGCGTCGGGATACCTCCCGCTGCTCAAGGACCGGCCAACCCTCGTCATCCTCGCCAGCGGCAGCGACTTCGTCACCGGCATGAACCGCGGCCGCACCGACATGGCGACACCCTATTTGCGCGAGGCGCTGCGCTTCATTGGCATCAGCGACGTGCGCTTCGTGCCGATCGGGCCGACCACCGGCCCGGCGGACCCGATCCTCACCGCGCGCGAGACGGCGTATCGACGCCTCCGGGAGATCGCCACATGGTTTTGATCGACTGGTGACGCGCCACGCTAGGCGATTGCGAGCTTCAACGCTGCGGCGGGATCAGCGCACGCAGGACGTCCGGCTTCCAGGCCTGACGCGCGCTGTCGAAGGCCGCGAAATCATGGTCGAATTGCCAATAGGCCCATGACCAGCCAAGCCTGTCGGCGCTTCTCGCCATGAACGACAAATATCTCGCGCGGCTGTCGGATGGCGCGCGCTCGTACACCCCGAATTCGCCGAGATAGACGGGGCGCTTCTCCTTCTCCGCCCAGAGATTCATCTTCCCGAAGTCAGCAGCAGCCTTGGCTTCGTCGTCGGGACTGCCCCAATCCAGCGGCCCGATCCGCGAAAACGTCGGGGACCACGGTGCGCCCTGATGCGTGAATCGTATCGGCGCGTAATAGTGAAACGTGACGATCAGGTTCCTGTCGTCGGCCGGCAGAGCCAGGTCGTCGACGGGGATGTCGTCCGTGTTGAGAACCGCGGCAATGACCGGCCGCGCCGGATTGGTGCGGCGGATGATTTCAAGACATTCGTTGAGGAGTGAATTCCAGTCGGCGGACGTCATTTGCCCGCCAGGCTCGTTCAGGACCTCGAAGACCAGCGCGGGGTATTTTCCGGCATAGCGCTCGGCGATCTGCCGCCAGAATGCCCTGAGCTTCTCGCCGCATTCGGAAACGTCGCGTTGGCAGATATGGGTGTCGTGCTCGTCAACGATCGGAATGAGGTTCCTTGCAAGGACGTCCTCGATGACGGCATCGAGCCGCCTCAGAACGATCTCGTCCAGCACGTTCCCCGGACCCATGAACTTGAAGCCGAAGAAATTGATCCTGACGTGCGAAAATCCGGCCTTCCTGATTGCCGTCAGATTGTCCAGGCGGAACGGCGCGTTCCGGCCGCCTTCCCAGATCCCGTCATAGCCGAGAATATTGATGCCGCGCCCCAATTTCGGCAGGTCACGGGAAGCCTGCCCGGCCCCATGGGCATGGAAGCAAGACGACGCGAGGAAAAATACCGTTGCCGCAAGATTGAAGCTTCTCGTCCAGCGAGCGCGGATGGCTCTCATCTTGCTTCCATTCGTTGAGACTAGAGATCGGTCTGCGGCACAGGCCTGCACGTCGCGAAGAAGAACGCCACCAGCAGCACCGACGTGAACATCGTCGAACGAAGGAACGTCGTCTCGGTAAAATTGGTCTGAAAGCTGAGAACGACAAATCCGATGATCAGCGCGCAGTGCGACCGGTCGATCGCGCGGGCCGAAATCAGATGAAGAACCTTGTTCGAAAACAGCAGGACGCTCGCGGCGAAAAGCGTGTAGCCGAGAAACCCCGACTCCATCAGGATCGCGATATAGCCGCTGTGATAATTGTCGAGCACCCAGCCATGGTTCTGCTCGAAATAGTCGTATATCGACGGGATGGTCCAGAAGCCGTTGATCCCGAAGCCGAGCAGCGGCGCGTCATCGAAATGGCTGATGGCGTAATGCCAGATGAACGTCCGCTCGGTCAAATCGACGGACGCGTCGCCGACATGGATCGCGTCATACCCCGTCGCGTAAAAATAGAAGATCAGCGCGCCGGCCAGCAAACACATGACGAACGGCAGGACCGCATAGAGTCTCATGCAGATGACCGACCACATCGAGGTCAACAGCAATGCGCATGCGGCCAGGGCAACGGCACCGGCGCCCCGCGATTCCGACGCGAGGACACATGTGGACGCCAGAAGGAAGGTCAGAAGGAAGGCCGGCCACCCTTGCCCCTTCATCTTCAGATAGCAGGCGAAGAACATCAGATACGCGCCGACGAAACCGAGGGTCTGCTTCGATTCATAGACGCCTTGCCATTGACCGTTATGCATCCAGCTGTGGTCTATCCCGATATCGGGTACGGCGAGCGCAACGAAGGCCGACGCGGCGACCAATATGAAAAGGCCCAACGCCGTGGCCCTGACAACCTCGTCCATGTCGATGCGCGTGATGAGACAGAAGGCACCGAAGGTCGTCATCGCGAGCGCCAGGCTCTTCATGATCGCGGCAGCATTCAGGCTGGTCCAGAACACGGAGATGACGGCGAAGGCGTAGAATGCGACCAGAACGATCAGATCGGGATTGAACTGCAAACGCAGCCGCGGACGCACGAATGCGCTGGCGTAGATCAGGACGCCCCACATCAGGACCGCGACAGCCTGCTGCAGATAGGTCAGCTCCGCCGGCAACAGCCCGGTGTTGAAGGTACCCATCGACGCGACGACGTTGATGGTGATCGAACAGCCAATCGCGGCCCTGGCAATCTTCTCAACGCCAACGCTGCGCGTCTTCCAGATCGCGCTCCCGGGAGCCCCGGAGTCCACCTCGGTCTGTAGGCTGGCCATGATTGACCTTCCTTAAACGCGGTTAATTATTTGCTAGCGCGGCCAGGTCTCCACATCGCAGCCTCCGCAGACGCGAAACCTTAAGACTTCGGTAACGATACGAACCCGGCTCAGTCCATTTGATGCAAATCGTACCACCTCGGTATCTCGACCGTCACTCCCCTGCTATAAGCCCTCAGCTCGATCGAGCACTCCCGAATTCCCTGGCCTCCCTGGTTACGCATGAACACGCCCGGCAACACGTTCGATATCGCCGTCGAGCCGGCATTCGACTTCCTGTCGGCGGACTATGCAGAGCTGTTCGACCACTCGGCCGCCACCGCGTTCCAGCATCCGCTCTGGCTGCACAGCCTCTACAGCAGGCTCGCGTCTCATGCGGGAGCAACCCCTCTGGTTGTCGTGGTTCGCTACCGCGCGACGCGCGCCCTTGCGATGGTGCTGCCCCTGCTCCGGATCCGGCGCGGTCCGATACGGACCGTCGAATTCGCAGATCTCCGCGTCTCCGACTATCTGGCGCCGGTTTGCAGTCCGACGGTGTTTTCCGAACTGCTTGGGGATGCGGAGGCATGCGCCGGGATTCGCCGCCTCGTTCGCCCTTTCGACCTGCTCCGCATGACCAAGCTGCCGGACGGGCGGCTGCCGATCGAGAACCTTCTGGCCGCGCCCCGCCGCGTCGCGATGGACACCAGTGCCTACGCGACCGTTCTCGTCGCCCCATTCGAGCAATGGCGGGCCAGTGCGATGGATCGTTCCTATCAGAAGGAGCTCGCAAAGAAGTATCGGCAGCTCCAGAAGAAGGGCGCGCTGAGCTTCTCGTGCTGCAGCGACGGTGCCGCCGTCCTCGAGGCGCTGGACGTAATGAGGAAATTTCGCGGTCCGCGGTTCCAGTCGCAGGGCGACGGAGACCTGCTCCAGCGCCCCGAATATTACGACTTCTATTCCGACGTCGCGGTCCGTGGTCTCGGTTCCCTTGCGCGGCTCTATGCCATGAAGATGGATGGCGAGGTGATCGCCGCCGTGCTCGGGCTGCAGCAGCGCGACAGCTTCCTCGTCATCATGAGTGCCTTCGACATCGCCGGATACAAGAGCCAGTCCCTGGGTGCCCTGATGTTCGAGCAGGTGGCGAAGGACTGTATCGAGCGAGGGGATCAGATGCTCGACTTCACCATTGGTGACGAGCCATACAAGAAATCGTTCGGCGCGCAGGCCTCGCCGATGTGGGCGGTCACGCAGGCCGGCAGCACCACAGGCGCGATATCCCTGTTCGCACTGGAGCAGGCGCCCTGGCTCAAACTTGCCGCCAAGCGAATTTCGGAGTTCAGGCTCTCGCCGACCCGTACCTCGACGCCCACGCAGTGACCGGCGTGAGGCCCTGGAGGGCCGCGGCCCTCAGGCGCGCAGCACGCTGCGGACCTGCGCGAGCCAGCCCGGCCGCATCTGATCGACCCGATGGGTGATGCTTCGCCGCAGGAAGTGCAACCGTCGCCGCACGTCCCAGCTGATATCGTTGCGGGACGTCAGCGCCTGGCGAAAGCGCGCCATCTTCAGTGACTGCTGGTCCGCGGCGATCTTGTCGCGATCGGAATAGAACTCCGATATCTTCTCCTTGCCCATGCCTTCGGTCGCAAGCCACCGCGGTGCATATTCGGTGCAGAGACGCTCGACGTCCACCAGCAGGCGGGCGACGCCCGTTCCGGCGGCGGGACAGTTGGTCTGAAACGCATCGCCGATCAGCACGACGCCGGGCTGGAGATGTCCTTCGGCGACGGACAGATCCATCACCCAGTTCTGTACCCGATCCGTCACGCGAAAATCGCCGAGATAGGGCTGCAATCCCGGCAGCAGCCGCAGGACTGTCGCTTCCGTGTCGCGCCGCAGATCACGCATGACCGGATCGGTCGGGTCGCGGAACATGAAGAGATTGGCCCGCATGCCGGCGGGTACCGGAAACAGGCTGAGATAATCGACGCCGTCGGAGGTGCGCTCGCCGTAACAGGTCAGCGCCTTGAAATCGAACGGCGTGCCGTCCCGGCGCGCGATCGTGAAGCCGAACGAGACCGAGTGGCCTGCGGCCAGCACGCGCCGCCTGATGCCCAGCTTGTAGCCGAGGGCTCCGGCCATGCCCGTCGCCAGAACGACAAGACGCGCATTGAGGCGGCGCCCGGAGGCAAGCTCCAGATGCTGGACGTCGTCGCTACAGGTGACTGCGGTGACCTCGTCGACGATGAGGCTGGACGGACCGGGTATCTGGCCGCGCGCCATGGCAACGAGACCGGCATAGGGAAGCCCGTAAGCCTGGCCGACGCTGACATCGACCACCTTGCCTTCCCTGACATTGAGCACCTGATCGTATGGACAAGCGACGCTCGCGAGGCCGCGGATGAAGCCCAGCCTGCGGAACATCTCCAGCTGCGGGCCTCCGATCTTCTCGACCCGAAACTCGTCCGGATAGACCGCGCGCTTGTCCACCAGCGCGACGCGATGCCCTGCCCGCGCAAGGACAGCAGCCGCGAGCGAACCTGCAAGGCCACCTCCGACAATCGCGACGTCCGCAACGATCGTCGTGGTCGCAGCTGCGGCGATCGGCTCAGTCACGGTGCTATCCGCCGTCATGGTCCAGGCTCCCACGGTTAACGGTGGTTCCATGTGCAATTATCCCGCCTGATGTCGCATCGCAGGACCGAACGCGATCATTTCCGTCGATCGAGGTTAACGAACCGAAGACTCGATCTGGCCGGACGATGTTTCGGCACGCGTCTTGCTCGGGATGTTCGACAAGAACCGGTGTTCGGCGACGCCACGGCGGAACGCATGGCTGCTTCTCGTCAGAGCGACATCACGTCGCTTTTCGACGAAGCCGGCCTGCGCTCTAACTGGGACAGCCGGAACGAAGGTGTCCCACCGTGACGCAGCGGATGTTTCGCCGACATCGGCCGCAACCAACAGGACTCCAGAGGCCCCATTAACACTCGCGGTTTTTCACCATGCTAGGCTGTCACCGCCATCGCAGCGCGTATCTCCAGGGGAAAGTCGTCCCTCAACGTCCATGATCGAATCCATCGTCCAGTTCCTGCGGCGCGACGTGACGCGCGGTGTTGTCGGGACCATCCTCCTCAAGGTTGGCAGCGGCGCGCTTGCGTTTGCGTTGTTCTCGCTGGCGGCGCGAACGATGTCGCCTGATGGATTCGGCATCTTTGCGACCTGGCTTTCCGTTGCCCAGATCGCAGCGGTCGTGGGGCTGGTCGGCCAGGAGTCGCTTCTGGTGCGATTTTTGAACGAGTATCAGGTCGAAGACAGGCCCGACCTCACCAAAGGGGTCCTCCTGTCGAGCTTCAAGATGACCTCCGTCGCGATGCTGATCGCGATCGCCGCGGTCGCGTTGGCCGCGAGCTTGAGGGGCGATTGGTGGCTGCTGATCCTTGCTCTCTCGGCCTACACGGCGGTGAATGCCGGACTGATGCTCGGCAGCCAGATCGCCCGCTCGCTGGTCAGCATTCTCATGGGCGAAGGAAACCGGGAGCTCTTCTGGCGGGTCATCGTCGTCCTGTTTCTGCTTGCCATGTTGTTCGGCCATCGGCAGCTCGATCCCGCCGAGTTGTTCGCCGTGATGACGATCGCCATGTCGGTGGGCCTTGTCGCGCAGGTCGTTGCCATTGCGCGAGCCCTGCCGGACTTGCGCAGCACAGCGGCGCGTTACGAGACCTCTCGCTGGAGAGCCAGCGCGCTTCATTTCTGGGTCGCGTCCATCCTGGAAGCGGCCAACCAGTATTTCGACGTCATCCTGGTCTACTGGATGCTGGATCCGGCGACCGCTGGAATCTATTTCGCCGCCTCGCGCCTGGCCAACATCTTCGCCATGCTGTCGGCGGCGCTGTACAGTTTCGGGGCGCGCCGGCTTCCTTCGCTGTACTTCAGCAAGAACCACCAGGAGTTCGGGCGAACGTTGCGGCTCATGGCGGAAGTGACCGCACTTTGCGTGGCCAGCGGACTTCTCCTGATCTGGATCGGCGGCCCCCATCTTCTCAACCTGTTCGGGCCTCATTTCGCCGCACAGCACTGGGTCCTGATCGTGCTCGCGATCGGCACGGCTTTCCAGGCGGCGGGCGGTCCATCCGCGGCGATCCTGCAGCTGACCGGCCATGAGCGCATCTATGTCCCCGTCGTCGCGGCGAACGTCGCACTGCGGCTGGTCGGATTTCTCGTCCTGATTCCCTGGCTCGGCGTGCTTGGCGCGGCGATCTCGGCGACCGTGTCGTTGGCGTTCGCGACCATCGCGCTCAACATCCTCTGTCGCCGGCGAACCGGAGTCGACCCTTCAATTCTCGTGCTTCTGCGCTTCTCGGCATCGAAACGCGGCGCCTTTGCGGTCCGCGGTGCCGACTCCGGCGATTAGGCGTCGATCAACCGGCCAGGCCCAACACTTCGCCCCGACGACGCGCCGCCGACGGATCGGGCGGGACACGATTGATGACGAGCCCGGTCGGCACGCTGCCAAAGCGGGACAGCGCCGCCATTGCCCTGCGCATTGCAGCGGAATCGACCGCGTCTTCGCAAGCGACCAGGACGACCAGATCAGCGTGAGCGGCGAGCGCCGCCGCCTCCGGCTGCAAGGCCAGCGAGGTGGCGTGGACGACGATCAGATCGAACTCCGAACGAATGTCATCCGCGGGCGACGCCTCGGGCCGCTTGCCGGCGCCCAGAAGCGCGTCGACGCTGCGAAAGTCCGCCGTGGTCATGCCGTCCGCCTGCTCCTTGACGAGGCTAACCGCGGCACCACCGAGGTCCGGCTCGACCCGGATCAGGACGCTCAACTTCCCCTTGTTCACCGCCCACCGGTTCAGCGACCGCGCGACGGTGTTGCCGCCGGCCCGCTTGCCGACCGACATCACGAGCGCGACCTTGCCCCGGGCTCCCGGCAATTTCTCCAGCCGGTCGAGCAGCGGGCGCAAATGTGGACTGAGATCGAGCGCAGCCGTCGCTGAGACCGGACCTTGCCAGATGTTTCGGGGCACATCGCCCGGCAGCAAGTCGGGAATGCGGGCCCACACGGGCGGGCGTGGCCACGACGCGGGCTGGCGCGGAGCCGGATCGGGGGCACGAACGTCTTCGACGGGCTTGTCCGATCGGCGTCCCGTAGCGGCAACGACCGCCGTCGATGTCAGCAGCGAGCCGATCGCGAGCGCGGCAAGCAGCAAGGGCAGCGGCGGAAGGGTCGAGCGAAGCGGCGGAATGGCGGACGACGCAATCTTGGTCTGGGAGCTCTGCAGGAGACGCTGCTCGTTCGTCGTCTTCGAGCGCGACAGGAATTGTTCGTAGATGTTTCTGTTCGCCTCGGCGTCGCGCTGCAACTCCTGGAGCCTGACCAGAGCCTGACCGTCGACCAGGAGCTGCGATTCAGCCGCCTTCATCTGGCCTTCGAGGGCCTTCTGCTGTTCGCGCTGGGCCTCGTACTCCGACTTTGCGGTGTCGATGCTCTTGGCCCGCTCGACCTCGATCTGCCTGTTGAGATCGTTCAGCTGGCTGTAGGACATGACGAGGTCGGGATGGCGATCGCCGAACACCGCGCGCTTCTGCGCGATTTGATCATTGAGCGCCGACCGCTGCGCGCGCAGCGCGCTCAGGAGATCCTGCTTGGCCGGACCCTCGACATTCGCCTTGACGTCGCGCTGCGCCTGCTCGTAGCGGGCTTTGGCCTCTTCGGCCCGGGCGCGCGCGGCGGCGACCTGCTGCGACAGCTCGGTCACGCGCAATTGCTGGGTCGTGGAATCCTTGCCGGCGTTGACGATCCTGTGCTCGAGCTTGAACGTGGCCACGGCGTCCTCTGACGCCCTCAACCGGTCGTTCAATGTCTTGAGCCGGCCACTGAGCCAGTCGGCCGCCTCGTCGGTCGCATCGGTGCGGTTGCGACTCTGGCTCGCGACGAACGCCTCGGCTATCGCGTTCGCATAATAGGCCGCCCGCTCCGGCCGGTTCGACGTGAAGCGGATGGCGATGACGTAAGTGAGCCCGCGGCGGGAAATGTCGAGACGGTTGCGGAACCTCTCGAGCAGGCGCGCGGGGTCGGTATGTCCCCCGGAAATGTCCTCGTCATCCCGAATCTTGAGCTGCTCGATCAGCGGCTTGAGAAAGCCGTCGGACTTCGCCACTTCGACCAGGCTTTGCAGCGCGGCGCTATCCTGCCCTATGCCCGGCAGAACGTCCTGATCCGCGGTCACGCGTTGTTCGCGGGGATCGACGACGACCAGCGCGGTCGCCGCAAATCGAACCGGGATCACCAGCAGAACGATGACGCCGAGGGCGAAGATCGCAAGAGCGAGCGCCAGGATACGGCGAGCATTGTCCCGAATGAAGGAGAGCGCGCCTGCGGCGGTGAGCACACCGCCAAGGCGGGCTGCGGCTCCGCCAGCCTCACCGTTCGACGCATCTTGAGTCTGCCACGACGCGGAGACACCGGTCGATCCGGAACTTGTCGGGTCTGCGCGGCGACCGAACGTCATGGACTTTACTCGGATTCAACTGGCAAGCACTGTTCAGTGGCCTGCGCCACCGTAAATATCTATGGTTAATCCGCGGTTACCCGCCTCCGCGCGAAGATGAACAATTGGTTAACGCGCTCGCTTCGCTCCGTCCGCAAACCGCTGCCATTCTCCTGTGAACGATGCTGTTCCGGCGGACAGGGCATTAACTCCGTTTGTTGCTAGCCGGTGTCCGCGCGACGCTCGCATGATAGGTACGGCGTTAAGAAGGTGAACGTTTCATTAGCGGGTCGGGATCCGTGCTGCATTACCAGCCAGGCGCAGAACTGGGCGAGGCACCGAAGCTGCCGTCGACCGCGGCAGCACTCGCAAGTCGGGGCAGCGGCCGACGAAAGCCGCACGTGCTTCTCGTCCAGACGCAAGCCGAGAATGCGGGCGCCCAGGAGATTTCCAGGCTACTCGGCGCCGGCCTGACCGCGCGCGGCTATCGGGTCACCAATCTGTTCTTCTTCCGCAAATCGGATTCATTCGACGAGCCGCCCGATACGCTCTACTGCGCATCGCGCCGGCCGGGACATCCACTGGCCCTGCTGCAAATGCTGTGGACGCTCGGCCGTCATATCAGGACCACCAGGCCCGACGCCGTTCTGACCTTTCAGCATTTCGGCAACGTCATCGGCGCGGGCGTGTCTCGCCTCGTCTGCCGCGCGCCCGTCATCGCCAATCAGGTGTCGTCCGCACTGTCGATGAGCTGGCCGATCCGCACGGCCGACATCGTCATGGGCAGCCTCGGCTTCTTCGACCGCATCACGCTGAACTCGCTGGACATGCAGCGCGAATATTCGCGCTACCCTGCGGCCTACCGGTCGCGCATGGTGCATGTCCCGCACGGCTTCGACGACAAGGCCCTCACCCTGCCGAAGGAAGCTGCGCGACAGAAGTTCAATCTTCCGCCGGACCGCATATTGCTTGGCTGCGCAGCCAGGCTGCACCCGCACAAGCGGCTCGATGCAGCGATACGCCTGCTGCCGGATCAACCGTCCTGGCATCTCGCACTGGCCGGCCAGGGTGCCGACGAGGTTCGGCTAAGGCAGCTGGCGGATGATTTGAAAGTCTCGGACAGACTGCATCTGCTCGGGGAAATCACCCCGCGCCAGATGGCCGACTTTCTCGCCTGCCTGGACGTGTTCGTATTTCCGACACAAGCCGAGACTTTCGGCCTTGCCGCGGTCGAAGCCGCAAACGCCGGCGTTCCCTCCGTCGTCACCGATCTTCCCGTCCTGCGCGAGGTGCTGTCCTTCGAAGGCAAACCGACAGCACTGTTCGTGGATGCCTCCGATCATGCGAAGCTGTCGGCCGCCGTCTCGAAGCTCCTGACCGACCAAACCCTGCGCGACGAACTGCGACAAAACGCCAAAGGCCTGAGGTTGCGGTATTCGGTGGACTCCATGGTTGAGGAATACGTTCGAATTCTCGGCCAAGTCATTTGACCTGATCCGCTGGAATAGATTGGCTCGACATGATCATCGAGTTTCGCTGTGAACGTGAGCATGCGCGGCGGTGGATGCACCGCGAGACGCTGTCGGTCGACGGGCGGGACGTTCCGGTCCAGATCGCCTGGACGGCGACGGCGGAGTCACGGCCTGCGGGTCTCGACGCGCTGTTCGCGCTCGAACGCATGGTGTTGCACGAGGGCAAACCCGGCGGTGCCGACGGGCTGAAGATCATTCCCAAGCGGACGCAGGCTCGCACCGGCACGGCCGACGTGATCGTCGATTTCACAGGCGGCGCGCGCGATCGGGACTGCTCGGCTTCGCTGTATCTGCGCCCGCTGTTCAACGGAGCGGCAGGAGAAAACGCCGCGCTCTCCGCCATTCTTGCCGGCGACATGCCGGTGATCGACATCGTCAACGAGATCGACGGCGCCGTCCTCGATCGCGGCCACCCGTCGGGAGAAACTGCAGCCGGCCTGAGCGGCGCCCTCGAAACGGTCATGGCGCGAACCCTGACCATGGTGGCGGCAATCCTGTCGGGACGGCCGCGCATTCTGCCACAGCTGTCGCGTCCTGCCGGCGCCACGAACCGACGTGGACCTGTTGGCTACGTCGTGCGCGGCCTCGCCGTCTCGATCGCCAAGGAGATCTATCGCCTCTGCTGCTACGCCCCGCATTGGCATATCGGATGGCGCTTCAATGACGGCGCAGGCGTCTGGCAGACCGGAGATCTCTCCGGGCCCCGCTGGAACGTTCTGGGAGATCCCGGAAACCACTTCTACGCCGATCCCTTTCCCGTCACCTGGCGTGGACGAACGTTCGTCTTTTTTGAAGATCTCGATCACCGGGTCGGCAAGGGAATCATTTCAGCGATCGAGTTCGGTGACACCGGGCCAGTCGGCGACGTCATGCCTGTGCTGGAAGAGCCCTGGCACCTGTCCTATCCGTTCCTGATCGAGGACGACGGCGAGTTGTGGATGATCCCGGAGAGCTCGATCAACGGGGACGTCGCCCTCTACAAATGCGTTCGGTTTCCGGACCAATGGGAGCGGCATGCGACGCTGCTTTCGGGCCTGGAGCTCGCCGACGCGACGATCACGCGGCACAACGGCCTGAACTACCTGTTTGGCGCCTGGCGCGACGGGGCCGGCGGCTATTCGGATTCGCTTGCGATCTACTACGCCGACCACCTGCTCGGCCCCTGGCTGCCTCATGCCAGCAACCCGGTCCTGATCGATCGCGCGAGTACGCGACCGGCCGGGAATTTCGTCACCATCAACGAAAGACTGTGGCGCCCGGTCCAGAATTGTGCCGACGGATACGGCGCGGCGCTCGCCCTGGCGGAGGTCATCGAACTGTCGCCCACGACATTCAAGCAGATCGTCCGCCACTCTCTGAAGCCGGGACCCGCATGGCCCGGCCGAAAGCTGCACACCCTGAACCGCTGCGGCCGGCTGGAGGTGATCGACGGATCGCGTGTTCAGCCGAAGACGAGCGCCTTTGCGCGTCAATTTCCGTCGCCGGCTTTGCCGCCCCGGACCCGTCCCTCCACAGCCAGTTGAAACAAGTTCCGCGAACGGCGCATCCCTCGTCTGAGCACGAGCGATCTGCAATTCGAGCGGGATTCGTGGCAGACAGGAGCGAGCGACGCCGGTCATTGCCACGACCGGCCGCTCGGAGACTCCATGGTCAACAACACAAGCTCGACACATCGGCCGTTCGATCCCCGCAGCAAATGGGCCGAACTGTCCCAGGCGGAACGCAGCGCCGCCTATGACAACAATGCGGCGGTCAAGAACAGCCCTGCCCTGATCGCGGAGCGCAACGAAGCTTCCAGCCGGCTGCGCGGTACGCTGAAGTCCCATCTCGATTTGCCTTACGGCGAGCGGGCGAACAACAAGCTCGATCTTTACCCCGCCGCAAAGCCCGATGCGCCCTGCCTGGTGTTCGTGCACGGCGGCTATTGGCAGCGCAATTCGCGCGAGCTTTTCGCCATGCTGGTCGAAGGCGTTGCCGCACATGGCTGGGCGGTTGCGATTCCCGGCTATTCGCTGGCGCCTGAAGTGTCCCTCACCGACATCGTCGCCGAAATCCCGCGCGCGCTCGACTGGCTCGCCGCGCATGGCGCATCCTATGGCATCGGCGGGCCGATCGTGCTGTCGGGCTGGTCCGCCGGCGCCCATCTCGTGGCGATGGCGCTGGACCATCCGCGCGTCCATGCGGGGCTTGCGATATCAGGCGTCTACGATCTGGCGCCGATCCGCGATACCGGCCTCAACAGCGCGCTGAAGCTGACGGACGAAGAAATCGCCAAGCTCTCGCCGCTTCGCCTCCCCGTGACACAGAAGCGGCTCGACATCGCCTATGGCAGCAACGAACTCCCCGCCCTGGTGCTGGATTCAATCAACCTTCATGAGAAGCGAGCGGCCGCGCAGGCGCCCGGCAAGCTCATTCCGGTCGCAGGCGCCGACCATTTCACCATCCTCGAGGCGCTGCGTCGGCCGGACGGCGCTCTGGTGGAGGCTGCACGCCGGTTGCTGGACTAAAAACGCGAAAACAACCCCATGCACAGTAGAACGCCGTTGTTTCCAAAGGCAAAATCTACGACGCGGATCGTTTTGACTCGTCGGGCAAAACAGGGGCATGATGCCATCATCGCCCCGATCGCCGCTCAGGCTCTTCAACCCAGATTTGCTCTCCCGTGACCTTGACCGGATAGAGCCGCAATGGCGGACTTGGCCAGCCCGCTGTAATCGCCCCGTCGCGCAAATCGAATGATGCGGCATGGCGCGGGCACTGCAGCCGCCCCGCTGTCACCTGTCCAAGACCAAGATCGGCCTGTTCGTGGGGGCAGGCACGGTCGCACGCGACGACATCGCCCTCGCTCCAGATCACAAGCATATCGCGCCCGGCAACGCGGACGATCGTCTCTGCCTTCAGGCGACCGAGGTCACAGACCGGAATCCATCCGGGCTCGTCCGAACGGACAACCGGATCAACCACCGAGATAGGCCTTCCGCACATGCTCGTTCTCGATCAGCTCGGTGCCGGCTCCGGACAGAACGATGCGGCCGTTCTCGAGCAGATAGGCGTGGTCGCACATCTCGAGCGCGGCGAACGCGTTCTGCTCGACCAGCAGTACCGTGGTGCCGGCATCGCGAATGCCACGGATGATCGCAAAGGTGCGCTCGACGATGTTGGGGGCAAGGCCGAGCGAAGGCTCGTCGAACATGATCAGCCGCGGCCGCGACATCAGCGCACGCCCGATCGCGAGCATCTGCTGCTCGCCACCGGACAGCGTGCCCGCCGCCTGCCGGCGCCGCTCGGCGAGCCGCGGAAATTCCGTATAGATGCGATCGCGATCGGCCGCGATCTCGCCTGAACCACGACGGAGGTAAGCCCCCATGTCGAGGTTTTCCTCGACGCTCATGTGCGGAAACACGCGCCGCCCTTCCGGACAATGCGCGATCCCGCTCGCCAGCACGCGCGGGGGCCTCGCCCCGGTGATGTCGATGCCCTCGAACCGCATTTGGCCTGCGCGCGGCGGCACGAGGCCGGAAATCGCGCGCAGCGTCGTGCTCTTGCCGGCGCCGTTGGCCCCGATCAGCGCCACCAGTTGCCCGGCCTTCACGTCGAGCGAAATGCCGCGCAGCGCGGTGACGCCGCCATAGCCGCACACCATGTCGCGGATCTCAAGCACGCGCCGCTCCATGTCCGAGATAGGCCTCGATCACGGCGGGATCGTTGCGGATCACGTCCGGCGTCCCCTCGGCGATGATGCGGCCGTAGTTGAGCACCACGATGCGGTCCGAGACGGTCATCACCATAGGCATGTCGTGCTCGACCAGAAGGATCGTGATGCCGCGACCGCGGATGTCGCGAATGAGCTCGACGAACCGGTGGGTTTCCGAGGCATTCATGCCCGAGACGGGTTCGTCGAGCAGCAGCATCGAGGGTTCCGCCGCGAGCGCCAGCGCAACGCCGACCAGGCGCTGCTCGCCGTAGGAGAGCGAGCCGGCCGCATCGTGGGCACGGCGTTCGAGACCGACCCATTCGATCAGCTCGCTTGCCCGCTGCCGCAGCCTGCGCTCCGAGGCGCGCGCGCCCGGCAGCCCGAGGATGGCGTCGAGCAGCCGGACCCGGCCCTGACGATGCAGGCCGATCAGGAGATTGTCGTAGACGGTGTCATTGGGAAACACGCTGGTGCGCTGGAAGGTGCGGATCAGGCCGAGATCGGCGATCTCGTGCGGCTTCAATCCGGTGAGCGTCGTGCCCTGATAGGTGACACGGCCCGCGCTCGGCGTCAGGAAACCGGTCATGACGTTGAAGGCGGTGGTCTTGCCGGCGCCGTTCGGCCCGATCAGGCTGACGATCTCGCCCTCGCCAACGGTGAAGCTCATGTCGGAGATCGCGACGAGCCCGCCGAAACGGACAGCGACCTGCTCGATCGTCATGGCAACGCTGCGTGCCGTCATCACGCCCGCTCCTTGACAGCTGTCTCGGCGAGGGCCACCGGCGCCAGTGCCGTCGTGCCGCTCCGTCTCCTGCGAAATCGCTGCGCGAGCGAGGGCACGATGCCGCGCGGCAGCACGAACAGGATGGCGATCAGCACGCCGCCATAGGCGATCCATTGCGCCTCCGGCGCCATGATCGGACGCAGCGCAACCGGCAACAGCCCGAAGATCAGGCCGCCGACGACGGGCCCCGCCAGCGAGCCCTTGCCGCCGCTGATGACCATGATCACCATGGTGACGGTGTTGATGAAGGCAAACACTTCAGGATCGATGATCCGGATATAGTGCGCATAGAGGCTGCCGGCGGCGCCAGCGATCGCGGCGGAAATCACCGCCGCCAGCGTCAGCGTCTTGGTCACGTCGATGCCGACGGAGACCGCCAGCGTCTCATTCTCCATCAATCCGCGCATGGCGCGGCCGAAATGGGAATGAACGAGACGCGTGATCAGAAGATAGGCGGTGAGAGCCACGACCAGCACGAGATAGTAGTTCTGCATCTTGGTGCGCAGCGTCAGCTCACCGAAGCCGGGCAACGGCAGTGCGATGGAGGGAATATTGGTCAGCGCCAGCGGGCCTTGCGTCAGTTCGACCCAGTTCAACGCGACCAGCCGGACGACTTCGGCGAAGGAGATCGTGACAATGACGAAATAGGCGCCGCGAACGCGGAACGAGAGCAGCCCGACGAAATAACCGCACAGCCCGGCGATGAGGATCGCGAGCACGAAGCCCACAATGGGCGGCCACGGCGTGTGAACAAGGCGCAGGTCTCCGGGCAGCCCGATGTCGAAACCGAGCGATGTCAGCGCGCTGACATAGGCGCCGATGCCGAAGAAGGCGATGTGGCCGAGGCTGAGCTGCCCGGTGAAGCCGAGCAGGAGATTGAGGCTCATCGCGCCGATGACGAAGATTCCGGTCGTGATCAGCGCGTTGAGGAGATAGGGATCGCGCAGCCAGAGCGGCACCGAGGCAAGGGCCGCGACGGCGAGAATGGTGAGGGCTATTCTCATCCGACGCGCTCCGCGCGCGCGAACAGGCCGGTCGGCTTGAAGATGAGAACCGCGATGATGATCACGAAGCCCATCGCGTCGCGATAGCCTGATGAGACGTAGCCCGCGCCGAGCTCCTCGGCGAGCGCCAGGATGAAGCCGCCGATCACCGCACCCGTGATGTTGCCGAGACCGCCGAGGATGACGATGGCGAAGGCCTTGACGGCGGCAAGATCCCCCATTTGCGGGAAGATCACGTAGACCGGGCCGAGCAGAGCCCCCGCCGCGGCGGCAAGGCTGGAGCCGATCGCGAAGGTCGAGGTGTAGATCATGTCGACATTGACGCCCATCAGCGAGGCCGTGTCGTGGTCCTGGAACGTCGCCCGCATCGCGCGGCCGAGGCTCGTCCTGTTGATCAGGAGATACGTCACCAGGATCAGCAGTGCCGCGGCGGCAAGCACGAACAGCCGCAGCCAGGACACGGAGACAGGTCCGAGCACCAGGGGCGCCTCGGGAAACGGCGTCGCCACCGATTTGGCGACCCCGCCCCAGATCCACAGCGTGCCCGACTGCATCGCGATCCAGGCTCCGATCATGACCAGCATCGTGGTGTCGATGTCGGAGCCGCGCAGGGGCCGCAGCAATGTCAGCTCGATAGCTGCCCCCAACAGCCATCCGGCCAGCACGGCGACGGGCAGCGCAAGGAAGAAGTTCAGCCCGAGCTGCTGCACCACGATAAACATGATGTAGGCGCCGAACGTGTAGAGCACGCCGTGCGTGAAATTCACGACGTTCATGATGCCGAAGATCAACGTCAGCCCGATCCCGAGCAGCGCATAGGTGCCGCCGAGCACAAGCATGTTGACCAGATGCTGGAGAAACTCGCTCAAAGCCGTTTCCGTATGACCCGCAATGCGGCGAGAGCGGCGGTGCGCCGCCCTCGCCCGCGAAGAAACGCGTTAGAGCGTCTTCATCCTGACCTTGCCGTCGTTGATCTCGATGAGATAGACGTTCGGCTGGCTCTGCCCGCTCTCCTTGCCCTCGGGGCCGGACTTGCGGAACACGATGTCGCCGTTCAGCCCCTTGATGTTGATATCCCAGAGCGCCGCCTTGATCGCGGCCGGCTCGGCCTTGCCCGCCTTCTCGATCGCGGCCGCCGCGGTGCGGATGCCGTCATAGCCGCGGAAGCTCTCGGTGCAGCCGGCGAACTCGAAGCCGCGCTTCTTCCATTCCGTGATGAAGTAGTTGGTCGCTTCCGGGTTCGGCGTCTTGTCCGGGAACCAGGGCAGGAAGGTGGTCAGATGCATGGTGCCGTTGGCGGCTGCCCCGGCTTGCGCGATGATCTGGTCCGGGTTCTGCGAGCCGCCGGTGGTGATGATGCGCTTCTTCAGGCCCAGCGCAGCAGCCTGCTTGAAGATCAGCGTCAACTGGTCGACGGCGGTCGTGACGATGACCGTCTCGGACTCCGAGCTCTTGATTTTGGACAGCTGCGCGCTCATGTCCTGCGCGCCCTGGTCCATCGTCTCGACGAGGCCGATGCTGATGCCCTTGTCCTTCATCATCTTGCTGAAGTCCTCGGCGGTGCCGCGGCCCCAGTCATTGTTGATGACGAGGAAGTCGACCTTCTTCAGGGCGAGCTTGTCGACGATGCCCTTGAACGCCGCGGCCTCGACCGCCGAGGGCGGCGAGATGCGGAAGATGAAGGGATTTCCGGTCGTCGTGATCTTGCCCGAGGACGAGGTCTCCACCACCATCGGCGTCTCGTATTCCATCAGCTTCGGCATCACCGCGAGCGTCAGGCTCGAGCCCCAGGCGCCCATCAGCACCGGCACCTTGTCGCTGGTGATGAGCTTCTCCGCGACGGCGGCGGCTTCCGTCGGGTTGCTCTTGTTGTCCTCGATCACCAGTTCGATCTTCTTGCCCAAAATGCCGCCCTTGGCGTTGATCTCGTCGGCGGCGATCTTGGCGCCGTTGACGACGTAGGTGCCGGAGGCCGCGAACGCGCCGGTGAGCGGTTCGTTGACGCCGATCTTGATGGTCTGCGCCTGTACGGCGCCGCCGACCAGGGCCGTCGCCAGCGCGATTGTCCCGACCAGTCCGAGTGCTCGTGTCATGTTGTCTCTCCAAATCCAACGCTGTTGATCGTTATGCCAGTCCAGGCTTCGTCACTCCGCGGCGCGAGCGCGCCGATCATTCCGCGCCACCTTTTCCGGTGAAGACGCGGCCAAACATGCGCGCGAGCCGAGCGCGCAAAACGTCTGATGCAAGCGACCAGAAGCTGAGCTCCGCGGGGGCGGCCTGCCCCGACGGCGCGCCCGACATGTGGCGGTCGAGATTTCCCGCGAACTCAGCGACCAGGCGTCTGGCGAGATCGCGCACGAGGCCCGGCCGGCCGACCTGCGCCAGCATGCCCGTGAGCGTGTAGCCGATCGACAGGTCGACGGAGGTCGCCGCGCCGCCATCGAGCGGGATCAGGCGATAGCGGATTTCGCCTTGCGTCGCCGAATGGCTGCGCTGGTCGGTGCCGATGCCGACAATGCGGCCGGAGAGCGTCGCGGGATCGCGTTCGACGCGCGCGGCCCCCTCGAAGCTTGCTGCGATCGGCCCGAGCCTGACGCGAATCACGCCTTCGACACGCTCGGGCCTTGGCGGCGCCGTGAGCGATACGCCGGGAAGGCAGGCTGCAATACCCGCGATATCATCGAACATCGCGAACACTTTCGCCGGTAGATACGGCAGCGAGAAGCGCTGATCGAGAACGGTCGCTGGCGTGAAGTCGGGAATTCTGCCCGGTGCAGCACTCTCTGACACCGGCGCTAACGCCTGTCGCGTAGGCTGCAGCGACTGCCGATCTTGATCGGGTGCGGCTCGCCCCGATCCGGCGGGGCCGAGACTGGTCCGGCCACCGTCGGCCTGCGGCGCAATGTTGCGCGCACGCCTCGCCCCGATCACGGACTGCACGGCGCGCACGATGCCGACATAGCCGGTGCAGCGGCAGAGATTGCCGCTGAGGCCGACGCGAATGCGCCGTTCGTCGGCGTCAGGCAGGCGCAACACCAGGTCGCGCGCGGAGACCAGCATGCCGGGCGTGCAATAGCCGCATTGCAGCGCGTGCTCCCGGGTGAAGGCGGCGCGCAACTCGGTCGTGACCTCGTCCTCGTCGAGGCCCTCGATCGTGGTGATGTCGGCGCCTTCGCAGGCCACCGCATAGGTGATGCAGGAGCGCGCCGGCACGCCGTCGAGCAGCACGGTGCAGGCGCCGCAGACGCCATGCTCGCAGCCGAGATGGGTGCCGGTGAGATCGAGCTTTTCGCGCACGAAATCGGCAAGGCTGGTGCGCGGCTCGGCCGAGACCTCCACCGCACGCCGGTTGACCTGAAGCGAGACCGTGTTCATGCCGCGGCCTCCAGGACGGCGCGCTTCAACACGCTGACATGGATATGGCGCTGCGCGGCATCGTCGATGCCGGCCTTCATCAGAAGAGCGTCGACGACGCGGATGTCGAAACGCTGCTTGTAGTCGGCCGCAATCCGGCCGCCGAACAACCCGGCGGCATCGGTCACGACGATCGGCGCCGTATCGATCGCACCGATCACGATGCGCGCGGTGGCGGTGGCCGGGTCGACCAGGACCGCACCAATGGCATGGGCGAACTCGCCGGTCTTGCGGCAGCTCTTGGCATAGCCCCAATGCGCGGAGGCCGCGCGGGCCGGCACGTGAATCGCCTCGACGATTTCGCCGGCGTGCAACGCCGATTCCAGCGCACCGACGACAAACGCCTCGATCGCCATCGTGCGCGCACCGGCAAGACTGCGCAGTGTCACCTGCGCACCTAGGGCCGCGAGCGCGGAAATCCAGTCCGCGGCGGGATCGGCATGGCTGAGCGAGCCGCCGATCGTGCCGCGGTTGCGCACGGCGCGATACGCGATGTTGGCCGCGACGCCGCGCATCGCGCCACGCGTCACGTCGGCGGTGCGGCCGTCCTCGATATCGGCATGGGTGACCAGGGCACCCAGCACGAGCTCGCCGCCGGACACCACCGCGCGCTTGAGCTCGGCAAGCCCGGAGATGTCGACGATCAGCTCCGGCTGCACCAACCGCAGATTGAGCATGGGCCCAAGCGACTGGCCGCCGGCGATGATCTTCGCCGATCCGCCTGCCGCTGCCAGCATCGACAGCGCCGAATTGAGATCGCGCGGGCGTTCGTAAGCGAAGGGCGCCGGTTTCATGCCGCGCTCCTCTCAGTCGCGCGAGCGGCCAGTACGGCCGCGACGACGCGATGCGGCGTGATCGGCGACTGCATCAGCTCGACACCGAGTGGCCGCAGCGCGTCGTTGACGGCATTGGCGATCGCGGCCGGCGGCGCGATGGCACCGCCCTCGCCGATGCCCTTCACGCCGAACTGCGTATAGGGCGACGGCGTCTCCATGTGATCGAGGCGCGCCGCCGGAACCTCGGTCGCGCCGGGAAGCAGATAGTCGGCCAGCGTCGTCGCTAGCGGCTGGCCGGAGGCGTCGAACGGCATCTCCTCGTAGAGCGCGGTGCCGATGCCCTGCGCGAGACCGCCATAGATCTGGCCGTCGACCACCAGCGGATTGACCAGCACGCCGCCGTCCTCGACGATCACGTAGTCGAGGATTTCCACCTCGCCCAGATCAGGATCGACCGCGACGACGGCCGCATGCGCGGCGTAGCTGAACGTCCCGCTGTCGCGCACGGGCTTGTAGCCCTGCGTCACCTCGAGCCCGCCGGGATCGACATCGGCCGGCAGATCCTGCGGGCGGCGATACCAGGTGTGGGCGATCGCCCGGAGGCTGACGCTGCCATTGACGCCGCGCACCTCGCCATTCTGCAACACGACCGATGCCGGATCATGCTGCAACAGTTTGGCACCGATGCGCCTCGCACGTTCGCCGAGCTCGCGGCAGGCGGTTGCCACCGCGCCGCCCGCCATCACCATCGAGCGCGAGCCCCAGGTGCCGGTCGAATAGGGCGTCATCGCGGTGTCGCCGAGGATGATGCGGATCTTTGCGACGTCTATTCCCAGCATTTCATGCGCGACCTGGGCGAGCGTCGTCTCCATGCCCTGCCCATGCGAATGCACGCCGACACGCAGCTCGAGACCGCCATCCGGCGTCAGCCGTGCCGATGCCTGCTCGTGGCCCGGCACCATCGGGATGCCCCAGCCGGAATAGACGGAGGTGCCGTGCGCCGCCTGCTCGCAATAGATGGAGACGCCGACGCCGATGCGGCGGCTATCTGCCCCGCCCTGCTTTTGCTTCGCGCGGATGGCGTCGACATCGATCGCGGCGAGCGCGCGGCGCATCGCTTCCGGATAATCGCCGCTGTCAAAATGCTTCCTGGTGATGTTGTCGAACGGCATCTGTTCGGGGCGCACCAGATTGCGCAGTCGCACCTCGCCGGGCTCGAGCCCGGCCTCCACCGCGACGAGGTCGAGCATCAATTCCAGCGCAAAGCAGACGCCGGTGCGCGCGACGCCCCGGTAGGGCAGGATCGGACATTTGTTGGTGGCAACCGAAAAGGTGCGGCAGCGATAGGCCGGCATCTTGTACGGACCGGGCAGGATACTCGCGACCTGCGCGGCCTCGAGACAGGCGGAGAACGGATAGGACGAGTAGGCGCCGGAATCGACCGTCGCCTCGCAATCGATGCCGCGCAAGGTCCCGTCGCTGTTAGCATAGACCGTGATCTTGTAATGATGCTCGCGGCAATTGGAGCTGGCGACGAGATGCTCGCGGCGATCCTCGGTCCAGCGCACGGGGTGGCCGCGTTGCATGGTCAGCCAGGACAGGCAGACCTCTTCAGGCAGCAGAATGCCCTTGTGGCCAAAACCGCCGCCGACATCGGGCGAGATGACGCGGATCTGGCCCTCCTCCATGCCCAAGCATTCGGCAAGGCCGCTGCGCGTGATGTGCGGCATCTGAGCCGCCGAATGCAGCGTGAGCTGGTCGAGCCGGCGGTCGAAGGTCGCGACCACGCCGCGGCCTTCCAGCGGCGACATGCATTGCCGCGCGGTCGAGATCTCGCGCGTCACCTTGATCGGCGCATCGAGCGCGGCGGAGATATCGACCTCAAAGTTGGTCTCGAGGAAAACGTTGTCGCCCCAATGCTCGTGCACCAGCCCCGAACCGGGCTCGCGCGCCTTCAGCATGTCATAGACCGCGGGCAGCTCCTCCAGATCCAGCGTCACGGAGGCCGCGATGTCCTCGGCCTCAGCCCGCGTCGGCGCAAGACACATGGCGACGAGCTCGCCGACCTGGCGCACCTTGCCGGTGGCGAGCACCGGCTGCTCCGAGATCTTGAAGCCCGGCAATCCAGATACCGCGCGGATTGGCTTGATGCCGACGAGGTCCGCCGCCGTGAAGACGCTGCCACGATGGCGCTCGGGCACGTGGATGGCGCGGATGCGTGCGTGCGCCAGCGGGCTGCGCACGAAGGCGACGTCCTGAAGGCCGCTAAGCCTGATGTCCGCGACGAACTGGCCGCGGCCGCGCATCAGGCGGTCGTCCTCCTTCCGCGGCAGGCGCACGCCGACGCCCTGCCCGGACCTTCCAGAAGGAAACTCTCGCTCGTTGCGCAACTCCGCGCCCTCCTTCACCGCCCGGCCTTACGCCGCGACGGCCTGCGGCAGGATCGGGGCGACCGCGTCGAAGCGCGTGCCGGCACGCAGGCAGAAGGCCGGCTGCAGCAGGCGCTCGGCGATCACCTCGTTGTTCTCGTTGTCCTTCAGGATGAAGCGCCCCTTCTTCTCCGAGAGCACGGAGACGTCGGCATCCATGCCGACCTTGAGCGCGCCGATCTCCGCGCTGCGGCCGAGCATCTTGGCCGGATTGGCGGTGACCATCGGCACCACCTGCTCGAGCGACAGGCCGAGCGCCATCATCGAGCTCATCGCCTGGACCAGGCTGAACTTGGCCTGCCCCGCGAAGGGATGGTTCTCCTCGTCCTCGTGCTCGTCGGGCGTTCCGGCCGGCGCGGGCACATGGGTGTTGTAGCCGTGGATGTCGGCGCCGAGCGTGGTCGGAATGATGCCGGCGGCGATCGCCTTCTTCGCAAGCCGGTACGAGAAATGGCTGCCGTGGCCGACATCGACCTTCAGGCCGCGATCGAGCGCCGCCTGGATCACCGGATGCACCTCGCCCTCGCGGTTGACGAAGCCGCCGGGGTGGCGCGTGAACGGATGAGCGAGAACGTCGCCTTCGCGCAAGAGCGGGATCACACGCGTGAGGATGGTGTCGGCATCTTCGCCATTGGCGCCGCTCTCGGGCAGGCCCCAGAGCTGGCCGAAATGGACATAGACAGGCAGATCGGCGCGCTTGCCGATCTCCGCCGCCATCTCGATGACGCGGATGCCCCAGCGCGCGAAGCCGCCGATCTCGGCATGGGCCTTGATGCCGCGCACGATGTCGAGATTGGCCGTCGCCGCCTTGACGGTCGCATCGATGTCGACGCCGTCGGGGCTATAGAGCTGCGGATAATAATGTCCTTCCAGTCCGCCGACGAGATAGGCCGACAAGAAGGCGTAGACGCGCGAGGCCGAGGGCTCGGCGATGAAATGACGAAAGCCGGGCAGCGTCATGCAGGACGGGCCGCCCTGATCGACCAACGTCGTCACGCCCGACTGCACGCCGACCATGTCGGGGTTCATGCCGAAGCGGCCGGAGACATATTGATAGACATGGGCGTGGGTGTCGATTAGCCCCGGCAGCACCAGCTTGCCGCCGACGTCGACGACCTCCTTGGCGCTGGTCGGCAGGATATCCGCCGCGACCGCTGCGATCTTGCCGCCCCGGATGGCGACGTCCTTGATGCCGTCCACGCCCGAGGCCGGACAGATCACGCGACCGCCTCGCAGCAGAAGGTCGAAGCTGGCAGTAACTGACATGACGCTCTCCTCGGTCCCGCGCAGGCGGTTGCTCCGCCCCGGATTACGAAGCATGCTTCGCATTTTAATACGAAGTATGCTTCGTATTTTGACAAAAGCAAGCATCATGCCATGATCAGGCGGTGGCAGCCGCGTTCGAATCGAGCTAAGCGCGAGGGAGTTTTTGGGTTGGGAGAGCGTGCATTGCGGCAAGCACAGAAGCGTCGCAGCGGGGGCAAGCACCGCCCCTGGCCATTGTCGCAACGTCCCGGCTATCTGATCCGGCGGCTGCACCAGATTCACGTCGCGCTGTTTCAGGAAGCGTGCGGCGCGTTCGAGGTCACGCCGCTGCAATACAGCCTGCTCTCGGCGCTAGCCGTGCGCGAAACCGCCGATCAGACCACTTTGGCGGCCGATATCGCCCTCGATCGGACCACGACGACCGGTGCGCTGAAGCGGCTCGCTGCACGGAACCTGGTCGAGCGCGCCATCAACAAGGACGATCGCCGCGCGCGCCTGTGCCGATTGACGCCTGAAGGCGCCGCGCTTCTGGTCAAGATCGAAGGCGCGGCGCGACGGGCGCACCGTGCGACGCTCGGCGATTTGAGCGAGCGGGAACAGGCGCTCTTCATCGAAATGATGCAGCGCATCGTGGCCGGCAACCCAAGTCGCGACAGCGCCGCTTCCCTATTCGATTAGAAGCGGCTGCTGCGCTTTTGGGTGGGGCTGCTTAATTTATCATCGTACCGCTGCACGACCGTGCAACGTCTTTTGCCTCCCGCCCGCAAGCGCGCGGAGGAGATCAGCGTCTCGCGGGCACGGTGGCGAACCCGCGCGTGAGTTCAGGGCACGCTTGAATTTCCAATGACAATCCGGCGCAAACCTCATTGCATCCGGCATCGGCGCACGCCCTGCTCCGGCGGTTGCGCAACCGATGGCACGATTTATGCTGCAACGATGCGAAGCGTGCTTCGTATTGGGGGATGTCATGACGGATTCCGAACTTCGCGCTGATATTCACAGCATCGAGCCAATTCCCGATGCGGACCGGGACTCGACCGGACCGCAGCAGATGTGGATCTGGGCCGGCGCCAACATCGCGCCGGTCAACTGGGCGCTCGGCGCGCTCGGGATCATCCTGAAGCTTGGGCTGATGGAGACGATCGCGGTCATCGTGCTCGGGAACATCGTCGGCTGCGCGATCTTCGCAACCTTCACCGTGATGGGGCACAAGACCGGCGTCAACCAGATGGTGCTGAGCCGGTCCGCGTTCGGCGTCCGCGGCGCCTACCTGCCCAGCATCCTGATGTTCGTGATGACGCTCGGCTGGATCGGCGTGAACACCTACTTCCCGGTGAAGGTTTCGATCGGAATCCTTGGCCAGTTCGGCGTGCCCGACACCTGGCTGATCGAGATCGTCATCATCACGCTGGTGATGGCGGCGCAGGTCCTGATCGGCGTGTACGGTTTCTACGCGATCCGCACCTTCGAGAAATACACGGTGCCGCCCACCATCGCCATCATGGTGCTGATGAGCGTGCTGGCCTGGACGCGCCCCGGCGTCGTCAACTGGAGCCTCACGACCTCGCTGCCGCCGGGCGCGCATCTGGCGATGCTGACGCTGCTGATGACCGCGATCGGCGTCGGCTGGGGCATTTCCTGGGTCACCTGGGCCTCCGACTATTCGCGCTTCGTGCCGAAAAGCGTGCCGTCGAAATCCGTCTTCTGGTACAGCTATGTCGGCATGTTCGTGCCGACGGTCTGGCTCGGCATCCTCGGCGCGACCATCGCCTCGACCACGCTGGACACCGATCCCGCAAAAATGGTCAGCGCGGTGTTCGGCGGGCCGGTCAGCATCCTCGTTTTGCTGATGGTGCTGCACGGCCCGATCGCGACCAACATCCTCAACGTCTACTCGGCGACGCTGGCGGCGCTGAGCGCGGGGCTGAAGTTCTCGCGCTTCTGGCTCACCGTCATCGTTGGCGTCGCCGGCTATCTGGTCACGCTGTACTTCATCTTCGCGCCGTCCTTCGCCAAGGCGTTCGACAACTGGATGATCAGCCTCTTGTTGTGGATGAGCCCGTGGGCCGGCGTGGTGCTCGCGGACTTCTTCCTCAAGCGGAAGGGCAAGATCGACGTCGCCGAGCTCTATCGCTCGCCGGAGACCAGCGCCTATGGCGACATCAACTGGGCCGGCATGATCGCGTTCTTCGCCGGCCTTGTCGCCGGATGGCTGGTGGAAGACGGCCTGGTCGGCGCGCTTCAGGGGCCGGTCTCGATCAACCTCCTGGGCGGAGCCGATCTGAGCTGGCTTTTCGGGATCGGGGTCTCGGGGCTGGTCTATCTGGCGCTGGGCAAGCACGTCACGTCGCCCTCCTCGATCGTTGCGAGCAGCGCAGGCCGGTGAAGGCATGGACCACATTCTGCGATCCACTCCTGGAAACGTCCAGTGGGGACTCTGGGACGGACGGCTGAAGCCGGTGCTCCGGATCGCATCCGGAGACCGCGTGACCATCGAGACGCTCTCGGGCGAGCCGGACGACCTGCCCGATCCGTCGCTCGGTTTTGATGTCGTGCCCGGACATGCGGAGGTGCTCGCAAGCGCCTTCCGCGGTCCGGGGCCGCACCTTCTCACCGGGCCTGTCTACATCGAGGGCGCCGAGCCCGGCGACGTCCTCGAAGTGCGCGTGCTGAGCATCGAGCTGCGCTGCAATTGGGGCTGGAATCTCCAGGTCCCGACGCTCGGCACTCTCCCTGAGGATTTCCCCGAGTTCCGCCGCATCCACATTCCGCTGGACCGCGCGCGCAACGTCGCAAAGCTCCCCTGGGGCCAGGAGCTGCCGCTCGCCCCCTTCTTCGGCAATTTCGGCGTCGCGCCGCCGCTCGCCTGGGGCCGGCTGTCCTCGAAGGAGCCGCGGGCCTTCGGCGGCAACATGGACAACAAGGAGTTAGGTGCCGGCAGCACGCTCTATTTTCCGGTCTTCGTGCCGGGCGCGCTGTTCTCCGCCGGCGACGGCCACGCGCTCCAGGGCGACGGCGAAGTCTGCCTGACCGCGATCGAGGCGGCGCTCACCGGCACCTTCGAATTCCACGTCCGCCGCGATCTCCGCCTCACCTCGCCCCGCGCCGAGACGGCGTCCGACTGGATCACCATGGGCTTTGACGAGGATCTCGACGACGCGGCCAAGGCCGCGCTGCGCGACATGATCGCGCTGATCCGCGAGCACAGCGGCCTCGGCGCACAGGATGCCTATACGCTCTGCTCGATCGCCGCGGACCTGCGGGTCACGCAGATGGTCGACGGCAACAAGGGCATTCACTGCGTGTTGGCGAAATCCCGCATGCCATGCCTCTAAACTTATGGTGCCTCTAGTGCCTCGTCGAGGTGGCACGCCACCCACTGCTCGGGTCCAGTCGTCCGAAGCACCGGCTCTTCCGTGCGACAACGGTCGAACACGTATGGACAACGGGTGTGGAAGCGGCATCCGCTCGGCGGATTGATCGGGCTCGGCACGTCGCCGCCGAGGATGATCGGGTTGCGCTGGGCGCCCGGCTCGGGCAGCGGCACCGCTGAGAGCAGCGCCTTGGTGTAGGGATGCCTCGGCGCGGCAAAGATCTCCCGGCGCGGCGCGACCTCGACGATCTTGCCGAGATACATCACCGCGACGCGATGGGTCATGTGCTCGACGATGGCGAGGTCATGGCTGATGAACAGCAGCGCGAGGCCGAATTTCTGCTGGAGGTCCTGGAGCAGATTGACGATCTGCGCCTTGACCGAGACGTCGAGCGCGGAGACCGCCTCGTCGCAGACGATCAGCTCTGGCTCGGCCGCCAGCGCCCGCGCGATCCCGATGCGCTGGCGCTGACCGCCGGAGAATTCGTGCGGCCGGCGGTTCAGCGCCTCGCGCGGCAGGCGCACGGTGTCCATCAGAGACGTGACGCGCACCTCGAGATCTTCCGCGGATTTGGCGAGGCCGAAATTGCGGATCGGCTCCGCGAGAATGTCGCGCACGCGCATGCGCGGATTGAGGCTGGAGAACGGATCCTGGAACACGACCTGCACGCGCCGGCGCATCTGGCGCATCGTGGCCGGCGCGGCATCGTCGATGCGCTGGCCGTCGAGGATCACCTGCCCCGAAGTGATGTCGAACAGCCGCAGGATGGCGCGGCCGACCGTCGATTTGCCGCAGCCGGACTCCCCGACCAGCGACAGCGTCTCGCCGCGCGCGATCTCGAATGACACGCCGTCGACCGCATACACCCATTCGGACTTGCGGACGAACAGGCCCTTGTTGACCGGAAAATGCTTCTTGAGGTCGTTGACCTGGAGCAGAGGAGGACTCATGCCGCGACCGCTCCCTTCGCCGCGTAGTGACAGGCCGCAACATGGCGCGGGCCCTTCTCCTCGAGCCCCGGCGCATATTGGCGGCAGAGATCGGTCGCGAGCGCGCAGCGTCCGGCGAAGACGCAGCCGGTGATCGGCTTGCGCAGGTCGGGGACCTGCCCGGGAATCTCGGCCAGCCGTCTCGCGGTGCCCGTCAGCGACGAACCAAGCCGCGGCACGGCGCCGAGCAAACCTTGCGTATAGGGATGCCGGGGCGAGCGAAACAGCTCGGCGACCGGCGCCTCCTCGACCTTGCGGCCAGCATACATGACCATGACGCGCTCGGCGATCTCGGCAACGACGCCAAGATCGTGCGTGATCAGGATGATCGCAGCACCGACCCGGCTCTTGAGGTCGAGCATCAGCTTGAGGATTTGCGCCTGGATGGTCACGTCGAGCGCCGTGGTCGGCTCGTCCGCGATCAGAAGTTTTGGATTGCACGCCAGCGCAACGGCGATCATCACGCGCTGGCGCATGCCGCCGGAGAGCTGGTGCGGATATTCGCGCACGCGCCGCTTCGGCTCGGGAATGCCGACCAGCGTCAGCATCTCGATCGCGTGCGCCTCGGCGGCCTGCTTGTCCAGGCCCTGGTGGATCATCAGCGTCTCGCGGATCTGGCGGCCGACGGTCAGGACCGGATTGAGGCTCGTCATCGGTTCCTGGAAGATCATCGAGATGTCGTTGCCGCGGATGGCGCGCATCTCGCGGTCGGACAGCTTGAGGAGGTCCCTGCCCGCAAAGCGGATGCTGCCTGCGATCTTGCCCGGCGGCTCCGGGATCAGCCGCATCAGCGACATCGAGGTCACCGACTTGCCGCAGCCGGATTCGCCGACGATGGCGAGCGTCTCGCCCTCGTTGACATGGAAGGACACGCCGTCGACCGCGCGGTTGATGCCGCTGGGCGTACGGAAGTGGGCCTGAAGGTCTTCGACTTCGAGCAGCGCCATCGTGATCAGCCTCGCAACATCAGAGGCTCTTGGCCATGCGCGGATCGAGCGCATCGCGAAGGCCGTCGCCGAGCAGATTCACGGCGAGCACGGTGACGGACAGGAAGGCCGCCGGAAAGAACACGATATAGGGCTTGACTTGCCACAGCGCGCGGCCCTCGGCCATGATGTTGCCCCAAGACGGAATGGTGGGCGGCGTACCCGCACCGATGAAGGACAGGATCGCCTCCGTGATCATGGCGCTGGCGCAAATGTAGGTCGCCTGGACCAGCATGGGCGCGAGCGTGTTGGGAAGGATATGGCGCAGGATGATCATCGGCGTGCGCGTGCCGCAGGCCACCGCCGCATCCACATAGGGCTGCTCGCGCAGCGACAGCACCACGCTGCGGACGAGGCGCGAGACGCGCGGGATCTCGGCGATGGTGATGGCCAGGATGACGTTGCCGACGCTGCCGCGGGTCAAGGCCATCAGCGCGATCGCCAGCAGGATCGGCGGGATCGACATCAAGCCGTCCATGAAGCGCATTAGGATGCCGTCGGCCCAGCGGATGAAGCCGGAGACGATGCCGATGGCAAGGCCCACCGCAGACGCGAACATCGCAACCGACAGGCCGACCGTGAGCGAGACCCGCGCGCCGAAGAGCACGCGCGAATAGATGTCGCGGCCGAGCACGTCGGTGCCGAACCAGTAGTCCGCCGACGGCGCGCGCGTGCGCTTGGCTGGCGCGAGCGCGGTCGGATCGACCGTTCCGAGATAAGGCGCGAAGATCGCGATCAGGACCAGCGTCAGCAGCAGCGCACCGCCGATGGCGACCGTCGGATGACCGCGCAGGAAGCCGATGAAGCCGCGCCGGATCTTGACCGGCCGAAGGATCTCCGGCAGTTGCGGCGCGAGGACTAGACCGGCCGGGAGCGATTGCGGGTTGACGGTGGTGTCGGTCAATAGCGAATCCTCGGGTCAACGAGCGTATAGATGACGTCGATCATCAAATTGACGAGGACGTAGACGAAGCTGAACAGCAGCACGATCCCCTGGATGACGGGATAGTCGCGGCGCAGGATCGCATCGATCGTGAGCCGGCCGAGGCCGGGAATCGCAAACACGCTTTCCGTGACGACGGCACCGCCGATCAGGAGCGCGATGCCGATCCCGATCACGGTGACGATCGGCACCGCCGCGTTCTTCAGCGCGTGAACAAACAGGATGCCGCCCTGCCCGAGGCCCTTGGCCCGCGCGGTGCGGATATAGTCCTGCTGCAGCACTTCGAGCATGGTGGCGCGGGTGATGCGCGCGATCAGCGCGATGTAGACACAGCCCAGCGCGACCGCCGGCAAGATCAAGTTCTCCAGCCAGGGCCAAAAGCCCTGGGCAAGCGGCGTGTAGCCCTGCACCGGCAGCCATTCCAGTTCGAGCGCGAAGATGTAGGCAAGCATGTAGCCGACCACGAAGACGGGCAGCGAGAAGCCGAACACGGCAAAGCCCATGATGACGCGGTCGATCAGGCTGCCGGCTTTCCACGCCGCCACCACGCCGAGCGGCACCGCGACCACGATGGTGAGCAGCAGCGTGACGATCATCAGCGACAGCGTCGGTCCGAGACGCTGCCCGATCATCGTCGAGACCGGCAGATTGGTGAAGATCGAGGTGCCGAGATCGCCGTGCAGGATGCGCCAGACCCAGCTTCCGAACTGGATCAGGAACGGCCGGTCGAGACCGAGGCTCTGGCGGATTCGCTCCACATCCTCCGGGCTCGCCTGATCGCCCGCGATCACCACGGCCGGATCACCCGGCGCGATGTAAAGCAGGCTGAACACGAACAGCGCGACGATTGCCATCACCGGCAAGGTCGCGACGATGCGACGGAGGATGTAGGAGAGCATCTGGCCTCAGCGCGCGATCATGCGGATTTCGACACGCCCCAGAAGAACGGCAGCGGCCCCTTGGTAATGCCGGAGACGTTCTTGCGCCACGCGGTGTAGCTCAGGAAGAAGCCGGTCGGCGCGTAGACGACGTCATCGAGCGCCGCCTTGTTGAGGCGGCCGATGGCGGCTTTCTCCTCATCGAGGTTCTTGGCCTCGAACCAGGACGCGACCTCCTTTTCGGTGCCGGGGCTGGTGGGCCAGCCGAACCAGGCCTTGTCGCCGTTGGCGCGAATGGCGGTGTACGGCGCAGGGTTGATGCAGTCCGCGCCCGCATGCCAGGTGTGGAACATGTTCCAGCCGCCCTGTCCCGGCGGCGTCTTCTGTGCACGGCGCGAGCCGACCGTGCCCCAGTCGGTCGCGACGAAATCGACATTCATGCCGAGCTTCTTCAGGAGGTCCGCGGTCACGTCGCCCTGCGCCTTGGTGATCGGCTGGTCCTGCGCCACGAGGCACGTCACGGGCTGGCCGGAATAACCGCTCTCGGCGAGCAGCTTCTTGGCTGCGTCGAGATCGCGCTTGCCCTTCAGGATCTCGCCGCCCGCCTCGGAATAGAGCGGCGTATCCGGCGTGAAATAGCCGGGCAGCGGCTTCCACAACGCGGTGTCGTCGCCGACGATCGCGCGCATGTAGTCTTCCTGACTCATTGCCATCAGCACCGCGCGCCGCGCCCGCACGTCGTTGAAGGGCGGATACAGGAAGTTCATGCGGAACGAGCCGACATTGCCGAGGGGATCGCCAATGTCGACGCTGATGTTCTTGTTCTTCTTCAGGACCGGAACGAGGTCGGCGATCGGGCTTTCCCACCAGTCGACCTCGCCGTTCTGCAAGGCGGCGGCCGCGGTCGCCGGATCCGGCATCACGATCCATTCGATGCGGTCAACCATGATCTGCTTGCCGCCGGCCAGCCACGACGCTTTCTCCTGCCGCGGCGCGTAGTCGGCGAACTTCTCGAACACCGCCTTCGCGCCGGGCACCCATTCGCCCTTGGCGAACTTCATCGGCCCGGAGCCGACATAGTCGGTGATCTGCTTGAACGGATCGGTCTGCGCGATGCGCTCCGGCATGATGAAGGCGCACGGCGAGTTGTTCTTGGCCAGCGCGTAGAGCAGCTTCGGGAAGGGCTGCTTGAGCACCCATTTGAAGGTGCGATCGTCGACGGCCGTCAGCTCCTGCTGAAGCGCCTTGATCATGAGCCCCATCGGATCTCGCGCCGACCAGCGCGTAAGGCTCGCGACGACGTCCTTGCTCAGCACCGGCTCGCCGTCATGGAACTTGAGCCCCGGCCGCAATTTGAACGTCCAGGTCGTACCGTCGTCGGTGACTTCCTCGGACTCCACCATCTGGCGTTGCGGCTGGAGCGAGGAATCGATGCCGTAAAGCGTGTCCCAGACCAGCGCCGCAGCGTTGCGCACGACATATTGCGTGCCCCAGATCGGATCGAAATTGGCGAGATTGGCCTGCGGCACGAAGCGCAGGGTGCGCGCCGCGGCACCCTGGGCGATCGCCGGGGCCGAAAGGCCGCCCGTCAATGCCAGGCCGCTTGCGCCAGCCAGTCCCTTCAATACGGTCCTGCGATCCATGAAGTCCTCCCAGTAATGCCGTGATGCCGGCCAATCATTGGCCAAGAGCAGTGAAACCGAAGCCCATTGGCGTGCAAATGGTATGCCAGTAACCAGGCCTTCGCCAGCGGGATCTCATCGTCACTTTTGGTCGATCGAGACCTCAAAGCGCCGCCGCCAGCGTCGGCCCGATCTCGATATGCGGGATCGCCTCGACCAGCTTGCGCGTGTAGTCGGTCTTCGGATTGTCGAACAGCGCCCGGCTCTCGCCCTGTTCGACGATGCCGCCATTGCGCAGCACGATGGTGCGATCACAGAGCATGCGCACCACGTTGAGATCGTGGCTGACGAACAGCAGCGCGATGTCGTTCTCGCGGCGCAAGCGATCGAGCAATTGCAGCACCACCGCCTGCACGGAGACGTCGAGTGCGGCGGTCGGCTCGTCCAGCACCAGAAGCCGGGGCCGGCAGGCGATGGCGCGGGCGATGCCGACGCGGGCCTTCTGGCCGCCGGAGAGCTGGTGCGGGAAGCGCGGCAAGAGATCGAGCGGCAGCCCCACGCGCTCCGCGCATTCCTCGACCCGCGCGCGTAGCGCGTCGCCCGCCCGCATGCCGTCGAGCCGCATCAGCGGATGGGCGATGCAGTCGAAGGCGGTGAAGCGCGGGTTGAGGCTCTCGTTCGGGTCCTGGAAGACCATCTGAATGTCTTTGCGCAAGGACGAGCGGTGAAAATCACGCGATGCCACATGACCGATCGACTGCCCGTCGAACACGATGTCGCCTTCGCTCGGATCGATCAGGCGGCAGATCATCCGCGACGTCGTGCTCTTGCCCGAGCCGGACTCGCCGACGAGACCGACGCTCTCGCCGCCGGCCATCGTCATCGAGAAATCCGCGACCGCCGCGGAGCCCTGATCGAAACGCTTGGCAAGCTTGCGCACTTCCAGCAGCGGCGGCGTACCGTGCGCGGGCTCCTGCCTCGGCATGTTGACAACCGCCGCGTAGCCTTCCCGCTCCTCCTCCGTCACGAGATCCTCGATCCGGGACGTCGCGGTCGGCGATGCCGCAACGAGGCGCCTGGTGTAGGCGTGCTGCGGCGTGGTGAAGAGAGTCCTGGGACTGGCCTCCTCGACGATGCGTCCGCGCTCCATCACCGCGATGCGACGGCAGTAGCGCGCCGCGAGCCCGAGATCGTGCGTGATCAGGATCGTCGCCATGCCGCGCGCGGCGGCGATGTCCGCCAGAAGATCCATCACCACCTTCTGCGTGGTGACGTCGAGGCCGGTGGTCGGCTCGTCGGCAATCAGCAGTGCGGGATTGCAGGAGATCGCGATCGCGATCATCACGCGCTGGCACATGCCGCCGGAGAGCTCGTGCGGATAGGCGTTCATCCGCACCTCGGGGTCGCGGATCTGGACCGCGCGCAGCAGCTCCAGCGCCTCGGCGCGCGCGGCGTCCTTCGAGATGCGCTTGTGGGTGAGGATCGCGTCTGCGATCTGCAAGCCGATCGCCCGGATCGGATTGAGCGCCGCACGCGGGTTCTGGAAGATCATGGACATCGCGGCGCCCTGGAGCTGACGGAGATCGTCGCCCCGGAGTTTTGTCACATCCTGCCCGCGAAACAGGATCTTGCCGCCGGTGACGCGGCCGGCGGCATCGAGCAGCCTTGTCGTTGCGAACCCCGTAACCGACTTGCCCGAGCCGCTCTCGCCGACGAGGCCGAGCATCTCGCCGGCTTCGACGGTGAGCGTGACCCCGCGCACGGCCTCGACCATGCCGCGCCGCGTCGAGAACGAGACGTGGAGGTCGTCGATCCTGAGCAGTTCCTTGCTCATGTGCGCATGCGGGGATCGAGAATGTCCCGCATCCCGTCACCGAGGAGATTGAAGCAGAGCACGGCCAGCATCAGCGCAAGGCCGGGGAAGGCCACCAGCCACCACCGTCCGGTCGAGATGAAGCGCGCGCCTTCCGCGACCATGATGCCCCATTCCGGCGTCGGCGGCTTGACACCAAGGCCGATGAAGGACAGGCCCGCCGCATTCAGAATGGCCCAGCCGAGATTGAGCGAGATCTGCACCGCCATCGCCGGCAGGATATTCGGCAACAAAAACCGCAGCACCACCGAAAAGTGGCTCTCGCCGCAGGCGCGCGCGGCCTCGACCCAGCCGACATTGCGCCGGACGTTGACCTCGGCCCGCGCGAAGCGAATGTAAAAGGGAAGATTGATGATCGCGGTTGCAATCACGATGTTCTCGATCCGGTTGCCGAGCGCCGCGACCATCGCCATCGCCAGCACGAACAGCGGAAAGGCCATCATCACGTCGACGAAGCGGCCGACGCCCCGGTCGAGCCTGCCGCCGGCATAACCGCAGAACGAGCCGACAACGGCACCGATCACGAAGGAGATGCCGACCGCGGAGACCGCGATAGCAAGGTCGAGCCGCGCCGCGATCACGAGGCGGCTGAACACGTCGCGCCCGAGCTGGTCGGTGCCGGCAATGTGCGCCGCGCTTGGCGGCAGCAGCGCTTCCGAGACATTGGAGACCACGGGATCATAGGGCACGATCCAGGGGCCGAAGATCGCGAGGAGGACGAACAGAAGGACGCCGGCCGCGGCGACGGCCGTAAGCGGATTGCCGCGCAGGATCCAGACCGAATGGCGGAGGGTTGCGCTGGTCATTCGATCGACACCCTGGGATCGGCGATGCCGTAGCAGACATCGACCACGAGATTGACCAGCACAAAGAGGCTGGCCATCAGGAGCACGAAGCCCTGCACCGGCGCATAGTCGGAGGACAAGAGCGCATCGAGCGCGTAGGAAGCAACGCCCGGCCAGGAGAACACCTTCTCCACCAGGACATTGGCGCCCAGCATGGTCGAGAATACGATGCCGGCGATGGTGATGACGGGGAGAATCGCATTGCGCAGCGCATAGGTGACGACCACCTTGCGCCACGACAGCCCGACAGAGCGCGCGGTGCGCACGAAATCGCTGCCGAGCGAAACCAGCATCGAGGCGCGCGTGATCCGCGCCAGCGGCGCGATCACGAACAGGGCCATGCTCACCGCCGGCAGGACCAGCTGCTTGCAAGCTGCCCACCAGCCTTCAAAATCTCCTGCGAGCAGGAAATCGATCGAGAGGAAGCCGGTGCGCTGCGGCGGCAGCGAGGTGAAGACGTCAATCCGGCCCGTGGGATCGGGCGCGAGCCCGAGCAGGTAGTAGAAGACGTAGATCAGCAGCAGGCCCGACACGAAGGTCGGCACGCAGACGCCGAGCGCGCAGAACAGCCGCACGCCGTGATCGACGATCGACCCCGGCCGCAGCGCCGCGACGACGCCGAGCGGCACCGCCGCGATCAGCGCGATCAGCAGCGCGGTGAAGGTGAGCTCGAGCGAGGCCGGCAGCCGCTCGCGCAGATCCTTCAGCACCGGCTGCCCCGTCATCATGGAGCGGCCGAGATTGCCGTGGCCGATGTCGGAGAGATAGAACACGAGCTGCTCCGGCACCGACCTGTTGAGCCCCATCTGCTTGCGGATCTGCTCGATCTCCTCCTTGCCGGCGTTGGGCCCCGAGGCAAAGAACACCGCGGGGTCGCCGGGCAGGACGCGCATTAGAAGAAAGGTGAAGACCAGCACGCCGAACAGCGCCGGCAGCGACGACAGAAGCCGCCTGCCCGCCCGGATCATCGTTGCGCCAAGACCGGTCATCACCTTTCAGAGCCTCCCTTGTTTGCCGATCTCACTTGCGGCTGACGTCGCGGTAATCCACCTGGCGGTGGAACTCGTAGGTATAGCCCTCGATCGACGACGCCATCACCGCGTCCTGGTTCGGCTGCCACAGCGGAATCTGCGGCATCTCGCTGAAATGGATCGCGTTGAGCTTGCGGCCGTCGTCGTCGTACTTGGCCTTGTCCGGCTCGAAGCGGGCTTCCTGCGCGATCGCGGCGAGCTCGGGATTGTTGATGGAGCTGTAGTTCCAGCGCTGATTGCCGGTATAGAAGTTGCGGTAGAAATAATCGGTCGACGGCAGCCAGGCGACGATGCCTTCGGTGAAGAACGGCAGCTTCTTCTCGTTGATCTGCGTCGACATCTGCGCATCCGGCAGCTTCTGAATGTCGACCTTGATCCCGATCTTCGCAAGCGATTCCTTCACCAGCGACGCCATCGGCTCGGCCGTCGAGGCCTGGCCGACATTGAAGCTGAAGGTGGTCGAAAAACCTTCGGGAAGGCCGGCGGCCTTGAGATACTCGCGGGCCTTGTCGAGATCGGTCTTCACCGGCGCCTGGAACGGATAGATGCCGTTCACAGGCTTGCCGTCCGGCCAGCTCGCGCCGAACAGCGGCGCGCCGCGGCCGAACAGCGCAGCCTTGAACATGTCGTCATAGGGCAGCGCGAAGGCAATGGCGCGGCGGACGTTGACGTTGTCGAAGGGCGGGATCTGGTTGTTCATCGAGACGAAGGTGATCGCATTGTACTGCGGCGTCGAGATCACCTTGAGCTTGCCCTTGGCCTCGAGCGACTGCACGTCGCTCGCCTGGAGATCGACGACGATGTCGGCATCGCCGCGCTCGACCAGGTTGGCGCGGGTCGCCGGCTCCGGCACCGACTGCACGATCACACGCTTGAAGAAGGCGGGCTTGTTGGCCGAGCCGCGGTTCCAGGACTCGTCACGCTTGAGGATCACCTGCTCACCCGGCTTGAAAGTCTCGACCACGTAGGCACCGCTGCCGGCGGTGTGCTCCTTCAGCCAGGCGGTGGCCCAGGGATCATCCGCGGTCGCGTGCTCCTTGGCGACCTTCGAGTTGATGATCATGGGATAGACGGTCGCCAAATTCGGCAGCGCGAGCTTGTCGGGCTTTGGCAGCGTCACCTCGATGGTGAGGGGATCGATCACCTTGAACTGATCGGCCGACGTCAAGGAGCCGGTCAGGAGCTGCGCCTTGCCGAGGATCGGCGCGGTGACGCAGCGATCGAGCGACCATTTCACATCGTCGGCCGTAACAGGCGAGCCGTCCTGGAACTTGGCGTCCTTGCGCAGGCGGAAGGTGAGCTTCAGCCCGTCGGGACTGACGTCGTAGGATTCGGCGAGCTCGCCGGTGATCGTGTCGAGATCGAACACCCATTTGCCGTTGAGCTGCTTGCGGCCGAACGCCACCAGCCGGTCGTAAGTGCTCATGCTCAGCGCGAAGGACTCGCGCGTCGAGCCGGGGATGTTGGGATCGAGCGTGTTGACGGATGCGCCGGTCACATAGCGCAGCGTTTCCGCCCTGGTTTGGGCCTGCGAGGGCGCGCTCGCGATGAGCAGAAGCGCGACAGTAGCAAGCATCGAGGACGCCGGCCTGAAAGACACAAAACGCATTCGTTTTTCCCTGAATTTCGACAAGAACGCCAGCAAGGCAGGTTAAGAAACAAGCAAGTTGCGCGCCAGTCTCACGGGTCGCGCGTGGGGACGCTTCGTCGCGGCGGCGCATGGATGATCATCGCGATTCCCCCGTCTTTCGCGCCGGCCGCGTGACCACGGCCTGCGGCACGTCATAGGCGCTGAGCGAAGCCCAGTGCCGCGCGATATCGGCACGAAACAGGCCGCGCGTCAGGCCGTGGACCAGCTTCGGGACGGCCGTCGTCATCGCGTTGATCGACGATCCCGACGGACCGAAGCTCATGGTGGAGGCGATGGCGAAGAGATGGATGTCGGAAATCCAGGGCGTCTCGCCTGCCACACGCTCGGTGAAGGCGTAATCGTCGGCGAGATAGGGAAAGCGGCCGAGCCGTTCGTTGCGCTCGCTCGAAGGCGGCTGATAGCGGTCGGCCCAGGTCGCGATGTTGCCGGCGAATGCAGCGAGCTCGCCGCGCCCGGCAAAGCTCATGTCGATGCCGGTGCCGCAGATGACGAAATCAGCACGGATGGCGCCGCGCGGCGTCTGCAATTCGATGCCTTTGCCCGTCTCCCGGGCCGCCTCGACCGGCGCGCCCTCGTGCAGTGTGAAATTGGCATGACGCGCGCAGCGATCATAGGTTGCTTGCGGAAAGCCTTCCCGCATTTCGAGGATGGTGCGCATGAAGCGCCAGCGCCAGGCATCGTCGAGATCGCTGAGATGACGCAGGAAGCCGCGAAAGGTCAGCCACCGATAGGGCTGGATCACCTGGATCTGCGTACGGCGGCACAGCAGATGCACCTCGGCGGCGCCAGCCTCCAGCGCGGTCGCCGCATTGTCGAAGGCGGACGCACCGGCGCCGATTACGGCGACGCGCTTGCCGCGCAGCTTTTCGAAGTCGATGTCGTCGGCGACGGTCGCGACCGAACCTGACGGCAGATGGCGGAGCGGTTCCGGGATCATCCAGCCGCCCATCCCCTCCTGCCCCGTCGCCAGCACGATCTTGCGGGCGTAGAGCGTCTCGACCTCTCCTGCCCGTTTTACTCGCGCGGTGAGCAAGCCGTCAGACGCAGGCGCGATCTCCAGGAGTTCGCAAGCGTTGCGCACCGGCAAGCCGACCGTGCGGCGCAGCCACAGCAGATACTCAGCCCAATGCCCGCGTTCGATCAGGCCGAGTTCTTGCCAGCTCTGCTTGCCGAAGCGGGCTTCGTGCCAGGACTGGTAGGTCAGGCTCGGAATGTCGAGGTCGGGACCGGTGTAGTCCTTGGGGCTGCGCAGCGTCGGCATGCGGGCGTAAGTGAGCCACGGACCCTCCTTCCCCTCCTCGGCCTTGTCGAGCAGCAGGATGTTGCTGACGCGGGAGCGCATGAGGCCGAAGCCGATGGCGATGCCGGATTGGCCGGCGCCGACGACGAGCACGTCCAGCGCCGGTTTGCCATCAGGCCCGATCTTCGGCTCAAGCCATGCCGCGCCCGGATGCGCGATCATGGCGAGATCAGCGCGAACGTCAGCTTCGAGCTCTCCCAGCGCGTCGGTCATGCCGCGAGCCAGCCTCCGTCAACCACCATTACGGTTCCGGTCGTGAAGGACGACGCGTCGCTGGCGAGATGCAGCGCGGTCTGCGCGATCTCTTCCGCCGTGCCAAACCGCTTCATGGCGTGGCGGTTGCGCGAAGCTTCGCGCACCTCGTCCGAATTGGCGTGACGGGCAAAGCTGCGGCGAAGCATCGGCGTGTCGATCGCGCCGGGCGCGATGGCGTTGACGCGAATGCCGTCGGTGGCGAAATCCACCGCCATCGTCCGCGTGAGACTCACGATCGCGCCCTTGGCGGCGATATAGGCGCTGTTGCCCTTGCCGCCGGCGATGGCGAGCTGCGATGCCAGCGTGATGATCGAGCCGCTCTGCTGCCGCTGCATGTGAGGCACCGCGGCTCGCGCCCACAGCCAGGTGCCGCCGACATTGGCGCGGAACACCGCGTCCCAGTCGTCCGGGCTCGTCGTCAGCACCGTGCCGCCGCAGGAGAAGCCGGCAGCGGTCATGAGGATATCGAGCCGGCCGTGGCGCGCCACGACATCGCCGGCAACAGTCTCGGCCAATGCGGCATCGCCGACGTCCCCGACATGCACCGTTGCCTCTCTCACGAGGCCCAGCGTTTCCTGAAGACCCGCGGCATCGCGATCGACCAGCGCGAGACGCGCGCCCTCCGCCGCGAACAGCTTTGCGCTGGCCCGGCCGATGCCCGAGCCCGCTCCGGTGATGATGGCCGTGCGCCCCTGCAGCCGCATGTCAGATCCCTTCCTTGTGCTGCATCCACCAGGCGCTCATCGCTGCGGCCGACTCCACGCAGCCGAACCGGGCGCGCCAGCCGAACTCATCGGCCATCCGCTTGACCGACATCGGCGCACGATCCCCGCCGTGGAGCTTGATGAAGGTCTTCTCTCCGGGTGACGCGAGCCGGCACTCCAGCCCGGGATGAAGGGCTGCGAACGCCTCACCCCATTGCAGCGCGGACCAGGCTGCGCCGCTTGAGATGTTGTAGAGCCGGTGGCGTGGCCGCTCGGCTTCGATCAGCACCGCCACCGCTTCGGCGGCGTCGGGCGCGTAGGTCCAATCCTTGATGCCTGGCGCAGGGAGAAGGGCCGGTTCGCCGCGGGCGAACGCAGCAAGGATCTGGAACTGGAGGCTGGGCGTATCGCGCACCTTCCCGATCTGCTCCCACGGACCGAACACGGCGCTTAACCGCACACTCAGAAAATCGCCTCCCCACAACTCGGCAAGCCGCGCCACGGATCTCTCTGACGTGAATTTGCTGATCGCGTAAAATGAGACGGGATCGCACGGCGTCTCCTCGTCCAGTACCGGATAGCGTTGCCCCGCGGCACCATAGGCCGACGCAGAGGAGAGATTGATCACGCGCCGAACGCCACGGCGGATCGCAACGCTCAGGATCGGCATCTGAGCCATCACATTGATCTCGAGGATGCTCGAGGTCGTGGTCCGCTCGAGCTGGTCCCCGGCGGTTATGGCAGCGCCAAGGATGATCGCATCAAAGCCTTGCTTTACCAGCGCGTCGATCCTCTCGATGTCCGTGATCTCGCCCTGAATAATCGAGAGCCGCTCCCGGTGGTCAGCAAAGAACCGCTCCGCGCCAGCCGGAAGTTGCTTACGATCATACAGCGTCACCTCATGGCCGCGCGCAAGCAGCACCTCGGCAACATTGAGGCCGACAAAGCCGGTGCCGCCGAAGATGACGATCTTCATCGCGCGCGATCCACCGTCACAGCAGTTTTGCTCCGAAATTCCGTTCCGGATCCATGTCCGCGACCAGCCGGCCCGTCGGCTTCGCTGCCTCGCCGCCGCTGCGCGCCAGGAACTTTCCGCTGCCGGCGCTTGCGAGGCACTTGTTGCCCTCGACGATCACGCGGCCGCGCGAGAGCACCGACACCGGCCAGCCCTTCAGCTTCCGCCCGGCAAACGGCGTGTAACCGGCGAGGTCGTGCATCATCTCGTCGGCGATCACGGTCTCGCGATTGGGATCCCAGATCGCGATATCGGCGTCAGCGCCGACCGCGATCGAGCCCTTGCGCGGATGCAGATTGTAGATCTTGGCCGGCGCCGTCGCAGTCAGCTCGACGAACTTTTCCAAGCCGAGCCGGCCCTTCGAGACCATCGCGTCGAACAAGAGCGGCAGCCGCAGCTCCAGCCCCGGCAGGCCGTTGGCGACCTGCTTGAAGTTTGGATTGGGGCCGGCGCGCAGCTTGCCGGTCTCGTCAAAGCGATACGGCGCGTGATCCGACGAGATGGTCTGGAGATCGCCGAGCGACAGCGCCTGCCACAGCGCCTCCTGGTCGGCATGCGTGCGCGGCGGCGGGCTGCACATCCATTTGGCGCCGTCCGCACCGGGCTTGTCGAGATCGGCAGCGGTGAGGAACAGATATTGCGGGCAAGTCTCGGCAAAGACCTTGAGCCCCTGCCCGCGCGAGTCGCGGATGACCTTGGCGCCTTCGGCGGTGGAGACATGGAAGATCATGATCGGCTGGTCGATCAGCGCCGCCATTCCGATCAGCCGGGTGAACGCCTCGGCCTCCGACACACGGGCGTGGCTGACGGCGTGGTATTTCGGCAGCGTGTAGCCGCGCGCGAGCAGGCGCTTCACCATCCAGGCGATGATGCCGTGGTTTTCGGCGTGCGCGCACAGCATCGCGCCGGACTGGCGCGCGGCAAGGAGGATGTCGAGCAGCGGCTCGTCGTCGACCTTGAGCCGGTCGTAGGTCATGAAGATCTTGATCGACGCATGCCCCTGCTTTACCAGCGCCGGGATGTGCTCCTCGACCGTCTCCCTGGTCGCGTCCGCAATGATCATGTGGAAGGCGTAGTCGATCACCGCGCCCTTCTTCGCCAGCGCGTGATAGTCCTCGACCACCTGCGGCAGCTTCATGCCGACATGCTGGGCGGCGAACGGGATCACCGTGGTGGTGCCGCCGAACGCCGCGGACACGGTCGCGCTCTCGAACGTATCGGCATTCATGATGCCGGCCGCGGACAATTGCTCGATATGGGCGTGGCTGTCGACGCCGCCGGGCAGCACCAGCTTGCCGCGCGCGTCGATCTCGCGCTTGGCGGCCGGAAGGCCGCGGCCGACGGCTGCGATGGTTTCGCCGGAGATGGCGACGTCGGCCTCGAAGACGTCAGTCGTGGTCGCGACGCGGCCGCCGCGAATGATCAGGTCGTAGGTGGGTTCAGTCATGAGGCACTCCGTGATAGGCTCAACGCACGTGATCGCAATTTCTTGGAAAGACCATCATGCCCCGGCCGCGCATTCTCGTCATCAATCCGAACTCCAACCCCACCGTCACGCAGGGGCTGGAGGACGCCTTGAAGCCGCTCGATTTCGAGGGCGGACCGGAAGTGGTTTGTCGGACGCTGGCCGAGGGTCCGTTCGGCATTGAAAGCCAGGCCGACGTCGACAGCGTCGCGATGCCGCTGCGCCGGCTGGTGGAAAGCGACAACAGTTTTGCCGCCTTCGTCATCGCCTGCTATAGCGATCCCGGGCTTCAGGTCTGCCGCGAGGGCACCGACCGGCCCGTGTTCGGGATCGCGGAGTGCGGCGTGCTGACGGCGCTGGCGCGCGCCGAAACCTTTGGCGTCATCGCCATCGCCCAGCGCTCGATCCCGCGGCACATGCGCTATCTCAGGCAGATCGGACTGACCGACCGCCTCGCCGGCGAGCGGCCGCTCAACATGAGTGTTGCAGAGACCGCGTCCGGCGAAGGCACGCTGGCCAAGATGATCGACATCGGCCGTGCGCTGCGCGACGAGGACGGCGCCCGCGCCATCGTGATGGGCTGCGCCGGCATGGCGCGCCATCGCCGCCCGCTGGAAGACGCGCTGCGTATTCCCGTGATCGACCCGACACAGGCGGCCGTCACCATGGCGCTCGGAGCGGTGCAGTTCTCGGCTCACTAGGCGTCCTTCAGCTCTTTGGCGTCCTGCCGCGCGCGCCATTGCGCGTGGCTCTCGCGGACCAGTGCGAACGTGTCCCGCTGCGTCGTGTAGAGATTGCCGAACATGCGGCCGATCGGCCGGTAGGCGTCGAGATCGACATACATGTTGGCCTCGTCGACGAGGCCCTCGCGGGCGTGAACCCTGAGCACCTCGCCGACCAGCAGCTCGCGATCGGGCGAGAACGTCATCACGACATGGCGCCGGCATTCCAGCGCAAAGGGTGCCGCAGCGAGACGCGGCACCTTCACGTCGACCGAGGGAAGCGTGGCGAGCCCGGTCGCAGCGACCTCGCTGTCGCCGGAAGGAAAATCGACCGCGCAGTCGTTCATCGCCACCGACAGCGCCTCGTCCACCATGTGAACCACGAACTCGCCGTCGCGATGGATGTTGCGGGTCGTGTCCTTCGGGCTGTGATCCGGCTTGTGCTGAAGCCCCAGCACGATCAGCGCGGGACTCTCGGAGAAGACGTTGAAGAAGCTGAACGGCGCGGCATTGACCGCCCCGTTCTCGTCCAGCGTCGTCACCAGCGCGATCGGCCGCGGCACCACCACGCCGCAGAGCAGCTTGTAGCGGTCGCGCGGATCGAGCTCGGCTAAGGGAATGCCTGATGTGCCCTTGTCGGCCATCGGCGTCACTTTTCCGGCGGCGGCACCGCGCCGGTTTGGCTGGTGATCAGGCCGTAATGCTCGATGCGGCGATGCCGCGCGAAATCGAAGATCGTGGTCTTGCCGAAGGTGGTGGCATCGAGGTCGCAGGCGTGAACCAGAACCTCGTCGTCCTCAGTCCTGGCCTCGGCGACGATCTCGCCGTTGGGGTCGACGATCAGGCTGCCGCCAAACAGCGGGTGGCCATCCTCATTGCCGGCCTTGGCCACTGCGACGACCCAGGTTGCATTCTGATAGGCGCCGGCCTGCACCGAAAGGCGATTGTGAAACAGGCGCTTCTCGACGCCCTCCTCGCTCTTCTCCGCATTGACGGACGGCGTGTTGTAGCCGATCAGCACCATCTCGACGCCCTGCAAGCCCATGACGCGATAGGTCTCGGGCCAGCGCCGGTCGTTGCAGATGGCCATGCCGATGATGCCGCCGAGCTCACGCCAGACCTTGAAGCCGAGATCACCCGGCTCGAAATAGCGCTTCTCCAGGTGCTGGTGCGAGCGCTTGGTGTCGTATTCCACATGGCCCGGCAGATGGATCTTGCGATATTTGCCGACGATCCTGCCGGACTTGTCGGTGAGGATGGCGGTATTGAAGTGATGGCCGTCCGGCGTCAGCTCCGCATAGCCGAAATTCATCGCCATCTGATGCTGCGCCGCGCGCTCGAACAGCGGTTTCGTCGCCACACTCGGCATCTCGCGCTCGAACCAGTTGTCGAACTCGGCCCGGTCCTCCACGTACCAGCGCGGAAAAAACGTCGTCAGCGCCAGCTCCGGATAGACGATCAGATCGGCGCCTTTTGCTTTCGCCTCGTCCATCAGCGCGATCATGCGCTTGACCACGGCCTCGCGGCTGTCGGCTTTCTGAATCGGGCCCATCTGGGCGGCGGCAACATTGACGATACGCATAAGCGGGTTCCTGGTGACCTCTTGGACGAAGCTGAACATCGCAGCCTCAACGATTTGCCGGCGCCGGCAGCATAGCGCAGCCGCGTCCGGAATTTCCAGCCGGGCGCCTTCTCATGCGGTCCGCCCCCATTCGGCGTCTTGCAGCAGTCGCCAGTTGATCTTGTTGCTCGCGGTCCGCGGCAAATGATCGACGAAGATAACGGCGCGCGGCGCCTTGTAGCTCGCCATGACGCCGCGCGCCCAGCCGATGATATCGTCCGCCGACGTCGTCGCGCGCATCGCCTCGTCCAGCACCACCAGCGCCTTGACGGTCTCGCCGCGATAATCGTCCGGCGCCGAGACGATACAACACTCCCGGATGGCGCGGTTCTGGTACATGGCCGCCTCCACCTCGGCCGGCCACACCTTGAAGCCGCTGACGTTGATCATCCGCTTGAGGCGGTCCACCGCAAAGAAATAGCCGTCGGCATCGCGATAACCGAGATCGCCCGTGCGCAGGAACCGTTTGCCTGAGAGTTCGATGAAGGATTCAGCATTGGCCTGGGCGCGGTTCCAGTAGCCTTGCAGCACCTGCGGCCCGTGCACGACGATCTCACCGACGACGTTGTCGTCCAACTCGATCAGGCTCTCGGGATCGACGATCCGCGCGTCGGTCTCCTGCACGGCGATGCCGAGACACTGCCGCTTCGGCGCCGCCATCGGATTGAGGTGCGTCGGCGACATGGTCTCGGTCATGCCGTAGCCCTCGACGAAATCGAGACCGAAGCGTCCCTTCAGCCGTTCGGCCACCGCCGTCGGCATCGCGGCGCCGCCGCCGGTCAGCACCTTCAGCTTCGCAAAACACCGGTCGCGGAACCGCGCGCTTGCGAGCACGTCCACGATCATGGTCGGGGCCGCGTTCCAGAACGTCACGCCATAGGTTTCGAACAGGTCCGGCAGCAGATCCTTGTCCCAGCGCGCCATCAACAGCAGCGTGGCGCCGGCGACGATCGCAGCATTCATCGAACCCTGCATGCCCGCGACGTGGAACAGCGGCATGAATCCAGTCATCACGTCGCCGCCGTTGATCCCGTACCAGCGCGCCTGCAAGGCCGCGGTGAACAGCGCGCTGCGATGACTGTGCATGCAGGCCTTGGGCTTGCCTGTCGTCCCCGACGTGTAGGGCAGGATCATGAGGTCGTCCGGCCCGGCGGCCATCGCACCCGGCCGCAAGTCTTGCGCGATCGCGGACGACCAAAAGTGCCAGCCCGGCGACGACGGCATCTCCGACGGCGCTTCGGTCACGCAGGACGGCAGCGTATAGGGCGTGGCGACCGGAACCTCGTCGCGATACTGCGCGACGATTGCATACGCAATGGCATCCCCGACCAGCGGAGCAAACACATCGCTCAGTTCGCTGCCGATGATCGCGACCTCCGCGCCGCTGTCCGCGGCGAGATACGCCATCTCGGCGGTCTTGTTCATGGGATTGACCGGCACGATCACGGCGTCCGCCCGCATCACCGCATAATAGGCGATGACATATTGCGGCGAGTTCTGCAGCGCGATCATGACGCGGTCGCCGCGCTTGATGCCGCAAGCACCTTGCAGGAAACCCGCCAACGCGTCGACACGCTCACGCAGCTCGGCGTAGCTCAGGCTCGCACCGTAGAACACCGTCGCCGGATGCGACGGCCGGTCGTTCGCCGCGCGTGCCAGCGCGTCGTACAGCGTCCCTTCCGGCATCGCGAGATGCCAGGGCTCATCCACCGGCCAGGCCGGCGAACGACGGGATGCTGCGTGATCTATACTCACCCGTGCTCCTCGTCCGCGACGTCGAGACCGTGGTCGAGCGCATCCAGAAGCTGCTCAGCTTCGCGCTCGGAGATCACGAGTGGCGGCGCCAGGAACAGCGAAGTCTGCTCGCCGCTGGTGCCGATCACCGCGCCGGCTTCCAGCGCCCGCTCCGCCACGCGCGAGGCGATCGGCACCTCCGTGGTGTCGGCATGCCAGGTGCGCCAGTCCGGGCCGTGCAGCTCCACCGTCCAGTGCAGTCCCTGCCCCGCCACGCGCTGCACGCTCGGATGTTTCTGCGCGATCGCGAGCAGGCGGCGGGTGAACAGCCTTTCGAGCTCTTGGACATGCTCCAGAATCTTGTCGTCGCTGACGACCTTCAGATAGGCGCTGACGGCCGCCATGCTGATCGGATGGCCGCGCAGCGTGCCATAGTTCTGCCAGCTCGTGCCCTTGAGCCGCTCGACGATGTCCTTGGACACCACGACCGCGGCCACCGCCGCCGCACCGCCGCCGAGCGACTTTCCGAGCGTCACGATATCGGGGCGGCTCTCCGCGCCCTGAAACGCGAACCAGCGGCCCGCGCGACCTGCGCCGGTGACGACCTCGTCCGCGATCCAGTACGATCCCACCTGCCGCGCGCGGCGCGCCACCTCGTCCTGATAGGCGCCGTCGTAGTAGATGCCGCCTTGGGTGTAGTCGATGATCGTCGCCGCCGTGTCGGAGAGCAGACGCGCGGCATCCGCCAGATATTCGCTCGGCGGCGTATTATTGGCCGGTGCGCCGTAGATCGCGCCATTCGGTGCCGGCAAAATCCGTACTGGCGCCATCGGTGCCGGCAGCTGCGAACCGCCTGAGTGCACCGCGAGCCCGCCATGCCATTGCGGCTGCACCGTCATGCTGCGCGACAGGCCGGTGATGCCATGATAGGCGCGCTCGCGCGTCGCCAATGCAGAGCGCTGCGTCAGCGCCTGGCAGAGCGAAAGTGCCATGTCGTTGGCCTCGCTGCCGCTGATGCAGAAGCGGACCGCACCGACCCAATCCTCTTCGCCCCCGAACGCGGTGGCCATCAGGTCGTCCGCGGCCTGCTCGCGACCGACCCAGGTCCACCCCTCATTCACGACCGGCGTATCGGCCGCACGGCGGATCGCCTCCACCATCGCGGGATGACGATGCCCGAGGCCGCCGCCGGTGTTGCTGCCGTCGATGAGGCGGCGGCCGTCGGACAGGTGGAAGTAGACGCCCTCGCCGCCGACGACGGCCATCGGCGCGGCCTCGCCCGCATTCAGTCCGGTTCGCAACAATCTGCTCATCGCGGGTCCCCTCACTCCGCAGCCGCGGCGCCGTAGCCACCGCCGCCGCACATCTCGATCGTGACGAGATCGTCTTGCTGCAGCACCAGATTTGATTTGCCGTCGATCGCAACATGCGCCCCCTGCCGGATCAGCGAGATACGGCAGGTCTTGCCGGCCTCGCCGCCCTGCATGCCGAATGGCGGAATCACCATGCGCTCGATGCAGGTGGTCAGGTGCATCGACGGCGCCAGGATGCGATAGGTGCGGACGGAGCCGTCACCGCCGCGATGAGCCCCCGCGCCGCCGGAATGCCGGCGAATGGCCTGCTGCTCCAGGCGGATCGCGTAGCTCGCCTCGATGACCTCGACCGGCGTGTTCGAGGTGTTGGAGAGATGCACCCGGGTTGCCGACATGCCGGCGCGATTGTGCCGGGCGCCCTCGCCGCCGCCATGGACCTCGTAGAGCATCTTCCATGAACCGTTCGGTCGCGGTTCGGCAAAGAACAGGACGCCCGCGGTGGTGGCGCCACCGGCCGACAGCCGCTCGGGAATGGTGTCCTGCATCGCACGGAAGATCGCATCGACGATGCGCATGGACGTCTCGTGGTTGCCGGCAGCGACCGAAGCCATCCAGCCCGGCTCCAGGATCGAGCCCGGGCGCGTGATGATGGTCAGGGGCCGGAGTGCACCCGCATTCTGGTTCATGTCGCGTCCGCTCATGATGCGCGCGGCATAGGCGACGGCCGAGCGGGCCATGAACGGCGTCGTGTTGCAGAAGTTCGAGACGCGGTCGCAGCTTCCGGAGAGGTCGAAGGTCGCCTCGTCGCCGCGAATAGTGATCTTGACGTGGATGCGCGCGGGCGCGTTGTTCGCGCTGCCGTCGTCGAGATAATCCTCGCCTTCGTAGACGCCATCCGGCAGCGCGCGCAGCGCCTCGCGCATCTCGATCTCGGAGAGATCGTGCAGGCGGGACTGCGTTGCCGTGAACACCGCCTTGCCGTGCTCGCGGCAGAGCTCGACGATGCGCTTCTCGCCGGCCTTGGTCGCCGCGATCTGGGCCAAAAGATCGCCCTCGCAGGACTCGGGGTCGCGGACGTTGGCCTTGAGCAGTTGCACGATCGGCGTATTGACGCCGGCTGAGGTTGCGATCAGCACCGGCGGAATCTGCATCGCCTCCTGGAAGGTGTCGATGGCCTTTGCGAAATAGCTGCCCGGCCAGGTGCCGCCGATGTCGGGCCAGTGCGCGAGGCTGACCGCGAAGGCGACGATCTCGCCCTCGACGAAGACGGGACGCACGACCTTCACGTCGTTGAGATGGTTGCCGCCGAGCGCGCCGACATTGTAGATCACCACGTCGCCGTCGTTCAGGCTGTCGCGCGGCATCACCTTCAGCAGCTCGGGAATCGTGTAGGCCATCGCGCCGAGATGGATCGGGATGTCGCGGCCCTGCCCGACCAGGCCGCCGCGACCGTCGGTGATCGCGGACGACAGGTCCCCGGCCTCGCGCAGCAGCGGCGAGCGCGCCGAGCGCGTCATCACCAGGCTCATCTCTTCGGCGGCGGCGGACAACCCGTGCCTGATGACTTCGACGACGAACGGATCGAGCTTCATGCCGCCCTCCGCGTCAGGAACAGATTGCCGGCGGCGTCTGGCCTCGCTTGCCAGCCGGGCGGAACCACCACTGTTGACCACGCGTCTTCGATGATGGCCGGACCGCTGACGATTTCGGTCAGTGCAGCGCGGTCGATGATCGCGGTTGCGATCTCGTGGAAGCCGTCGAACGAGCAGATGCGCGTACCTGAGGACACGGCCCTCACCGCTGTCGCCGGCCGACTGACGACGGTCGTCGACGGGCGGCGCGCCTGCACCCGCACGGATTCGATGACGCAGCTCTCCTTCGTCGCATAGCCGAAGAGCTCGTGATGCCGCGCCAGAAAATCCTTCTTGAGCCCAGCCACGTCGAGCGGCAGTGCGAACGGCACCGGAATGGCGTCGTTCTGCGCCGCATAGCGCATCAAGGCCACCAGCTCGACCTGGATCTCTGCCCTGGCGACACCGTTGGCAATCAGCGGCGCCGAGGCATCATCAATCAACGTCCCGATCCGCTCCGACACGCGCGCCAAGTCGATCCCTTCAAGCGCCGCGCGAAGAGTCTGCTGTTGGAGGAAGCTGAAATCGGCGGTGAGACAGCCCAGCGCTGAGAACGCACTCGATGCGCTCGGCACGACGACCGCTGCAATCCCGTAGAGATCGGCAAGACCCGCAGCATGCATCGGTCCGCCGCCGCCGAAGGCGAGCAGCGTGCAATCGCGCCCGTCGATGCCACGCTCGACCGTGACGCGGCGGAGCGCGCGCGCCATCGTCGCGTTCGCAACCTTGATGATGCCGAGCGCCGTTTCGGTCAGGCTCATCCCCAACGCACGCGCGATCGGCGCGATGACATCAGCGGCCGCCTTGATATCGATCCCGATGCGGTCGCCAAGCTTGGTCTCGGGATTGAGATAGCTGAGCACGGCGTTGGCGTCGGTGATGGTGGGCTCGGCTCCGCCGCGGCCGTAGCAGGCCGGCCCCGGCTCGGAGCCGGCGCTCTCCGGCCCGACCGTCAGGCCACCGGGACCGTTGCGCACGATCGATCCGCCGCCGGCACCGATGGAATGAACCGCGAGCATCGGCTGGCGCAGCGGCTTGTCGCCGAGCATGCGGCCGTCGGTCATCTCGGCCTGGCCATCCACGATCAGGCACACGTCGGTCGTGGTGCCGCCCATGTCGAAGGTCAGCATGCGCGACGTGCCAAGCTGGCGCGCGATACTGACCGAGGCCGAGACGCCGGCCGCAGGACCCGACATCGCCATCACCAGCGGCCGCCGCTTCACCGCCGAAATCGGGATCATGGCGCCGGCCGAATGAAACACCTGCAGGCCGGCTCCGATCGGCAGCCGCTGCTCCAGCTCGCTGAGATATTCCACCGCGATCGGCATCGCGGCCGCGTTGAACACGGTTGCCGAGGTCCGCTCATATTCGCGCGCCTCGGGATTGACCTCGTGCGACAGCGAGACGTGGGCGACGACGTCCTTGAGCCGCTCGCCGAGAATCTTTTCATGCACCGGATTGGCGTAGGCGTGCAGCAAGGCCACCGCGACGCTCTGAACGCCGGTCTGCTTGAGCCAGGCCACCAGACGCTCGATCTCGGCGTCCTCAAGCGCCTTCAGCACCCTGCCTTCGTGATCGAGGCGCTCGGCGAGTCCAAAGCATCGTTCGGGCGGCACCAGAGGCGGCGATTTCGGGGGAATGTCGAGCCGATAGAGATCGCGGCGGCGATAGCGCGCGATCTCGAGCACATCGGCAAAGCCTTCGGTCGCGACCAGCGCAACCTTCGGCAGCCGGCCCTCGACGATGGCGTTGGTCACGCGGGTGGTGCCGTGGACGAAGCGCTTGACCTCGCTCTTGCGCAGGCCGACGGCCTCGATGGCCTCAAGCATCGCCTGAACGGGCGCCTGCGGGCGCGACGGCACCTTCGCAATCCGCGCCTCCGCGGAGTCGCGCCGGATCGCGATGATATCGGTGAAGGTGCCGCCGATATCGGTGCCGACTTCCCAGTGATGTTCGGAAGAGCTCATGTGCAGGGATCAGCTACGCGTGACGTCCGAACCGGACGCCGGGTCCTTGCCGTTCATCGCAACGTCCAATGCCGAAACCAGAGCGCTCATCATGCATCCCTTGTCATGCCACCGACCGAGAGCGTGCGACAGAGCGATGGGCACGGGATAGGGCCAGAGTTGTCGCAAACCACTAGACCAGCGCGCGACCGGCGCCGTGCGCCGCGCCACCTGTTGCACGTTTTGGTGCAGTCGTGCCCGCAGAGAGTGCACGCGAACACGAGCGGGTTCACGCGAAAAACGTGCAGCGCACCACGGAATTCTCCGGGCAAATCGCAACTCCTGCTGCGCTGCAATCCGAACGTCTGAAATCGTCTGTCTAATTTGCAGGCGATCGAACGGCGCTGCGGGATCGTCGGGTGCCTATGAGCTATGCACCACGATCGGCTCTGCCTCTCTTTATTGTACGAACAGTACGAGACGATATTGCCGGATCGGATGATGCATTGCGGGAGCCGCTGCCGATGCAAGCCGCGATTCTCGCAAGCAGCGGAGATGCATCCTCGACGCGCAGCCGCCCGTATCCGAACACCAGGCCTTGCAACGTCGGCTGCTCCAGAAAATTCTGCGACAGCGGCTGCACATGGATGCCAGCCTGCTTCAGGCTTGCAGCCGCTTCGCGGTCGCTCATCCGCGCCCGCATCGCCTCGGTGAACAGCGCCACCAGATGCAGTCCCGTCACCGCCGCGGACACAGTCAGATCGTCAGGCATCAGCGTGGCGATCGCATCGATCAGCGCCTTGCGCCTGGTGGCATAGGCCCGGCGCATCCCGCGCAGGTGCCGCAGCAGATGCCCCTCCCGCATGAATTCGGCGAGCGCGAGCTGACCGACGCCGGAGGTGTGAACGTCGATCCGCGCGCGGCCCTTGGAGAAGCCCTCGATGAAACGCCTGTTGGCGACGATGTAGCCGAGCCGCAGGTTCGGCATCATGATCTTCGAGAAGGTGCCGAAATAGATCACCCGCCCCTCGCGATCGAGCGAACGCAAGGAGGCGATCATGCTGTCCTGGTGCCTGAACTCCGAATTGTAGTCGTCCTCGATCACCCAGACATCGTTCTTGTTGGCCCAGTCGAGCAGCTCGAGACGCCGCTCCAGGCCCATGCTGACGCCGAGGGGATATTGATGCGACGGCGTGACCACGATCAGTCGGGCACCCGGCGCGCGTCGAATCCCTTCCGAGACCACCAGCCCCTTGTCGTCGACCGGAACCGGAACGAGCTTTGCGCCGGCCGCCGTGAGCGCCCACCGGGCCTCGACAAAGCCGGGCTCCTCGACCCAGACCTCGTCGCCGGGATCGAGGATCATCCGGCTACAGAAATCGAGCGCCCCCGATGTGCCTGACGTGACGACGACCTCCTCCGGCGAGCAGACCAGCCCGCGCACCGAGCCGAGGAAATTTGCGATCTCGCTGCGCAGGCGCGGATGGCCTTCGGGAGGGAGATCGAGGCACTCCTGCTCCCTCGGATTTTGCCAGGTCTGGCGCAGCAGGCGCGACCAGTCCTTGAAGGGGAACGTCGAGATATCAGGTGCGCCGGGACTGAACTCCGACGGCCAGTTGGTCTCGTAATCGAACGCCAGCAGTGATTGCCAGCGCTTCGACATATGGGCGGGCACGGCCGCGGGCGACGCCACCGACGGCGGCTCCGCGTGCGGTGTTGCGACTGACGCCACCATGACGCTGCCGCGCGGGGTCGATTCAAGATAGCCCTCGGCGTAGAGCAGATCCCACGCGGTCAACACCACCGTGCGCGAGCAGCCCAGCTCCCGCGCGATCTCCCGCGAACCCAGAAATTGCGTTCCGGCCGGAAAGACGCCGCGCAGAATGCAGCCCCGGATGTGGGCCGCGATCTGCAAGTGCAGCGGCACAGCCGACGCCCGGTCGATGTGCATCCCGGCGAGAGATACGCGCTTGTTCGGTTGACGGCTCTTGTCCATCGCGCAGAGGTGATTGTTGGAACGGCCGGCGATCGCCAGCCTCACCTCAGGATGCGTCAAGAGCGGATTCGGGTCCAGCCTCGGCTGGATCGGTCACCCCGACCGTGTGGTAGGCGCGGCCGAAATAGATCAGATTGTCGGTGCAACCGAATCTCTGCAGGGCCACGACGCGGCAGAACAGCACGTCATGCGTACCGACATTGACGGTATCGGCAATCCGGCAGTCGAACGCGGCGGAACAGTCGGCCAGCACCGGCGCACCGGTTGCGAGTGTCGACCACGCGGCCGCGGCAAACCGTTCGTCGGCGGGCACCTTGCCGCCGAACAGCCGGGACAGCGGCTCATGCCGGGCCGAGAGCACGTTGACGCACACCACCTCGTTGCGCGTCACGCTGGAGTAGGCAGAGGAGCCGCGGTTGATGCAGACCAGAAGCGTCGGCGGATCGTCGGTAACGCTGCAAATGGCGGATGCGGTAAATCCGGCGCGCCCCGCGCTGCCGTCTGTGGTCACGATGTTGACGGCCGCGCCGAGACAGGCCATCGCATCGCGGTAGTCCTGTGGGGCCACATCCTGCATCCGCATCCTCACACCGCAATGCCAGGCGCAAACGCCAGCTCGCGCAGCACCTGGGCCAGCACGGAGGCGCCGGCGGCAACATGATCGGGCTCAGCCCATTCGTGCTCGACATGGCTTGCGCCGTCGCGGCACGGGATGAAGATCATCGCGGCGGGACAGATCTTGGCAAGATGGCGGGCGTCGTGACCGGCGGCGGAGAGGATCTCCATGGCGGAAAGCCCCTGCGCGCGCGCGGCTTCCGCAATGCTCGCCCGCAGGCACGGATCGAAGGCGTTTGACGGCGCATCGACGAGCGGTGTCACCGTGACCGCGCACGGTGCGGCGTTCTGCTGGCAAAGAGCCGCGATGCGCGCGCCCGCGGCATCGAGCACCGCATTATCAGGATGACGCAGATCGATGCTGAAGCTGACGCGCGAAGGCACCACCGACGGCGCGTTCGGAACCACGGCAACACGGCCGATGGTGAACTTGATGTCGGCATCGACCGCGCCGATCTCGCCATGGAGCGCCGACGCCATCCGGGCAAAGGCCGCGAGCGCATCCCGCCTCTCCTGCTGCGCCAGCGTGCCGGCGTGTCCTTCGGCGCCCTCGACCACCACCTGAAACGTCTTCTTGCCCTGGATGCCCGTGACGACCCCAATCGCGCAGTCGGCTGCCTCGAGCAATGGTCCCTGCTCGATGTGCAATTCGAGATACGCTCCGGCCGCGAAGCCGAGTGGCCTGCGCGGCACATCAGGGAAAGCCTGGTGGAGGCGGTCGAGCGCTTCGCCGACGCTGATGCCGTCGGCATCGCGCGCGGCGCGGATCGCATCCATGTTGCGTTCGCCGGTAAAGGCCTCCGAACCCATCATGCCCGGGGCGAAGCGCGAGCCTTCCTCGTTCATCCAGGCGACGACGATGACATCGCGTGCCAGCCTGTCACTTTGCTCGGCGAGCGAGACCGCCGCCTCTAACGCCGCCATGACACCGGCCGCGCCGTCGAATTTCCCGCCGGTCGGCTGGCTGTCGAGATGACTGCCGAGCAGAACCGGCGACGCGGCGCGATCGCGCCCGGCCAGCGTCAGGAACAGGTTTCCCGCGGCATCCGTCGACGGCGTCAAGCTCGCCTCGCGCGCCCAGCCGATAGCACGGCGCCAGGCGGCAATCTCGCCGTCACTCAGTGCCTGACGGTTCACCCCGCCGGCGGGCGTCGCGCCGATCTCGGCGAGCGCCATCAGGCGCGTCCAGAGCCGATCGGCGTTGATCAAGGTGCTCGATCCCATCGACCTACTTCGTGCGCATGATCTGGCCCGGCAGCGCGCGCGGATCGCGCGGCAGCCAGCGCCCGGCCTCGACCTGGGCGATGAACTCGGCAAGCAGCGCGTTGAACGCCGCCGGCTCCTCGAGATTGAGCGTGTGGCCGGTCTTGGGGAAGACCGAGAGACCGCAGGCCGGAATGGTCTTCTTCAGGAAGATGCCGGGCTGGAGACAATGATCGTCCTCGTCACCGACGACGACCAGCGTCGGCACCATCATCTTCTTCAGGCCGTCTTCGAGATCGTAGAAGGACGGCCGCCGTGCCTGGACCCCGCGCATGGTGTTGGCGGCGCCGCGGTCGGAATGGGTGGCAAGGCGATCGGCGAATTCCTTCCAGCCGCGCGGATCCTTGTTCTGGAACTGCACCCGGCTCGCGCCGAGCGCGTAGATCTTCGAAAATTCCTTGGCGCCCTGCTTCTCGAAATTGTCGGCAACTTCGAGCGAGACGCCGCGAAAATATTCTTCGAACTCCTTCTCGCAGCCATAGCCGGCGCCGGCCACCGTGAGCGACAAGGCACGCTCCGGCGTGCGCAGGCCGAAATGCACCGTACAGAAGCCGCCCATCGACAGGCCGACGATGTGCGCCTTCTCGATTCGGAGCGCGTCGAGCACGGCGACCGCATCGTCAGCGGCGATCGCCTGCGAATAGGCCTCCACGCTGTCGGGCACATCCGACGGCGGATAGCCACGTGCGGCGTAAGTGATGCAGCGATGGCGCCGGCTGAAATAGCGCAGCTGCGGCTCCCAGCTTTCGTGATTGCCGCCGAATTCATGGATGAAGAGGATCGGCGTGCCCGCGCCCGCCTCTTCCACATGGAGCTTCACACCGTCTTTGGTGGTGATCATCGTCATCGACATATTCCCTAGAATTGCGGCGGCAGGTCGTTGAGCGTGCGCGCCTGCGCAACCATGTCCGGCAGCAGCGTGCAGAGCTTTTCGACCCACGCCTGCGGCACGGAGGTGCTGATCTTGACGAAGCGGTCGCCGAAGCGCTGCGTATGATACGTGCCCTGGCGGATCATGATGCCCTGGCGGCGATAGCACTCGACCAGCGCCTCGGGACGGATGCCCGCTGCGATGGTCTCCAGCACCAGAAAGTTTCCGTGCGAGGGCATGATCGGCAGCGCCAGCCCTTCGATCGCGGCCGCCGCCTCCTGGATCATCGCCTTGTTGGCCCGGTCGGTGCTGCGGACCTTCTTCATCCATTCGGCCTTGACGGAAAGTCCCGCCTGCGCCGCACGCTGGGCGATGACGCTCGCACCAAGCACGCTCGTGGATGTCAGCGCCAGTTCCTCGAACAGGTCGGGCGCTGCGACCAGAGCGCCGATCCGCAGGCCGGCAAGCCCGAGCCATTTCGAAAAGCTGGTCGAGACCACCGAGCCTTGCGGCGCCACGTGGAGCGCCGGGGTGTGGCCGTCGGCGAAATCGCGGTAGGTGCAGTCGTGCACCAGCAGCGCGCCGCAATCGCGCGCAATCGCCGCGAAGCTCTCGATCTCCTCGCGGGTGTAGCGAATGCCGAGCGGATTGTTGGGATCGACGAGATAAATGATCGCCGTGCGCTCATCGACATTCGCCTTCAACGCCTCGGGCGTCAGGCGGTAGTTGCAGGCCGGATCGTAGATCGGAATCTCGATCACCTCGGCGCCCTGCTGGCGCGCGAACAGGCACGGCCATTTCCAGGTCGGATCGGTCGTCACCAGCGTCGTGCCGGGCTTGCAGCGCGCGCGACAGATCATCGCCAGCGCGTTGACGCCGCCCTCGGTCACCAGCGCTTCCGCGCCGGGCACACCGAGGTCGGCGACGATCGCGGCACGCAGCGCCTCGAAGCCGAGCGGCGGGGCATAGGCATTGAACTCGCCAGCCTCGATCGAGCGCAGCATCGCCTCGCGCACGGCGGGGTGGCTCTCGATATGGTTGGTGTTCTGCCCGAGCCAGTAGAGCCCGGGCGTCGCCGAGAGCTCATCGAAATAGCGGTTGCGGAGCAGTGCCGCGGATTGAGGCTTCGACATCGAGGCCTCAGATCACCGAGCCGCGTGCGGCGATGCCGCCGTCGATCGTCACCACGGTGCCAGTGATGTAGCCGGACCTTGGCGAGGACAGGAAGGCGACGAGATCGGCGACCTCCTCCGACGTCGCGGGGCGCTTGCCGGGATATTTGTCGAACAGCTCCTCCCAGCGGCTTTCGTCGCCTAGCATGTCGATCGCCTTGCGCTTCATGATCTTGAGCATGCGGTCGGTGGCAACCGGCCCCGGATTGACCGCGACGACGCGCACGCCGTGATCGAGGCTGCGGCCGCCGAGCGCCTTGGTGAAGGACATCAGCGCCGCGTTGCCGGTCGAGCCGGCGATGTAGCTCGCGTCCCAGTTCTCACCGGAATTGCCGATGATGTTGATGATGACGCCGTCCTTGCCCTTCATGCGCGGATAATAAAGACGCGACAGCGTGATGTAGCCGAACACCTTGAGATCGAAGCCGCGCCGCCAGGCGGCATCATCGAGGATTTCCAGCGAGCCGGCCGGGATGTCGCCGGCATTGTTGACGAGGATGTCGATGTCGCCGACCTCGGCCGCGAGCTTCTCCATCGCGGCCGTGCTCGACAGGTCGAGCGCGTGGATGGTGATCTTCACGCCAAAGCGGGCTTCCAGATCACGCTTGGCCTGGAGCATCGCCTCGCCATTGCGGGCGGCCAGATGCAGGTGACAGCCCTCCGCGGCGAAGAGCTCGGCCACCGCAAGTCCAATTCCTTTCGACGCGCCGGTGATCAGGGCGGTCTTGTTCGTCAGCTTCAGGTCCACTCCGGGTCTCCAGGATGCAAACTAGATATACAAGGTCTAGCAATTTGCATACCAAGCGACCCGAGGGGTCATTCGAAGGCGGCGAGGAAGTCCAGAAGGTTGTCGCCGAGCAGGTTGACGTGGTCCCGCATGGCGCTGTGCGCCCGCTCGGGATCGTGGGCCAGGATCGCCTGCATGATCGCCTCATGCTCGCGAACGGTGTCGGCAATCCGGTTCGGCATGCGCGTCACCCGGCGGCGATACGCCGCCACCTGGTTGCGCAGCTTGCGGGTCTGCTCGGCCAGGAAGGCGTTGCGCGAGGCCTCATAGATCGCCTCGTGAAATTCCTGGTTGATGTCGTAGAAGACATCGATGTCGCCGGTTTCACCTGCCGCCACAAGCCGCTGGTGAATCTCGCCAATTTCAGTCCCCCAGGCCTGGGAGACGCGCCGCGCGGCGAGCCGCGCGCAGAGCCCTTCCAGCTCCGCCATGACCTGGAACATCTCGATCAGCGCCTGCGCCTTGATGCTGCGGACCGTCGCCCCTTGCCGGCCGCGCAGTTCGACCAGATTGTTGGCGGCCATCAGACGGAATGCCTCCCGCACCGGCGTGCGCGAGACGCCGAAGCGCTGGGCGATCTCCTGCTCGTCGAGCCGGCTGCCCGGCTCGAGATGCCCCGCCGCGATCGCCCCTTCGAGCTTCTGGCGCAGGCTCTCGGCGAGCGTCATGCCGGGGCCTGCCGCCAGGGTTTCGTGCCCATTTTTCACGCGCCTGCCTCCGGCATGTGCACCAATATCCGCCATCATGTTTCTCCGATATCTATATACGTATACAAAATGGCACCAATCTTCCAGTGAACCGGCCGATTTTCTGGCGGAGACGCGCGCATCTCCGGGATATCCACCTGCCAACTCGCAAATCTTATGCCTGATTTGCCGCGAAATCGCACTGGCACACGAGTTGCTAAGAGATTTCGACGCGGTCCGCTTTCGTATGCGAATGGCCGCCGCCATTATACAAGGACATCCCGGTGCAGGCTGCCCGCCTCCCCGATCCCGGACCGACCATCGAGGCCCCTCAGGCTCACCCGAAGCCTGGGCCGCTGCTCGAGCTGCGCGCGATCGACAAGACCTTCGGCTCCGTTGCGGCACTGTCCGGACTTCAGGCGAGCGTCGCCCCCGGCGAGTTCGTCACCGTCGTTGGCCCAAGCGGCTGCGGCAAGAGCACCCTCTTTAATATTGTCGCCGGCCTGGAAGAGCCCGACGCCGGCGGCATCCTGCGCTTCGAGGGCAAGAGCTGCCACGCCGCCGACCTGCTCGGCCGCGTCTCCTTCATGCCGCAGCGCGATTTGCTGTTTCCCTGGCGCAATGTCGTCGACAACGCCATCCTCGCGCTCGAGGTCGAGGGCATGCCGCGCGAGCAGGCGCGCGCCAAGGCGCTGAAGATGCTGCCCGAGTTCGGGCTCGCCGGCTTCGAGAAGCAATATCCCAACCAATTGTCCGGCGGCATGCGCCAGCGCGTCGCCCTGATGCGCACCTTCCTGTTCGAACGCGACCTGATGCTGCTGGACGAGCCGTTCGGCGCGCTCGATGCGCTGACGCGGGCGATGATGCAGCGCTGGCTGCTCGACGTGTGGCAGAAATACCGCCGCACCATTCTCTTCATCACCCATGACGTCGACGAGGCGATCTTCCTCGGCGACCGCGTGCTGGTGATGACCGCGCGTCCCGGCTCGGTGAAGCTCGAACAGGTCGTCGACCTGCCCCGCCCGCGCCGGCCCGAAATCGTCACCTCCCCCGAATTCGTGCGCCTCAAGCGCACGCTGCTCGATGCGATCGAGGAGGAAAGCATGAAGTCGTTCCAATCCTCCATCGCGCAGGAGAAGACGCCGTGAACGCGATGTCAGCGAGAGAGCCCCAAGCCGCACCGCGCGGCATCGAACCGGCCGAGTGGGATGCCCGGGTCAAGCTCGCGGCCTGCTATCGCATGGTCGCCAAGCTCGAGATGGACGACCTGATCTACAACCACATCTCCTTGCGCGTGCCCGGCCACGAGGACCAGTTCCTCATCAATCCCTACGGCCTGCTGTTCGACGAGATCACGGCATCCAGCCTGGTGAAGATCGACACCAAGGGCAACAAGCTCGACGAAACGCCGCATGGCGTCAACGTCGCGGCCTTCGTCATCCATGCCGCGATCCACACCGCGAACCACGACGCGGCCTGCGTGCTGCACACCCATTCCGACGCGAGCGTCGCCGTCTCAGGACAAGAGAAAGGCCTGTTGCCGCTCAGCCAGTTCGCGATGCGCTTCTACGACCGCCAGGCCTTCCACGACTACGAAGGCGTCGCCATCGACCTCGACGAGCAGGTTCGCCTGGTGCGCGACCTCGGCCCGCACAAGGTGATGCTGATGCGCAACCACGGCATCCTCACCGTCGGCCGGACGCCCGGCGAGGCCTTCATGCTGCTGTATTATTTCGAACGCGCCGCGCGGATCCAGCTCCAGATGCAGGCGGCGGCCGCAGCCGGCGCTAAGCTGGTGATGCCGCCGCACGAGGTCTGCGAGAAAGCCGCGCGCCAGTTCTGGGAATTGCAGGGCGACATCCTCGTGCCCGGCGAACGCGAGTGGCCGGCGCTGATGCGCCAGCTCGACCGCACCGATCCGTCCTACCGCAATTGATTTCACCGCCTGGAGTTTGACCATGTTGAGCCGACGCCACGCCTTCTCCGCCCTCTCCGCCATCGCACTGGCGACCGGCTCGCTTGTCACGGCCGCGCCCGCAGCCGAATTGCAGAAGGCGAGCCTGCGCTTGAAATGGCTGCCGCAGGCGCAGTTCGCCGGCTTCTACGTTGCGGCGGCCAAGGGCTACTACAAGGCCGAGGGCATCGACCTCACCATCAATCCCGGCGGACCCAACCTGCTCACCGAGAACCTGGTCGCGACCGGCGCCGACACGTTCGGCCTCTCCGGCGGCACCGACAGCGTGTTCGCGGCGCGTGACAAGGGACTGCCGATCGTCTGCATCGGCGTGTCGCACCAGATCACGCCCTTCATCTTCGTCACCCGCAAGGACGGGCCGGTGAAGACGATCCAGGATTTCAAGGGCAAGACCGTCACCACCTGGTTTACCGGCGCCAACCATGTGCTGAACGGCATGCTGGCCAAGGAAGGCATCAAGCCGGATGAGCTGAAGATCCAGCCGCAGCAGGTTTCGGTGACACCCTTCGTCGACGGCAGCGTCGATGTGGTCACCGCGACCTATTACAACGAGTTCTACACCATCCAGTCGCGCATGCCGAAGGACAGCCTGAAGACCTTCGTCGCCGAGGACTACGGCATCACCTTCCCGCGCGACACGCTGATCGTGGCCGAGGCGACCGCCAAGGAGAAGCCTGAGCTGGTCAAGGCGTTCCTGCGCGCTTCTCTCAAAGGCTGGAAGGACGCCTTCGCAGATCCCAGGGGTGCCGTCGATACCGTGATGGCCGCGGCTCCGACGCTCGACCGCGCGCAGCAGGAGTTCATGCTCACCGAGGTAAAGCGCCTGATGACCGCTGGCGCCGCGGCGAAGAACGGCATGTTCTGGATCGATGCCGACGCGGTCAAGACCGCCCACGACTTCTTCCTGAAGTACGGCGTCATCTCCAAGCCGCTCGATCTTGCTACCGCGTATGATGCCAGCTTCATCCAGAGCATCCCGGCGACGGACCGGCTGCCGTGAGCAGCCCTTCGGCGGCATCGCTTGGCAAGAGCGGGGTTGCTGCGCAGCGCATCGCGATGCCGGCTTCGCTGCGCAAGCTGGTCCGGCTCCTGCTGGGCCTTGCGATTGCGGCGGTGATCTGGGAAGGCTCGGTGCAGCTGTTCGGCATCCGGCCTTATTACCTGCCGCGCCTCAGCACGATCCTGATGGCGATCGCGGCGACGCCTCGCGCCTATGTCGATGGCTTCCTGCGCACCCTGGCGGAGACGCTGATCGGCTTTGCCTCCGGCGGCGCGTTCGGCGTGCTCATGGGTGTCGTGTTCTTCCGCGTCCGCGCGCTGCGCGAGATGGTGTTTCCGATCTTCGTGGTGTCGCAGACCATTCCAGTCATCGCCTTCGGGGCGCTCGTGGTGCTGTGGTTCGGCAACACGCTGCTCGCCAAGGCGATCATTGCGTTCTATCTGACCTTCTTTCCGGTGACGGTGAACACGCTGCTGGGCCTCGAAACCGTCGATCCCAAGCAGATCGCCCTGATGCGCAGCTTTGGCGCCTCCAACCGCCAGCTGCTGCTCCGCTTGCAGCTTCCAACCGCACTGCCGCAGATCTTCGTCGCGCTGCGGCTCGCCGCATCGCTGAGCCTCGTCGGGGCCATCGTCGGCGAATGGTTCGGCGACACCACCGGGCTCGGCGTGCTGCTGCTCCAGGCCATGTTCACCGAGAATGTCGTCGCGATCTGGGCCGCCCTGCTCGCCGCCGCGCTGCTCGGCACCGGTTTCTATGCCGTGGTCGCGGCGGCCGAGCGACGGCTGGTGTTCTGGAGCGCCGAGCAATGAGCCGCGCGCTTGCCTCACCTTCGCTCGCCGTCCAGCGCGGCATCCTGGGCGCCGTCCTCCTGGTCGCGTGCTGGGAAGGCGCAGCGCGCGGACTGCATCTGCCGGCCTATGTCCTGCCCGCCGTCACCGACATCCTCGCCGGCCTCTGGTCCAAGCGCGCGACGCTCATCGACGCTGCCGGTTACACCCTGCTCGAAGCGCTGGTCGGCTACGGACTCGGATGCCTGATCGGTATCGGCCTCGCCGTCGCAATCGCATTAGTTCCGGCGCTTCGCAGTGCGATCCTGCCGCTGGCCACCGCGATCAATTCGGTGCCCGTGGTCGGCTATTCGCCGCTGATCCTGCTCTGGTTCGGCATCGGCGTCAGCTCGAAGATCGTGATGGTGGCGATGGCGGTGAGCTTCACCATCCTGCTCTCGATGCTGGCCGGGCTCGACCGTGTCGACCGCCGCGCCGTCGATCTCATGAAGAGTTTTGGCGCAAGCCGCTTCGGTGTGCTGTGGCGCCTGCGCCTGCCGACTGCCCTGCCACTGCTGCTCGCGGGCATGCGCGTCTCGACGGTGCGCAGCGTGATCGTCGCGATCGTCACCGAGATGCTCGGCGCACATGGCGGGCTCGGCTGGGTGATCTACCAGGCCGTGCTCCAGATCGACTTCGTCCAGGTCTGGGCGGCGATCTTCGTCGCATCGGCGGCGAGCCTCGCCTTCTTCGGCCTGATCGGTTTCCTCGAACGCAAGATCCTGTTCTGGACATGACGCCATGAAACGACAGATGCATCTCGGCCTGTTTATCCTGGGAACCGGCAGCCACGTCGCCGGCTGGCGCTATCCAGGCGCGGTCGACAGCTTCCAGGACTTTGCGGCGATCCAGCAGATCGGCCGCACCGCCGAGCGCGGCAAGTTCGACCTGATCTTCATGGGCGACAATCTCTATGCCGATGCCGCCGCCCATCCCTCCTACACGCTGCGGCTCGAGCCGCTGACGATGCTGGCTGCGCTCGCGACTTCGACCAGCCATATCGGGCTGGGCGCCACCGTCTCGACCACCTACAGTGATCCGTTCTCGGTCGCGCGCGTGTTCGCCTCGCTCGACCACATCTCCAGGGGCCGCGCGGCGTGGAATGCGGTGACGACGGCCAATCCGGCGACCGCTGCGAATTTCGGCACCACGCATCCCGACCACGCCCGCCGCTACGAGATGGCCGGCGAATTCCTCGACGTGGTCAAGGGCCTGTGGGACGGCTGGGCGGATGACGCCATCGTCGCCGACCGCGCCAGCGGCCTCTACATCGATCCGGCAAAACTCCGCCCGATCGACCATGACGGCGCGTTCTTCAAGGTGAAGGGCCCGCTCAACATCGGCCGCAGCCCGCAAGGTCGCCCCGTTGTGCTCCAGGCCGGCGGCTCCGAGGCCGGACAGGCGCTCGCCGCGCGCACCGCCGATATCGTGTTCTCGGTGGTGCAGGATATCGAGGAGGCCAAGGCCGGCTACACGTCGCTGAAGACGCGACTGCCGGCCTTCGGCCGCAAGGCCGACGACGTCACGGTGCTGCCGGGCGTGATGCCCGTCGTCGGCCGCACCGATAAGGAGGCGTTCGAGAAGCTCAACGTGCTCCAGAGCTTTGTCAGCGGCAGCAATGCGCTCGCGATCCTGTCCGATCGCTTCGGCCGGGACATGTCGGCCTACGATCTCGACGGGCCGATCCCGGACATCGCACCGTCCGACAGCTATCACAGTTTCGCCAGCGTCATGCTCGCCAAGGGCCGCCGCGAGAACATGACGCTGCGCGATCTCTACAACCTCACCGCCGCCGCCCGCGGCCATTGGGTGCTGTGCGGCTCGGCCGAGCGCATCGCCGACACGCTCGAGCAATGGTTCGAGCAGCACGCCGCCGACGGCTTCAACGTCATGCCGCCTTATTTCCACGAAGGGTTCGAGGATTTCGTCGAGCTCGTCGTACCCATCCTGCAGGAGCGCGGGCTGTTCCGCGCGGACTATGAGGGGACGACGCTGCGGGATCACCTCGGCCTTGCGCGGCCGGCCAATCCGTTCTTCGCGGCTTAGAAGATGATGAAGTCAAGTCTGACTGCGAGCCGCGAGGCAGGTACGCTCCCTCTCCCGTTTGCGGGAGAGGGTGTCTCCGCGGTAGGATTCCCCAAGAGGATAGAACCCTCACCCGGCGCAAGTGCGCCGACCTCTCCCGCAAGCGGGAGAGGTGACCGATCCCGCCGCGAGATCGAGTCAACCAAAAGCCATCAGGCTTCAGAGCGCGCCGGCGCTCCGCAGCGCTTGCTCGAGTGCCCGCAACTCATTTGAAGTTGCCCGCGGCTGCGGCGGCCGTGCCGCGTCGCATGCGAGACGCCCAAGCAATTTCAGGCAGGCCTTGAGCCGCACCGTCGCGCGTCCTCCCGGCGCATCGCGATAGATCGCGACCGCAAGCGGATAGAGCTTCTCGTGCGCGGCCCGCGCCTGCTCCCAATCACCGGCTTCAGCCGCATTCCAGAGGCTGACGACAAGCTCCGGCACGACGCAGGCAAGGCTGACCTGGCTGCCGGCCGAGCCGACGAGATAGCTCGTCAGCAGGTGCTCATCTCCCGAGCCGAGCACGACGAACTCCGCCCGCAGCTTGTGGATCAGTCGCAGATTCTGTTCGTAAGTCGCGACCTCCCAGCTGCCCTCCTTGATCGCAACGAAGCGAGGGTCGGCAACCAGTTGCTCCAGCAGCGGCGGTGCATAAGCCATGGCACCCGCACCGACCGGCGCGGCGTAGAGCATCAGCGGCACGGTGGTGGCATCGCGGATATGGCGGTGATGTGCGATGACACAATCATCGGCGTGTGCGAGCGCCCAGCTGTTGGGAGGAAACACCAGAAGCCCGTCCGCGCCCGCCCGCTCCAGCACAGCCGCCTCGCGCGCGGCCTCCAGGCTCGATTCGTGATTGGCGCCAGAGACGATCAGGCAGTCTTTCGGTGCGTACTCGCGCGCCAGCTCCACCACGCGCTGTTTTTCGGCGAGCGACAGCACAAAATTCTCACCGGCATGGCCGTTGACCAGGAGCCCATTGATGCCCGGCGTGGACGCGACCGCGGCGAGATGCGCCGCCAGACTTGTCTCATCGATCTCGAACTCAGGCGTCATCGGCACGATCGTGGCGGCATGAATGCCGCGAAGGCGATCGCTGAATGACCGCATCCCGCTCGACATCGGCTAGTGAATGATCTGGTCGAGGAACGTCCGCGCCCGTTCGGACTTCGGATGCTGGAAGAACTCTTCCGGTACGGCCTGCTCCACAACCTTGCCCTCGTTCATGAACACGATGCGGTCGGCGACCTCGCGGGCGAAGCCCATCTCGTGGGTCACGCACAGCATGGTCATGCCCTCCTCCGCGAGCTTCTTCATGGTCTCCAGCACCTCCTTGACCATCTCGGGGTCCAGCGCGGAGGTCGGCTCGTCGAACAGCATGATCTTCGGCCGCATGCACAGCGCGCGTGCGATCGCGACGCGCTGCTGCTGGCCGCCCGAGAGCTGCCCGGGAAATTTTTCGGCCTGGTCCGGAATCCGGACTTTTGTCAGGAAATGCATGGCGAGGTCCTTGGCTTCTGCCTCGCTCATGCTGTTCACGGTCATCGGGGCCAGGATGCAGTTCTCCAGCACGGTCATGTGCGGAAACAGATTAAAACTCTGGAACACCATGCCGGTGTCGCGCCTGACCGCGTCGATGTTCTTGCGCTGGCGATCGAGCTCGACGCCGTTGACGTAGATCAGGCCCTCGTCGTGCTTCTCGATGTGATTGATGCAGCGGATCAGCGTCGATTTGCCCGAGCCTGAGGGACCGCAGACCACGATCTTCTCGCCCTTGGCGACCTTGAGGTCGACCTGGTTCAACGCGGTGAAGTCGCCATAGTGCTTGTAGACGGCCTCCATGCGAACCGCAGGCACATCGCGGAGCTGCGTTGCACCTTCGACGCTGCTAGCCGCATTCATCGATATCTCGCTCATGCCCGGGCCTCCACGCTCGCCTGCGTAACCGGCGCCCTCGCCGCGACGCGCCTCGACTTCGCAGCGCTCGATCGACCAAAGTGCTTCTCCAGCCGGCGTTGAACCGCATCCCAGACCGAGGTGAGGATCAGGTAATAGGCCGTGGCCGCCGCATAGACTTCAAGGATCTGGAAATGCTCCTGCATCAGCATGTCGCTGCGGCGCATGAGCTCCTCGACCGAGATCACCGAGGCGAGCGAGGTCGCCTTCAAGAGCGAGTTGATGGAGTTGCCGAGCGGCGGGATCATCAGCCGGAACGCCTGCGGCAGGGTCACCCGGCGGAACGTCACCCAGGGCGACAGGCTGAGCGCCCAGGCGGCTTCGCGCTGTCCCGCCGAAACGGCCATGAAGCCGCTGCGCACGATCTCGGCGAGGTAGGCCGCCTCGTTGAGGATCAGGCCGACCAGCGCGCAGGTGATCACGGAGAACTTGATCCCGAGCTGCGGCAAGCCGCTGTAGATCACCACGAGCTGGATCAGCAGCGGCGTGCCGCGGAAGAACCAGATGTAGAAGCGCGACGCGCCCGACAGCACCGGGTTGGACGACATGCGCATCAACGCGATGCCCATGCCGAGGATCAATCCGCCGATGACCGCCGCCACCGTCAGGCCGATGGTGACGAGCACCCCCTTCATCAGGAAGTAGTTGAAGAAGTAGTTGACGGCGGCCGTCGGACTGAAATGGCTCATCGGCTCGTCTCCGTAGGTATCAGGCCGGACCCGGGCCGGCGATCGCAAGCGGCTGATCGGCCGGCATGCTGGTCAGGCCGAACTTGTCGAACAGCGCCTGGTAGCTGCCGTCGGCACGCATGGCGTTCAGCGCCTTGACGACGGCATCGACCACCGTCTTGTTGCGGAAACCGAGCGTGGTACGCGCCGTGCCGAGCCCGCTCAGCACTTCCTTGACGCGACCGCGGCCGGTGAGATCGCGCGCCACGCTATCGACGAGCAGCGCGTTGTCCACCTGGCCGGCCAGCAGCGCGCTGACGACGTTGGTGGCGGTGGGGAAGGTCCGCATCTCGACGGCTGCGCCGCCCTTCGCCACGCTCGCATCGCTGAGCTTCTTGAGCCAATTCATCTGGTAGGTGCTGACCTCGACGGCGGATGTTTTTCCGATCAGATCATTTTCGGTAGCAATTTTTGTGCCGCTGTCGGGCGCAACCACGACCGAAATCGCCTGAATGGCGTACGGCACCATGTACATCAGCTTCGAACGTTCCTCGGTCCAGAACATGCCGGTGTCGATGCCGTCGATGCGGCCCGCGGCCATGGCCGGTATCATCGCCGGAAAATCCATCCGGACGAGTTCGACCGGAAGACACAACCGCTTGCCGAGCTCGGCGGCGAGTTCCACGTTGAGGCCCTGCAACTGGCCGTCCTTGTCGACGAATTGCTGCGGCGGGTTTGTCGGATTGATCGAGAGCTGCAACTTCCCGGGCGCAATCAGATTGTCGTCGGTGATCCCAGGCGTACAGGCCGCATGCGCAGCCGTGGATGCGAAAGCTAGTGCGGCAGCCGCACTCAGGCGAAGCAGTGTCGAGAGCATGTGATACCTCCAGTAAGACGCCAATGACCGATGCAGTCCCTCGCCCGGGATTCCCCTCAATGTTTGTTGGATGCGGCCGGCCGGATCTCACGACACGACAGGCAGCATCGTCTTCGCCCCCTCAAGCCGGTCCCGACATCGGCTTGAGCTGGATTCGCATGAAGTTCTTCACCAGGGATTCGAACGGACCGAAGCCCTTCACCTTCAGGAACTCCGGCGTTTCGAACGCCCATCGTCCCGCGACTTCGTACATCGCCGCGTATTTCGGTCCGTCGCCGATCGAGACGAAGCGCTTTGCGGACAGCCAGCCGGGACAGGCGAGCAAATCGGGGAAATGCCTCTGCTCGTACCAGGCGTCGAACGCGGCCTCGTGCTCGGGATCGATGTCGACCCGCACGATGTGAATGAAGGCTTCGTCGGCCATGGGTTCGTCCCTCACCCCAGACGAATGTCGCCGGTCGCGCGCGCCGCACCGAGCGTCGTTGCGATGGCGTCGCACAACGCCGGAACGACCGGCAGCAGCGGCGGCCGCGGATCGGCGTTACCGATCAAGCCGAGCGCCTTGAGCCCGACTTTCATGCGCGTGTGCATGTCCATGATCGGCGCTGGGCCATAGATCGCGCGGACGATTGGATAGAGCCGCTCGTTGACCGCGCGCAGCGCGGCGAGATCGTCGGCGAGCGCCGCCTGCCAAAGCGCGACGAACAGATCCGGCGCGAGGCTGACGAGGCCCGAGAGAATGCCGTCGCCGCCGATGGCGAGCTGCGGCAGGAACCAGTTGAAGTTCGACGGCAGGATCGCGACGGAGGGATCGGCCTGCTTCACCGCCCGGCGGTTCTCGTCATAGGCGAAGATGCTGTCGCTGCCCTCCTTGATGGCGATGACGCCGTCGAGCGCTGCGATCTTCGCCAGCGTCTCCGGTGAGTAGCCAAATCCGGACGCCAGTGGATATTGGAAGATCGACACTGGAATGCCGATGGCGGAACTGACCGCCTGAACGAAGGCCACCGGTGCGCGCGAGGTCGCCGATGCACCGCCACCAAGCGGCGCCGGCGGGAACAACACGGCGCAATCGGCGCCGGCAGCTTCCGCGAGCTGCGCCTGATGGATCGCTTCCGCGGTGGAATGCGCGATGATGCCTGAAAGCAGCGGCTTGCCGCCGATGTGCTTGCGCGTCCGCTCGATCACCGCCTGCCGCTCGTCGTCCGAGAGCGACCCGCCCTCGCCGGCATGTCCGTTGACGAACACGGCCGCGATTCCGTCCGGACAGGCGCAATAGTCGAGCACGCGGGCGTAGCCGTCCCAGTCGATCGAGCTGTCGTCCTTGAAGGGCAGCACGGTCGCGACCGTGACGCCGCGCAGGTCAGGTTTCTTCATCGGCTTGCTCATGACGGTTTCCGCCGAGGAAATTTCAGGCTCGCGCGCGCCTTCAGCACTTCGAGGCCGCCCTCGTTGCGGGCGCTCGCCTCCCAGATGATGGTGCGGGTCTCGTCGTGCTGCTCGGCGATCCAGACGTCGAAGGTGAGCGTGTCGCCGTAGAACACCGGGCCGGTGAACCAGAACCGGTCCTCGACAGAGACGCCGATCGTGCCGACCAGCTCGCTGGTGAGGATGCTGGTGCAGAGCCCCGCGACCATGATCCCCGGCGCCAGCCTGCGGCCGAAGCGCGTTGCGCCCGCGTAGACCTCGTCGACATGAACAGGGCCGAAATCGCCGGTCGCAGCAATATAGAGCGCACCATCCGCCTCGGTGATGGTCTTGCTGAGGCTGACCCTGTCGTTCACCTTCAGATCGTCGAAGGATTTCGACTCGTACATGGCTCAGCCCTTCGCGAACGGAACCAGCGTCGCGGTGCCGTCCACCACGGTCGCCCCCGAGGGCGACAGCGTGCAGGTGACGCGGCAGACCGCGTCATCACCGGCAACCGAGACGATCTCGGCCTTGGCCTCGACGGACTCGCCGACAATCACCGGCGCAGCGAAGTTCAGCGCGATGCTGCCGATCCGCCGCGTCGGTCCGCCGAGCTGGCTGAGGCAGGTCGTGGCAAGGCCGCCGACCGCGAGCTCGAAGGCGACCATGTTGGAGGCGCCGGCCTTCCTGGCGCGGACGGCGTCCACATAGAGACCGCCGAGATTGCCGCTGATGCCGGTGAACATCGCCTGCTCCGCGACCGTCATGGTCTTGCGGAAGGCGAAGACGGCGCCGGGCTTGAGAGGTGCGTGAGACATCGGTCGTTTCCCTAGAGCTGCAAGCCATTCTTGATGGTGCTGCGCGCGACCAGCATGCGGTGGATTTCGGAGGTGCCGTCATAGATGCGGGTGACGCGCGCGTCGCGATACATGCGCTCCAGCGGCAGGTCCTTGCTGAAGCCCATGCCGCCGAACACCTGGATGGCGCGGTCCACGACGCGGCCCTGCATCTCGGAGGCCGCGACCTTGATCATCGAGACCTTGTCCCGCGCATCCTTGCCCTGATCGATGTCCCAGGCGGCGTTCATCACCATCATCTTGACGCCGAAGATCTCGGTGGCGGAATCGGCGATCAGTTTCTGCACCATCTGGAAGTCACCGATGAGCTGGCCGAACTGACGCCGCTCGCCGGCATGCTTGCGCATCATCTCGAGCGCACGCTGCGCCATGCCGACGGCACGCGCCCCGATATGGGCGAGACGGATCTGGAGCACGCTCTGCATGATCAGCTTGAACCCGCCGCCAACCTCGCCCAGCACGGCCGCTTTCGGAATGCGGCAGTCCTCGAAGGCCAGCTCAGCGTGGCCATAGCCGCGGTGGCCCATCATCGGCTGCGTGCGTGCGACCTTGAAGCCGGGTGTGGTACGATCGACCAGAAACAGCGTGATGCCGCCCCGCGCGCGCTTTTCCTTGTCGGTCAGCGCCATCAGGATCACGTAATCGGCGATGTCGCCGTCACTGATGAAATGCTTGGTGCCGTTGAGCACCCACTGGTCGCCGTCGAGATGAGCGGTCGTGCTGATCGAGGCGGCGTCGGAGCCGGCGCCCGGCTCGGTGATCGCCATGGCGCAGATCTTGTCGCCCTTCACCGTCGGCAGCAGATAACGCTCGACCTGATCGCCCTTGCAGGCCATCAGCATCGGATAGACCTGGCCGAACACGCGGCGGATCAACGCATCGGAGGTCTTGCCGAACTCCTCCTCGACGAGACAATGCTCGACGCAGGACAGCCCGCCACCACCGACATCGGCCGGCATGTTCATCGCATACAGGCCGAGCTTCTGGGCCTTGGCCTTGGTCACCGCCAGCGCATCGGGCGGCACCTTGGCCGTCTGCTCCACGACGTCTTCGAGCGGCTGCACCTCCGTCTCGACGAAGCGGCGGACGGTATCGACCAGCAGGCGCGTATCCTCAGGGATTGAAAAGTCGATCATCGCGCCACTCCCACCGCCTTGCCGGCGATCATCGCGTCGATGTCGGCAGCGCCGTAGCCGATCTCGCCGAGCACCTCGCGCGTCTGTGCACCTAGCCGCTGCGGCACCAGCCGCACCTCCGGCGTCCGGCCGTCATAGCGAGCGGGATGCGCCACCATCCGGATTTGCGCGCCGCCGGCACTCTCGGCGCTCTTGAACACGCCGAGATGCTTGAGCTGGGGATCGGCCTCGAGGTCGCGATAATCCTGTACCGGCGCGTGCCAGATCCGCGCCGCCTCGAGCGAGGGCAGCCAATCGGCCGTCGACTTCTGCTTCAGACGCGTCGCGACGATCCGCGTGATCTCCTCGCGCTTCGAGAAACTGTCGGCCTCGCCGAACCGCTTCAACTCTTCGCAGTCAAGCCCTGCCGCGAGCGCCTTGGGCGCCGCCATGGAGATCGCGAGATGGCCGTCGGCCGTCGCATGAATGCCGTAAGGCCCGGGGCTGAACCAGGCGGCAATTCCGGCCGGACCGCGTGGCGTCGGCGACGGCGCGCCATTGAGCCAGGCGGTCAGCGGCTCGACCTGGAGATCGAGGGCGGCCTGATAGAGGTTGACCTCGACGAGTTGCCCCGTCCCCGTCTTGGTCCTGGCAAACAGTGCGGCGAGAATGCTCATGGCATAGAGCGAGGCCGCATGCTGATCGACGATCACCGCACCGACAGCGGTCGGCTCGCCGTCGGCACGTCCGGTCCGCATCACAAGGCCCGACATCGCCTGAAGCAGCAGATCCTGGCCGGGACGATCCTTGTAGGGCCCTTCCGATCCGAACCCGGTCGCCACCGCATAGATCAGGCCGGGGTTGATCGCCTTGAGCGTGTCGTAGCCGAGGCCGAGCTTGGCCATGGTGCCCGGCCGGAAGTTTTCCATCACGACGTCGGCGGTCGCGACCAGCTTCTTCACCGCGGCGATGCCGTCGGGATGCTTGAGATCGACCGCGAGACTGCGCTTGTTGCGCCCGGTCGCCAGGTGATTGACGCTATCACCCGCGACGAAATGATTGGCCACCGCCCAGTTGCGCTGAAACGCGCCCTCGATCGGCTCGACCGCGATGACGTCGGCGCCGAGATCGGCGAGCGTCTGCGCGGCCAGCGGGCCAGCGAGGTAATGATTGAAGCTGAGGATTTTGACGCCATCGAGCAGGTTCATCGATCACACCAGGTCTAAGCGGCTGCAATGGACGCGCCGCGCCACGCGAGACCGAACGTCTTCACCAGCGCCAGCGCGGCCGCGTCCTGCGCGGCCGGCAACGGCAGTCGCGGCGGGCGCGGGCCGCCGACCGCAAGGCCCATATGGCCGAGCAGCGCCTTGCTGCCGGCGACATAGGCCTGGCCGCCGACGAACTCGATCACCGGCAGATATTTCAGATAGAGCTCGCGCGCCTCCTTGATGGCGCCCTCGTCTGCGACGAGGCTGAAGATGCGCGCCATCTCGGACGGCACCACATTGGAGGCCACCGCGACCCAGCCTTGCGCGCCCTCGACGAAGGATTCGAAGCCGAGGATGCCGCCGAACACGGTCATCCTGTCGCCGCAGAGCCGGATGATGTCGCGCACCCGCGTCACCTCCAGCGTCGACTCCTTGATATAGAGACAGTTGTCAATCTCGGCGATGCGCGCCACGAGCTGTGGCTTGAGATCGACATTGGCGGTCGCCGGGTTGTTGTAGACCATGATCGGCAGCGCGATCGCGTCGGCCACCGTCTTGTAGTGATGGACGAGCTCATCGTCGGTCGGCGTCGAATAGAACGGCGGAATGATCATGACGCCGTCGGCGCCCAGCTTTTCGGCACGGCGGCTGAGGCGCACGACCTCGCGGGTATCCTCAGCACCGGTGCCGATCAGCACGGGCACACGCCCCGCGGCCTGGCCGATGACGACCTCCGCCACCAGCGCCTTCTCGTCGTCGTCGAGAGACAGGAATTCGCCGGTCGAGCCGAGCGGGATCAGCCCATGAATGCCTTCCGCGATCTGCCAGTCGACGAAGGCGCGCAAGGCTGCGACATCGACCTCGCCCGCTGCCGTGAACGGGGTGATCATGACGGTGTAGGTGCCGCGGAACGTCTTCATCAGGGAACTGCCGGGTGCTCGGGTGAATTCAGGCGATGGGTGCCGCCTGCGGAATATCCGCACGCCTTATGCAATCGTTTGCATAAATGGCTCTGCATTGGGCAACACCATCCATTTTTTGAGCTTGATCCGCGTGGAATAAGCTCATAGCGTTTCTGCAATCGATTGCAGTCTATCGGCAGGTTTGATGACCGTCACGCTCAAAGATGTGGCACAGGCGGCCCGCGTTTCGGTCAGTACCGCCTCGCGCGCACTGACTGGAACCGGCTTGACCAGCGAGCGCACGCAGCAGCGCCTGACGCGCATCGCGCGTGAGCTAGGCTATCGGCCGAACCCCATCGCGCGCGGACTGAAGACCGGACAATCGCGGCTCGTCGCGCTTCTGGTTCACAACCTCACCAACGCCTCGTTCCAGGTGATGGCCGAAGTGGTGCAGGCGCGCCTGAAGGCGCTGGGTTATCAGATGCTTCTGTGCATCGGCGGCGACGATCCGCAGCAGGAGAGCGACACCCTCACCACGCTGGTCGACCATCGCATCGACGGGCTGATCGTGGTGCCCACCGGCAAGAACGGCCCGCAGCTCAAGGCGTTGGCGAAGGACGTCCCGATCGTCTGCCTGGTGCGGCGCGACGACGCAACCGATCTCGAGACCGTGCTCGCCGACGATCCGCAGGGCGCCTATCTCGGCACGCGCCACCTGATCGAGCTCGGCCACAAGCGCATCGGGTTGATCGTCGGCCGCCAGGACACGACGTCCGGCCGCGAGCGGCTGTCCGGCTATGTCCGCGCGCTACGCGAGGCCGGTATCGCCAGGGACGACACATTGATTCATGCCGGCCATTTCGTCCCCGAGACCGGTGCGACGGGCTGCCGCAAGCTGCTGGACCTCCCGCGCCCGCCGAGCGCGATCTTCGTGGCCAACCACGAGGCAACGCTCGGCGTGCTGCGCGTGACGGCGGAGCGGAACATCGCGATCCCCGACGACCTCTCGCTGCTCTGCTACGAGGACATGCCGTGGTTCGAATGGCATCGCCCCGCCATCAGCATCGTCGACAACGGCGCGCGCGATCTCGCCAATCTCGCCGTCGACCGGTTGCTGCAACGCATGGATGCGAAGGGCAACGGCAATAACGGCGTTCGCGAATATCGCGTCGGCGCCCGGCTGATCAAGCGCGACTCCTGCCGCCAGTTCGATGCCCCGCCCCCTGCGAGATCCGCGAAGTCCAAATCATCTTCATCCAAATCATCTGCGGCCAAATCCGCGAAGGTCTGATCGATGCCCTATGTCGAAGTGCTCGCCCCGCAAGCCCCAAACCAGCGCAAGGCCGCGCTGGCGAGGTCCGTGACCGACGGCCTGATGTCGGCATTCGGCGTCACCGCTGATACGGTCACGCTCTATTTCCTGAACATTGCGCCCGATGACTACGCCCATGCCGGCACGTTCGGCGCGCAGGCCACCGGCCAGCGCATCCTGCTCAAAGTGCACGCGTTCCGCCGCAGCGAGGCCGAGCGCCGCGCCGCCGCCATCGCGCTGACCCGCGGCGTATGCAGCGCCTATGGCGTGCCCGGCGATGACGTCGCGGTCTATTTCCTCGATCGCGACCGCAGCGAGGTCTCCCACGATTCCAAGCTCGCCAGCGACTGACGGGAGCACACCATGGACCGCTTTTACAGCCAAGACCAGAAAGCCCTGCGCGAGACCGCCCGTCGCTTCGCCGAAGCGGAGATTTTGCCGCGCGCCGCCACGATCGACCGCGAGGACCGCTTCGACCGCACGCTCTACAAGGGCATGGCCGATCTCGGCCTGTTCGGCATCTGCCTGCGCGAAGGCGCCGGAGGCGCCGGCCTGGATGCAGTCGCGGCCTGCATCGCGATGGAGGAGCTGGCGCGATGCTCCGGCGCAGTCGCCAATGCCTTCGCGATCCCCGTCGAGGCGGTGCTGTTCTTCGACCATCACGGCACCGACGCGCACAAGGCACTGATCCCGAAAATTCTCAGCGGCGACATTATTCCTGCGACCGCCGTCTCGGAGCCCGACCATGGCTCCGACGTCGCCGGCATCCGCACCCATGCGGTGCGCGAGAGCAACGGCTGGCGGCTCAACGGCACCAAGGCCTGGGTGACGCTCGGCGGTGTCGCCGACCGCATCATGGTGTTCGCGCGCACCGGCAGCGAGGCGGGCCACCGTTCCATCTCCTGCCTGCTGGTCGACGGCGCCCTGCCCGGCATCGCCCGCGGCAAGAACGAGGAGCTGCTCGGCATGCACGGCCTCGACGACTGCCAGATCACCTTCTCCGACGTGCGCCTGCCGGCCGACAGTGTGATGGGGCCGGAGAACCAGGCCTTCAAGATGGCCATGAGCAATTTCAACTTCAGCCGGCTGATGATGGCCTCGATGGCGCTCGGCATGGCGCAGGCCGCGTTCGAGGACGCCACCGCCTATGCCCGCGACCGCAAGCAGTTCGGCCAGGCCATCATCGGCTTCCAGGCGGTTCAGTTCATGCTCGCGGACATGTCGACCGACATCGCCGCCGCGCGGCTTCTGATCCACCACGCCGCGCGCCTGCACGATGCCGGCGAGCCAATCGCCAAGGAGGCGGCGCAGGCAAAGCTGTTCACCACCGACATGGCGATGAAGCACGTCTCCAACGCGCTGCAGATCCACGGCGGCAACGGCTATTCGCGCGAGTACCGCATCGAGCGGATCTTTCGCGACGTCCGCCTCGCCCAGATCTACGAGGGCACCAACCAGATCCAGCGGCTGATCATCGCCCGCCAGGTCGAGAAGGAGGCCGCGTGATGCGGGGCGTGCAATCATGCTGAGCATCATCACGGCGGCAGAGGCCGCCGGCCTCATCCGCGATGCCGATTCGCTGATCGTCGGCGGTAATGGCGGCACGGGCGCGGCCGAAGCCATTCTCGACGCGCTGGAGCGGCGTTTCCTCGGCGGCCAGGGCCCGCACAATCTGACGCTGATCAACATCACCGGCGTCGGCGCCGTGACCGAGAAAGGCCTCTGCCATCTCGCCCATGAGGGCCTGATCGCGCGCGTGATCGGCGGCAATTTCGGCTTGCAAGTGCCGTTCATGCGCCTCGTTCGCGACGAGCTGATCGACGCCTACAATTTCCCGCAAGGGGTGATGAGCCAGCTCTGCCGTGCCATGGCGGCGAAACATCCTGGCGTGCTCACCCATGTCGGCCTCAACACCTATATGGACCCGCGCCAGGACGGCGGCCGCATGAACAAGCGCACCACCGCGCCGCTGGTCGACCTGCTCGAACTGCACGGCCAGTCGTGGCTGCTCTACCGCGTCCCCGCCCCGCCCGATGTCGCCATCATCCGCGGCACCTCCGCCGACGAAGACGGCTATGTCAGCATGGAGCACGAGGGCACGACGCGCGAGGATCTCTCGATCGCGCAGGCCGTGCACAATGCCGGCGGCACCGTGATCTGCCAGGTCAAGCGCATCGTGAAGCGCGGCTCGATCCATCCGCAGATGGTCAAGATCCCCGGCTTCCTGATCGACCACATCGTGCTCGAGCCCGATCAGATGCAGACCTACGGCACCGCCTACGATCCGGCGCGCTGCGGTGAAACGCGTGTGCCCGAGGCGATGATCACGCCAGATCCGCTGACCGAGCGTCGCGTGATCGCCCGCCGCGCCGCCTTCGAGCTGCGCCCGCGCGACGTCGTCAATCTCGGGGTCGGCATCTCCGCGATGATCCCCAATGTCGCGGCTGAGGAAGGCATCTCCGACCTGATCACGCTGACGGTGGAATCCGGCGTGGTCGGCGGCGTGCCCGGGCACGCGCGCGAGTTCGGCACCGCGATCAATCCGCGTGTCATTCTCGACCAGGCCTATCAGTTCGACTTCTACGACGGCGGCGGGCTGTCTTGCGCCTTCCTCTCCTTCGCGGAGGTGGACGCGGCTGGCAACGTCAACGTCACCCGCTTCGGCGATCGCCGCGATGGCTCCGGCGGCTTCATCGACATCACGCAGAACGCCAAGCGATTGATCTTCAGCGGCACCATGACCGGTGGCAAGTTCGATATCGGCGTCGAGAACGGGCGCCTCGCGATCCGGCGCGACGGCGCCTTCCGCAAGTTTGTGCCGCAGGTTGGCCAGATCAGCTTCAGTGCCTCGCTCGCCGCGCAGCGCGGCCAGCACGTCAGCTATGTCACCGAGCGCGCCGTGTTCGAACTGGAGAACGGCAGCGTGACCTTGACCGAGATCGCGCCGGGCGCTCGCCTGGAGGAGGACATCCTCGCGCATATGGGCTTTCGGCCGCGCATCAGCCCGCAACTGAAGGACATGGATCCGCGCATCTTCCGCTCCGGGCCCATGGGCATCGCGCAGAGCTTCAAGGCCTTGCCGGCGCGGCCGCGCAAGGTCGCCTGAGGATTGGGCATGGACACCAGCGCCCCGATCAATCTCCGTTACGAGGACATCGCGCTCGGCACGGAGTTCGAGACCGCCGCGCACACCGTGACGGAGGCCGATATTGCTGTCTTCGCCGACGTCACGCGCGACCATCATCCGCTCCACCTCGATGCCGGCTATGCGAAGTCGCGCGGTTTTCCCGCGGTGATCGGCCACGGACTGTTCGGCCTGTCGCTGATGGAAGGGCTGAAGTCGGAGTTGAAGCTGTACGAAGAGACCTCGGTCGCCTCGCTTGGCTGGGACGAAGTCAAATTCAAAGGTCCTATCGTCGCCGGCGATAGCTTGCGCGTGCGTTTCCGTTTCGTCGAGAAGCGGCCGACCAAAAATCCCGCGCGCGGCATCGTCATCGAGACGCTCGACCTTCTCAACCAGCGCGATGAGGTGGTGACCACCGCCCGCCACACCTCGCTGATCCTGACCCGGCAGGCCGATCGCGACGCGACGGCGGCCATTTGACGAGACAATGAAGAAGACGTCGGACCGGAGAACGGCTCCTCTGCCACCCACGATTTGATCGGAGTATTCAGATGCGATTTCTCAAGATCTTCTCCGCCTTCGCCCTGCTGGTCGGCCTGTCCCAGGCCGCCGGCGCCCAGACCTGCACGCCGAAGGTGCCGGCCTCGAGCCTGATCGAAGCGCCGAAGTGGCAGATGTCGATCAACCCGACGCTGCCGCCGCAGCAATTCGTCGACGACAAGGGCGAGTTGCAGGGCCTCAATGTCGAGCTCGCCCGCGAGATCGCCAAGCGCATCTGCGTCGAGCCGGTGTTTCTGCGCATGGACTTCCCGCCGATGATCCCGGCGCTGCGCTCGGGCCGCTTCGATGCCATCAACACCGGCCTGTTCTGGACCGAGGAGCGGTCCAAGATGCTCTACCTCGTGCCCTACGCGCAGCAGGCGATCAGCATCTACACCGATCCCTCCTCCAGCCTGAAGCTGGAGAAGTTCGAGGATCTCGCCGGCCGCGTCGTGGGCGTGGAATCGGCGACCTACACCGAGCGCAAGGCGCGCGAGTTCAGCACCGCGATGGAGGCCAAGGGCCTGAAGCCGATCGAGCTGCGCACCTTCACCACTGTCACCGCCACCTCAGCGGCGCTGCGTGCCGGTCAGCTCGAGGCCGCGCTCAACATCAACGAGACCGCCAACTCGCTCGAACAGAAGGGCATCGCAAAGATCTGGGTCCGCGACATCGCCGGCACCGACATCACCCTCGCCTTCCGCGACAAGCTGCTGGCCCAGGCCGTTGCCGATGCGCTCACCGCGATCCGCGCTGACGGCACCTATGACAAGCTGTTCGACAAGTTCGGCATGACCAAGCTGAAAACCACGACATTCGCCATCCGCGGCGACGGACCGACGAACTGACGGCGGAGATCGCCGACCCGATGTGATCCTCACATCGTGTGAGGATCACACCAGGCTGGACTTGCCGCGGCTCAGCACCTCGCCCGCGCCCTTGTCGCCGACGATCCTGCCGTGCTCGTACACCACGCGGCCCCGGGCAACGGTCGTGACGGGCCAGCCGGTGACGTCAAAGCCCTCCCACGGCGTGTAGTCTGCGCCGTGATGCAGATCGGCCTGCTGGATCGGCTTCTTCAATTTGGGGTCCCACAGCACGATATCGGCATCGAAGCCGACACCGATCGAGCCCTTGCGCGGATAGAGGCCGTAGATGCGCGCATGGTTGGTCGCGGTCAGCTCGACGAATTTTTGTAGGCTGATCCTTCCCTTCGACACGCCCTCGGAGAACAGGATCGGCAGTCGCGTCTCGACACCGGGGATGCCGTTTGGCACCCAGCGGAACGAGGTGCGCGAATTCGGTGTCAGCTTGCCCTTCGGGTCGTCGTAGCGGAACGGGCAGTGGTCGGACGAGAAGGTCTGGAACACGCCTGATGTAATGCCCTCCCAGATCGCCTGCTGGCTTTCGGCATCGCGCGGCGGCGGCGAACAGACGTATTTCGCGCCCGTAATGTCCATGTTCAGGCCCTTCATGTCGTCGGCCGTCAGCGTGATGTATTGCGGACAGGTCTCCGCATGAACAGGCAATCCGCGCTGCTGAGCCCAACGCACCTGCTCCATCGCCTCGCGGCCGGAGACATGGACGATCATGATGGGGACGCCGACGATTTCGGCATGGCTGATGGCGCGATGGGTCGCCTCGCGCTCGACCGCCTGCGGCCGCGAGACGCCGTGATAATAGGGCGCGATATGGCCCTCGCGCTCCAGCTTGGTGGTCAGGAAGCGGATGGCGTCGTAGCCCTCGCAATGGACCATGACCAGCGCCTCCTCGCGGCGCGCGACGTCGAAGACCTCGAGCAACTGCTTGTCGCTGAGCACGAGGTCGTCATAGGTCATGAACACCTTGAACGAGGTGTAGCCGTCCTTGACGAGGGCCGGCAGTTCCTGCCCGAGCACGACCGCGGTCGGATCGGAGATAATGAGATGGAAGGCGGTGTCGATGTAGCACTCGCCCTCGGCGAGCTTGCGGTAGTTCTCGACGCAGGTCCGCAGCGAGGTGCCCTTCTCCTGAAGCGCAAAGGGCAGCACCATGGTGTTGCCGCCGGCGGCCGCCGCGCGCGTCGCCGAGGCGAAGTCGTCGGCCATCACCACGTCGGGGCCGGAAGCTTGCGAGATGTGCACGTGGCTGTCGATGCCGCCCGGCAGTGCCAGCAGGCCCGTCGCGTCGATCTCGCGCGCCGCACCCTCGAGATGATCGGCGATGCTGACGATGCGGCCGTCACGGATGCCGATATCCGCACGAAACTCGTCGCTGGCCGTCACGATGGTGCCGCCGCGAATGGCGAGATCGAGCTGCGTCACTGATGTCTCCGTCACTTGATGGCTGGCATTGTCTGGAATATCCGGCCCCATTCCGCAAGAGCCGCAATGTCGCCGCCGGCAAGGCTCAGGGTCCGCCACAGCGTGACCGCGACCGAATCGAGCACGGCGATATCCAGTTCCCGCTCCAGCGAGGCGGCCAGCGCGGCCCCGTCGAGATTGGTGCAGAGGATGACGATCGCATCCGATCCTTCCGCCGCCACCGCGCGGATCATACCCGCAATCGTCGCCGGCGCGACCTCGCCGAAGGAAAAATTGTCGCGCAGTCCAAGATGCCGCTCGGCACGCGGGGCGATCCCCTCCTCGGCCCAGACCTCTGCGATCCGCCGCTGCACGTCGTCCGTATAGGGCGAGACCAGGCCGACGCGTTTGGCACCGAGCGCCCGGGCGGCATCGATGCAGGCGAGCGTCGACGTCGTCGCGGGCACGCCTGTGCGCGCCGTGATCGCCTCACAAAGGTTCCTGTCGCGGCCGATGCCGAGCCAGCTTGCGGACGTGCCGTTCCAGGCGATCGCGTCGACTTTCGCATCCGCCAGCAGGTCCGCCGCCGGCAGCATCACCGAGGCGTCGAACTGGCTCAGCGCGGCGGCGTCCAGCGCAATCTCGGTGACGCGGAAGCGTGAGAAATGCGCGGTGACATCGGCCACGCCACGCAGCATGGCGCTGGTGACGGGCTCGAGCACCGAGTTGGACGATGGCGTGATCATGCCGAGACGCTTGCGCATGACCATACTCTACGACGCCTGCGCGAGGCGCGTCGACTCCTCCCGGATCAGAGCCAGGATGTGGCGCTTGGCGTCGTTGAATTCGGGGCTGGTGATGTCGCGCGGACGCGGCAGGTCGAAATTGACGGCCTCGCGGATCCGACCGGGCCGCTTGGTCATCACCACGATCTTGTTGCCGAGCACCAGCGCCTCGTCGACACTGTGGGTGACGAACACGATGGTGCAGCGGCGCTTCTGCCAGATCGCGACCAGTTCCTCCTGCATTTCGAGCTTGGTCTGGGCGTCGAGCGCCGCGAACGGCTCGTCCATCAGGATGACGCTCGGGTTCATCAGCAGCGCGCGGGCTATCCCGACCCGCTGGTTCATGCCGCCGGACATCTCGGACGGATGATGGTGCTCGAAGCCACGCAGGCCGACGAGATCGATGAACTCCATGGCGCGGTGATGCCGTTCGGCCTTGCCGACGCCCTTGAGCTTGAGATGGAACGCAATGTTGTCGATCGCCGTCAGCCACGGCATCAGGGTCGGCTGCTGGAACACCACGCCGCGGTCCGAGCCGGGCCGCTCCACCTGCTTGCCGCCGACCAGCGTGCGGCCGCTCGTCGCCTGCTCGAAGCCGGCGATGATGTTGAGCAAGGTTGACTTGCCGCAGCCGGACGGGCCGAGCAGGCAGACGAAGTCATTGGCCTCGATGTCGAGATTGATGTTGTCCAGCGTCAGGAGATCGCGGCCGCGCCGCTTGTCGGAGAATACCTTGACGATGTTGCGAAGCTCGATTGCCGCCATCAGCCTGCCCTGCCCTGCACGGTGGTCGTCTGCTGCCAGCGCAGCGTGCGCGCCATGATCGCCTTGAGGCCGAGGTCGGAGAGATAGCCTAGCAGCCCGATCGAGATCATCGCGGCAAGCACGATGTCGTAGCGCAGGAAGTAGTAGGAATCCCACAGGACGTAGCCGAGGCCGCTCTTCACCGCGACCATCTCGGCCGTGACCGTCAGCATCCAGGCCGATCCGACCGCGATGCGCAGGCCTGCGAAGATCGAGGGCAGCGCCGCCGGCAGCACGATATCGGTCAACATCTGCCGCTGGCTTGCGCCCATCATCGCGCCGGCACGCACGAGATTGTGGTCCACGGTCTTCACCCCGTGAATGCTGTTCATCAGCACGGGAAAGAAGGCGCCGAGGAAGACGAGGAAGATCGCGGGCTTGTCGGCGATGCCGAACCAGATGATCGCCAGCGGAATCCAGGACACCGGCGGGATCGGCCGCAGCATCTGCAGCGTCGGCTCCAGCGTCTTCTCGAACAGGCGCGACCAGCCGATGGCGACGCCGGCGAGAATGCCGAGCGCGCTTGCCAGCGCAAAGCCGCCGAAGACGCGAAGAGCGCTGGCGAGCGCATCGCGCAGCCAGTGCCCCGAATAGGTCTGCGTGGTCTCGTCGAAGCCGAACACCCAGTCGCCGAGCGCATGCAGCACCGCGCTCGGCGCCGGCAGCAGCGCCGGCGGCAGCATGCCGCTGCGGGCAAAGGCTTCCCAGCCCGCGATCAGCAGCGCGGGGACGACGACGCGTTCGAGCCCCTGAAACGCCCGTGTCAGCCGGAACGCCGGCTTGGCCGGCGCGGCATCAATAACCGAGGTCATTCTTGGCTTTTCCCGTGGCCTGCTCCAGGAACGAATAGTCCATGTTCTTCTCCGCTTCCGCGGAGACGTCCTTCGCAATGTATTTGAGGTCGCGCATCATCGCGGCGATCGCGAGCGTCTGCGAGCGATGGATCGCGGGATCCGGCGAAGCGTTCTTCAGCGCCTCGGTCGCCACCGTCTTGTCGAGGCCGGTGAGCTTGTTGATGACCTCGATCCATGGCCCCTTGTCGGCGATCAGCTTGTTGTCGAGCTCGACCACGGCGCTGACGACGCCCTGGACACCGGCGCGCTGGCTCGCGATCACGTCGGAACGGGTGACGATCAGGTTGGTGAGATTCCCCGCGGCCTGGTCGTAGGGCAGCACGAAGTGCTTGCCGGCGCCGGCGAGCCGGATCTGCGAGGCAAACGGCTCGACCGAGCAAATCATGTCGACCTCGCCGCGCTGGAGCGCCGCGAGATGGTCCGACGGATTCGGAATGTTGATGAACTGGATGTCCTTGTTCGGATCGACGCCCTGCTTGAGGAACGCGCCGCGCATGTGGATGTCCTGCGCATTGCCGCGGGACGCTGCGACCTTCAGCGGCTGGCCGTCGCTCTTCGCCTTCAGAGCGGTCGTCTTGAAAGTGGTCCAATCCTCAGGGGGAAGGTTCAGTTTCGCGGAGGAGAGACATTCCGAGCCGCCATTGATCTGGCCTGATACGGCGACGACGTCAAAGCCTTTGTCGAGCGCGGTGATGTAGTGGAGGTAAGTGACCTGCGCGACGTCGATGCTCTTCGACACCAGCGCGGTGAGCACGTCATTGCCCGAGTTGAAGCCGGTGGCCTCGACCTCGACACCCTTCGCCATGCCTGCAATCAGCGACATCGGCAGGCAGTGCGCGCATTTGGCGTAACCGAGCTTGATCTTGGCGGTCTGCGCGGAGGCGAGATCGCTGCCACCGAACATCGCCGCCATCACCACGAGGCCCCATCGCAAACTCGTCCGCATCGCTCACTCCGTTTCGAAGGCGCGAGGTCTCGCGCGTCACCAGAGATCATCGGCCGGCCTTTGCGGCAGCGCAACGGGGATTCTGCATGCTGCATACAATTTGCGCGTTGTGCCATTGTTTTCAGCGAGATGCGTCGGTATTTTGGGCAAGTCAAAGGGCTGGAAACGGCTAAGATGAGCGGAAGCAGTGAGGCACGCGTGCAGCAGAAATCGGAAGCGCCGAAGGGACGAAAGTCGCCCAAACTCAAGCGGATGGGCCTGCATGAGCGCGCCGCCGCGCGGATGCGGACGATGATCATCCGCGGCGAGCTGCCGCCGGGATCGCAGACCCAGGAGACCAGGCTGTCGAAAGAGCTGGGCGTGTCGCGCACGCCCTTGCGCGAGGCGATGAAGGTGCTCGCGGCCGAAGGGTTGATCGAGCTACGCCCCAATCGAAGCCCTCGCATCGCCGACATCGCGGTCGATGGCATCTCGGAGCTGTTCGAGGCACTGTCCGGGATCGAACGGCTGGCCGCCGAGCTTGCCGCGGAGCGCGCCACCGAGCGCGATCTCGCCCGCCTGCGCACGCTTCAGACCCGCATGGAGGGTCATCACCGCAACGGCAAGCTCGACGATTACTTCGCCATCAACGGCGAGATCCACAACACCATCGTCCGCATGGCGCGCAACACGCCGCTGCGCGAGGCGCACGAGACGCTGATCTCCCGCGCCGAACGCGCGCGTTACCTCGCGCTCGGCGCCGACCGCCGCTGGAGCAATTCGGTCGACGAGCACGCCGATATCCTGGCAGCGCTCGAGGCGCGCGACAGCGAAGCGGCCGGCCGCCTGCTCGGCGCCCATGTCCGGCGCACCGGCACTGCCCTGCTCGAAGTGATCGCCGCCTCTCAAGCCAAGCAGACGGCGGCGTGACCATGAAGCTGCTGCTGCTCAATCCGAACACCAGCACCGAAGTCACGCACCTGATGATGGGGGTCGGGCAGCGCGCGGCCTCATCAGGCACCGAGCTGATCCCATGCACCGCGACCCGCGGCGTGCCCTACATCGCGACGCGGACCGAGGCGCAGATCGGCGGCGCCATTGCGCTGGAGATGCTGGCCGAGCAGCACCGGAACGTCGATGCCGCGATCATCGCCGCCTTCGGCGATCCCGGCCTGTTCGCGGCGCGCGAAACCTTCGACATTCCCGTGGTCGGCATGGCGGAAGCCGCGATGCTGACGGCTTGCATGGCGGGCCGCCGCTTCGCCATCGTCACCTTCGCCCAGGCATTGGGCCCCTGGTACGAGGAATGCGTCCGCGCCCACGGGCTATGGGAGCGCTGCGCCGGCATCCGCATGCTCGACACGCCGTTCCAGGCGATCTCCGAGGTCGGCACCGAGAAGGAGGATGTGCTGGTCGATCTCGCCCGGCGCGCCATCGTCGAGGATGACGCCGACGTGCTGATCTTCGCCGGTGCGCCGCTCTCGGGCCTCGCCGAACGCGTGGCCGACCGGATTCCCGTCCCCGTCGTCGATCAAGTCGTCGCCTCGGTGAAGCAGGCCGAAGCGCTTCATGCGCTGCGCCTGCGCAAGGCAACGGCAGGCACGTTCCGCCGGCCCGCCGCCAAGCCGACCATCGGTCTTGCCGAGGCGCTCGCCGCCCGGCTCGAGCATCGCGACAGCTGATCAGAGAGGCGGCCGGCGATGCGAAAACCCCAATTCGTTCTCGATGGCACGGCCGAAGGCAAACAAGCGGGATTCGCCGCCGGGCGGCGCGATGATCTGGATGCCGAACGGCAGCTCGTTCACATCCCTGGGTGCCGGCAAGGTCAGGACCGGAAACCCGACCAGCGACACAATGAAGGTGACGGCGAGATAGTCGATCGGCGTCTCCAGCGCGGCGCCGTCGACTGCGGTGACGTCGCTGATCTCGTTCGGCCAGGGCAAGACCGATGCCGCCGGCGCGACCAGGAAGTCGGCGCGCGTGAACAGCTCGCGAAAGCTGCGGTAGATCGCCGTACGGCGCCGCTCGGCGGTGAGATAGTCCTCGGCGGAGAGTTTTGCGCCCGCCTCGATATTCCAGATCACGGTGGGCGTGAGCTCGGCGCGGCGGGTCCTCAGCAACTCGCCATAGCTGTTGGCAATGTGCGCCGCGCGCAAGGTGCGGAAGGTTTCGATCGCTCCGCCGCAATCGGGCGAGGACGGCACGACATCGACAACACGCGCGAGCGCCTCGCAAGCCGCTGCGAAACGCGCACGAACCTCGCGTGCAACCGGCGCGACGCCGAAGTCAAGCGTGACGGCGATCCGGGGACGTCCTGCGATCGCTCGATCGTCACTGACTACGCGGGCCGAGAGCGGATCGTGCGCGTCGCTTCCCCCGCATACCGACAGCGCAAGCGCGAGATCGTCGACGCCGCGGGCGAGGAAGCCGTGGCTGGCCAGCATATCCCAGCCGAGCGGACGGCGCGGCGACGGGATGCGGCCTGGCGTCGGTCGGATCGAGGCGACGTTACAGAAGCTGGCGGGCGTGCGCACCGAGCCGCCGAAATCGGTGCCGTGCGCCAGCGGCACCATGCCGGCCGCGACCGCAACGGCAGAGCCGCCGGACGATCCGCCGGAGGTCAGCGCGGGATCGAAGGGATTGCGCGTCGGCCCGCGCAACCGGTTGGTGCAGACCGCACCGAAGCCGAATTCCGGCGTGTTGGTCTTGCCCAGAATGATCGCGCCGGCGCGCCGCAGCCGCGCGACCACGAGATCGTCCTCGGCCGGGACGTGATCGCGGAACAGAGCCGATCCGTAGGTGGTGATCAGCCCGCCGGTATCGGTGAGGTCCTTGATCCCCATCGGCACGCCATGCAGCGGTCCGATCGGCGCGGGCGCCGCATCGCAGATTTCCGCCGCGCGGCGGGCGCCCTCCGCATCCACCGTGACGAACGCCGCCAATTGGGCGTCGAGGCTCTCAATCCGTGCGAGGTGCGCCTCGACGGCGTCACGCGAGGACAGCTCGCCCCTGGCGATAGCGCGCGCAAGCTCCGTAGCGGTGAGATCACAGATCGATGGCTCGGGTATCATCGGACCACCATGCCAAAACTCACGCTGAAATGCGACCGGCGCGGGCACGAGACTTGCTTTCTTTTCCGGGGCAACGGGAGGCAACACCATGGCTGATGCGCCAAGCGGACGTTCGCTCGTCGTCGATGCGGTCACGCACCGCTATCCGAGCGGCGCACTCGCGGTCGAGAACATCAATCTCGACATCAAGGGCGGCGAGATCATCGCCCTGCTCGGTCCGTCAGGCTGCGGCAAGACCACCCTGCTGCGGATCATCGCCGGCTTCATCGCGCAGACGCAGGGGCGCATCATCATCGGCGACGACATCGTCGATTCGCTGCCGCCGAACCGCCGCGCGGTCGGCATCGTGTTCCAGAACTACGCGCTGTTTCCGCACCTGTCGATCAGCGAGAACGTTGCCTACGGGCTCGCCGCGCGCGGCATCGACAAGGCGAGCCGCCAGCGCGAGGCGCAGCGCCTGCTGGAGCTGGTGCAACTACCGACCATGGCAGAACGATTGCCGCGGCAGCTCTCCGGCGGCCAGCAGCAGCGCGTTGCGCTCGCCCGCGCGCTCGCGATCAAGCCGTCGATCCTGCTGCTCGACGAGCCCTTTGCCGCGCTCGACAAGAATTTGCGGCTCGACATGCAGATCGAGGTCAAGCGGCTGCAACGCGTCTCCGGCATCACCACGCTGATCGTGACGCACGACCAGGAAGAGGCGCTGTCGATGGCCGACCGCGTCGCCGTGCTGAGCCATGGCAAGCTCGAGCAGTTCGGCTCGCCGTCCGACGTCTACGACCGTCCGCAGACGCTGTTCGTCAATACCTTTGTCGGCTCGACCAATCGCATGCCCGGTGTCGTGGTCTCGGCGGACCGCACCGCCGCAAAGGTCCGCCTCGATGCCGGCGCGGAGATCATCGCACGGCCCGCGGGCGGCGCGCTCGCCGAAGGTGGCCGCGTCACCGTGTGCATCCGGCCCGAGCATCTGCAATTCGTCGGCGACGAAACCGGCTTTGCCGGCGTCGTCGGCATGTCGCTGCCGCTTGGCGCCACCGTCGTGCACGAAGTCACGACCGCCGACGGCTCCGGCGTCAAGGTCTCGCAGGCGCGCATCGGCGAGACGCGCGCGCTGGAGAACGGCGCGGCGGTGCGCCTCGCACCGCTCGCCCCATCGCTCGCCAACGCCTTTCCCGCAACGCTTTAGATCCAGTTCTTGTCCAGAGGGAGTTCCACATGATCATGAACCGCCGAAGCCTGATGACGACCGCACTCACACTCGGCGCCATGAAGGCGTTTCCCGGCCTGAGCTTCGCCCAGGCCCGCCCGCTGGTGTTCGCGACCTTCACCGGAAGCTGGGAGGAGGCGCACAAGGCCGTGCTGGTTCCCGCGTTCCGCAAAGCCAACGCGGACGCCGCGATCGTGCTCGATCCCATGCTCTCGGTCGACCAGATCGCGAAGGTCAATGCCGCCAAGGCCAATCCGCCGATCGACGTCATGCTGCACGATCCCGGCCCCGCCCTCGTCGCGATCGGCCAGGACCTGGTCGAGCCCTATCCGGTCGAGAAGAGCGCCTCTTACAAGGACCTGATCGCCGAGGCGCAGGAGCCGATGGGCCCCGCCCCGTTCTTCCAGGTCGTCGGCCTCACCTACAATCCGGAAGCCGTCAAGACGCCGCCGACCTCCTGGGCCGATCTCTGGAAGCCGGAGTTCAAGGGGCGCGTCGGCATCACCAATCTCAACTCGACGCTCGGCACCGGCTGGCTGGTCGAGATCGCCAAGATGCGCGGCGGCTCGGAAGCCAATGTCGATCCCGGCTTCAAGGCGCTGGAGGAGTTGAAGCCCAATCTCGCCGCGGTCGCCGCCAATCCCGGCGCGCTCGCCACCCTGTTCCAGCAAGGCCAGATCGACATCTCGCCCGGCAATTTCAACGCCATCCAGATCCTGAAGGCGCGCGGCGTGCCGGTCGAGTTCGTGGCCCCGAAGGAAGGCGCCATCGCCTTCAAGACCACGATCCACATCGTCAAGAACTCGCCCAACCGCGAGCTCGCCTTCAAGCTGATCGAGGCGGCGCTGACGCCCGAGGTGCAGACCACACTGATGAACCCGCCCTACCTGATCGTGCCCACCAACACCAAGGTGACGATGGGCGGTGAGATCGCGCGCGTGCTCGCCAAGGACACGGCCGAGCTGAAGCAGAAGTTCGTGTTCCAGGACTGGAAGAAGATCAACGAGCAGCGCTCGGCCTGGATCGAGCGCTTCAACCGCGAGATCAAGATCTAAGAGCTCCAAGGACCTGACGATGGGCGCAGCACCGGCATCACGGGACGTGACCTCCTACGGGATGGGATTGGCAGTGCCGCTGGCGCTGTTCTTCCTGGTCTTCTTCGTGGCGCCGCTGCTGCAACTGCTCTGGCTCTCGCTGCACAACGACACGGCCGGGCTCCATTGGGGGCTCGGCCAGTACCTGCACTTCCTCACCGATCCCTTCAGCCTCGGGGTGCTCGGCTCGACGCTGCTGCTAGGCGCGGAGGTGACGGCCGTCTGCCTCGTGCTCGGCTTTCCCATCGCCTGGCTCTATCAGCGGGTCGGGCCAAAGCTCCAGACCATCATCATCCTGATCGTGCTGCTGCCGCTGCTGACCAGCGTCGTGGTCCGCACCTTCGCCTGGATTGTCATCCTTGGCCGCCAGGGCATCATCAACGCGACGCTGCAATCGCTCGGCATCATCAATACGCCCTTGAAGCTGCTCTACACCCAGTTCGGCGTCGTGATCGCGCTGGCGCAGGTGCAGATGCCGCTGATGACGTTGCCGCTGATCACCGCGCTCGGCCGCATCGATCCCAATCTCGACGATGCCTCCTGCTCCCTCGGCGCCGGGAGCTGGCGCACCTTCTTCAGGATCGTGCTGCCGCTGTCCTTGCCGGGCGTCATCGCCGGCTGCACGCTGACCTATGCCGCCGCGATCACGGCGTTCATCACCCAGTCGCTGATCGGCGGCGGACAGATGCTGTTCATGCCGATGTATCTTTATCAGCAGGCTTCCACGCTGCAGAACTGGCCCTTTGCATCCGCGATCTCGATCATCTTCCTGCTCGCCGTGCTCGCGGTCGTCTCCGTCTTCACCACGCTCGGCCGCCTGTCGCGCGGCTATGGAGGCGCGTGATGAGCGGTCGCAAGCGCACCCTGGAGGCGATCAGCTTCGAGTTGGCCATGACCGTGATCGCTGTCATCGCGCTGATCATCATCATCGCGCCGTCGCTGGTGGTGCTGATCGTCTCCTTCACCAGCGGCTTCTCGCTGCGCTTCCCGCCGCCGGGTTACTCGCTGCGCTGGTACGCCGAACTGTGGGAGGCCTGGCAGCTTCACTTCGCGGCGAAGAACAGCCTCATCGTCGCGCTGTGGGCGACGGGCCTGTCCGTCGTCCTCGGCGTTGCCGCCGCGCTTGCGATCTCGCGCTCGCGGACGCTGTCGGCACGACTGCTCGATTCCCTGTTCATGTCGCCGCTGGTGCTGCCGGCGCTTGCCTTCGGGCTTGCCGCCCTGATGCTGTTCTCACTGGTCGGCCTGCCGGTCTCGCCCCTGACGCTGGTGATCGGCCACACCGTGGTGTGCGTGCCCTACGTCGTGCGCAATACGGTCGCAGCGCTCGCCCAGCTCGAGCCGACCTTGCTGGAGAGCTCGGCGGTGCTGGGGGCGAGCCGGCTCTACACGTTCCGCCGGATCGTGCTGCCGCTGATCCGGCCGGGCATCATCGCGGGTGCCTTCATCGCCTTCATGTCGTCGTTCGACAATGTGCCGGTGTCGCTGTTCCTGCGCGACGCCGCCACCGACATGCTGCCGATCCGGATGTGGCAAGACCTCGAGGGCAAGCTGGATGTGACCATCGCTGCCCTGTCGGGCGTGCTGATCATTGCGACCGTCGCGCTGGTTGCCGTCATGGAGCGCGTCACGGGCCTGTCGCGGCGGCTGACGAATTGATCAGGCGCCGCGGAACAGCGAATACCCCCAGCGCGTGAATTTCAGCGGCAGGTGAAAATGCTCGTCAACGTTCTTGATGCGGAAGCGGAACGGCGTCACCGTGAGAAAACCGTCGCTGTCCGCAAAGAACTCGCCGAGATGAAACAGGACCTCGTACTCGCCGGCCGTCACACCGGCGCCTTGCACTATGGGGTGATCGAGCACGCCATTGGCGCCGAGCCGCCCGTCGGCGATGCGCGAGGAGTCGGGATCGATCCGCCAGATCTCGACGCGCAGCCCCTGCGCGGGCCGTCCGCTCGCCACATCGACCGCGTGAATGGAAATACCGCCTGCCATCATGTCCCTCCCCTGAGCGTGCCGCCATGGTAGACGGAAACGCCGCCGCTCGGCCAGCACTGCTGCCAGCCCTGGGCGCGATGACCTGGCTCCAGGCGCTGGTCGCGCTCGCCTTGTTCGCGCCCGGCGTGGTCGCGCCGCGCGCCCATATCGAGGTCTGGCAGCTCTCGATGTTCTCATGCGCGGTGTTCGCCGTCGGTATCCCCGCCTCGTTCTGGGGCGGCGGCTTCATCGCGCGGGTTGGCTCGCTGCGGATCGCGAGCCTGTGCGCGGCGGCCATCGTCGTCAGCATGGCACTGGCTTCGCTCGGATCGAGCGCCGCCCTGCTCGCCGCGGGCCTCTGCCTCGGCCTTGCCATGGGCCCCGAGACGCCGGCAAGCGCAGCGCTGCTGGCGCGGCTGGTGACCGCCGAGCGCCGCGCCTTCGTCTTCTCGGTGCGCCAGACCGGCAACCAGATCGGCGCGGTCTGCGGCTCGCTGGCCCTGCCCGCGATCGCCATCGCGTTCGGGCCGGCCTGGTGCTATGCGGCCGTTGCTGCCCTGGCGCTGTTCGCGATCGCGCTGTTCGAGTGGCTGCGGCCGGCCTACGCCGGCAAGCTCGTCCCGCCCCCAAAGCTCGATCTGCGCGCGCGGCTGGCACTGGTGACCGCGGACCGGCGGATCGCGATGCTGGCGCTGGCATCGATGCCGTTCAGCGCGATGCAGGTGTCGCTCAACACCGTCTTCGTCACGCTCGGCACCCGCGAGCTTGGTCTCAGCCATATCGAGGCCGGCATGGCGCTCGCCTGCGCGCAAGCCGGCGGCCTCGTCGGCCGGCTCGGCTGGGGCTACGTCGCCATGCGCCTCGACGCCCCCCGCGCCGTGCTCATCGTCATCGGCCTCGGCATGGCCTTCTGCGCCGCGCTGCTCGGCCTCGACGGCGGATCGCTCAGCCGCACCTGGCAGTTCGCAGTTGCGGCGCTGTTCGGCCTGACGGCGTCGGGCTGGAACGGCGTCTTCATCGCCGAGATCGCGCGCCTCGCCCCGCAGGACCGGATCGGCGAGACCACCGGCGCGGTGCTGACCGCGTCCTATGCGGGCCTACTGGCGGCGCCGGCCGTGGTGTCGATCCTGGACGGTGTGGCCGGCCTTGGCGCGGCGTTCTTCGCCTTGGCCTGTCTTGCCCTCTGCGGCACATTGGCGCTGATGTGGGGAGGCCATGACAAAACCGACGCATAGTGCGCGCGAGATCGCAGCCGCCGTCACCGCCGGGCGGATGACCGCCGTCGACACGGCGAAGGCCGCCCTTGGCCGCATAGACGCCGCCAAGGCCTTGAACGCAGTGGTCACGACCGATCCCGCACGCACGCTGGCCGACGCGGCGGCGGTCGACGATCGCCTGCGTGCCGGCAAGACAATGCCGCTGGCCGGCGTCCCCATCCTCGTCAAGGACAACATCTGGGCCAGCGGCTGGCGCATCACGCAGGGCTCGCGCCTGTTCGCCGATTTCATCGCGCCACAGGATGCAATTGCGATCGAGCGCCTGCGCAAGGCCGGCGCGGTCATCGTCGGCATTGGTGCAACCTCCGAATTCGCCAGCAAGGGCGTCACGACATCGCCGCTGTTCGGCCCGACGCGACATCCCCTCGATCCCGCGTTGACGCCGGGCGGCTCTTCGGGTGGACCCGCCACCGCCGTCGCAGCCGGCCTCGTGCCCCTCGCGATCGGCACCGATGCGGGCGGCTCCAGCCGCAGGCCGCCGGCCCATGTGGGCGTCGCCGGCTTCAAGCCGTCCTATGGCGCGATCCCCTACGGGCCCGGTTTCGCCGAGCCGTTCTTCGGCCTGTCGGTCATCGCGCCGATCGCCGCCGATGTTGCCGATATCGCGCTGGCGTTCGAAGCCATGGCCGGCGCCGATCCGCGCGATCCGGATGCAGCCGGCATTGCGCAAGAAGCCGAGGACATCGCCGGCCTTCGCATCGCCTTCTCACCGCGGCTCGGGCTCGACGTTGCGGTCGATGACGTTGTCGCCAACGGGCTCGTTTCCGCAGTCGCGCGTCTCTCCGCCGCAGGCCTCAGCATCGCGCTGCGCGATCCCACCTGGCCGGCGGGTGCGACGGAAGAGGCCCTCATGCCGCTTCAGCACGCTGGCCTTGCCGCGCTCCATGGAGACGCTTTTCGCAAGGACCCGACTGTCTTCGACCCTGACATCGCCAGGCAGATCGAGCGAGGGCTGTCCTGGTCAGGCGCGGACGTCGCGGGTGCGCTGGTCGCGAGCGCCGCGATCGCCAATGCATTCGCGGCCTTCTTCGCCGAGGTCGATCTGCTGCTGACGCCGACCGTCCCCTGTGTCGCCTGGCCGTTCACCCAGCTCGGACCCGACATGATCGGCGGCCGCGCGGCGAGCCCGCGCGCGCATGCGGTGTTCACGCCGTTCGTCAATCACGCCCGCCTGCCGGCGATTTCACTTCCCTGCGGCACCGACGCCCGCGGGCTTCCGTTCGGTCTCCAGATCATCGCCCGGCGCGGCCAGGACCGCACGCTGCTGCGCGCCGCGCGACATATCGAGGCGCAGTTGCAGGCGTAACTTTGCGAGATCGCGACGATTTCGGAATAGTCGCAATATACCCCTGTTTTGCCCGACGGGTCAAATCGCGCCGATGCCTGCGTAAGCCGTTGATTCCACTATCCCCGGGTACTGTGCATGGGGTTGTTTTCGCACTTTTTGTTTTATCGGGCGTCCTAGCTGGCGAAAGACAGACGCAACCGCCGCCAGCCGATGGCGATGCCGGTGATGGAGAACACCAGTCCGAGCGCGCATAGGCCCACGATCAGGACATCGCGCAAACGCGGATGCGCCAGCAGGACTGGAAAGTCGAGCGTGTGGAGCGCGCCGTAGAACCAGCGATAGGCTCGCCGCGACGCATCCAGCCTTTGCAGCACGCGGCCATCGGCGCTGTCGATGTCGAACCACAGGCCGCCGCAGCGGGAACGGTAGACGGGTCCACCGGGAACGACGGACTGCGCGGGATAATCGTCGCTATCCGCGAGAATGGACGGCGCATTGCAGGCCGTCGCAAGCCTCGTCACCATGCTCCCGATCACCCGCGCACTGACGACCGGCGCCTCCTCACTGTCGGGCCCAACCACAACCTGTTTCTCGAGACCAATCCGCTCGCGTCGATAGAGGCTGCCGTCAACGGCAAACCATTCGACCTCTCGGGCCGAGGGCGATATTCGCTTCCGTTCCGCCGATGGGGCGGTCGTCCAGTCCGGCGATGCATCGATCACGCCGGCTTCGGCCGGGGTCAGCAGCCCTCGCGAGAACAGCCGGCCGTGATCCATGGAGAGCCATCCACTGAAGATCCACGTCAGCACGAAGACGGTCGCCACGAGGCCGATGATATGATGAAGGGCGTGCCAGCCGCGATAAGGCGAGGAGATCCGGTATCCTCGCATCCTGGACCGCACGATTCCGAGCACTGCACCCAGCATGGCTGCAATCAGCGCCAACAGCGACAGCGTCCAGACCACGCCGTCCCACAGCGCCCAGTTGCTTCTCAGGACCGTCGGATAAATCCAGTGCAGGACGCTGCCGACGAGGTTCCAGCCGCGCTCGCTTCGCGTCGTATCCAGCACAACCTCGCCGGTGCGCGACGAGACGTAGAGCTCCGTTCCGGCCGCGTCGCCGAGCGTTGCGCGAAACAAGGGCCGGTGACGATCAAAGCCGTTCGGCACGCTCCACTGGTCGTAGTCCGCCTGCGCAACGACAGCCGCATGCGCGGCATCGAGCCCGCGTTGGCGCGCATGCACCTGCGCGATGGCGAGCGCGGCCTCGGGCGACCGCACCGATGCATCCTGCCCGTCTGTCGCGCGAACCGCGCGAAGGTGCGAGGACCCCGACACGACATAGACCGGCCCATCGCTCCGCTGAATCAGGCGCAGGCGCGTAGCATCGGCGATGCCGCTCGCGGCCACGGCATCGGCAACGCCGATCCTCACCTCCGTACGATCCATCGGCGCGAGACCGGCAATCCGCTCCGCTTCCGTCAGCGATGGAAACGGAACGAAGTGCATCACGATTCCCGTCGCGAACCACATCGCGAACAGCAGGCAGAACGCGATCCCGAGCCAGCGATGCAGCAGGACGATCGCACCCATCATGTGGTCAGCGCCCTACCATTTGAATGCGGCCGAGAGTTCATAGGTTCGCGGCGCGCCCAGCAGGATCTGGTCGGGATAGAACGGATCGCCCCATATCGCGTAGCGCTTGTCGGCGATGTTGCGCACGCGGAAGGTCAGGCGAGCCTGATCGACCGCGTTGAATACCGTCTTGGGAATGTCGACGAAGGCATAGACGTCGGCGACGGTATACGCCTTCATCGTCACCGTGTTGGCATCGGTATTGTAGCGGTCGCCGACATGACGGCCGGTGATGCCGACTTCAACCGGCCACGGCGTGAAGAAGCGGTACGAGGCGCCAGCATTGGCAACGATGCGCGGCACGTTCGGCGGCGTGTTGCCCGAGAACGATCCGCCGACGAAATTGTAGTCGGCATAGCGCGCATCGACATAAGCGATGTTGCCCCACAGTCGAAGGGGCTCGATCGGCCGCACCGAGGCGGCGAGCTCGACGCCCTTCGACTCCTGCCGTCCCGCAATATTGAGCGCCTGCCCGCCGGCCGCCGCATAGACGTTCTTGCGCAGGATGTCGTAGGCCGAGAACGACCACTCCGCCCGGTTGTCCCAGAACAGGTGCTTGACGCCGGTCTCGTAGGTCCGCGCGGTCGTGAGGTCCAGCGGCTGGGTCGGCAGCAGCAGGAAGATGTTGTTGGCGGAGATATCAGCGCCGGTCGCGTACTGGCTGAAGAAGGTGAGGCCCGGAACGGCCTCCCAGGTGTAGCCGATGCGTCCCGTCACCGGCGCCCAGTCCTTGGTGAACGGAAAGCCCGCGTTCACCAGACCGTTCTCGTCGGTCGAGTTGCGGTCGAGCCCGATATGCTCGACGCGCAGCCCGCCGATCAGCGCGAAGGTCCGCGTCAGCTTCAGCCGGTCCTCGAACGACAGCGCCTCGTTGTCGATGCGCGCGGTCTGCTGCTTGGTCGCGAGCAGTCCGTAATAGCCACGATCGAAATCGACCAGCGGAACATAGTCGTTCGGGAATTTCGCCGCGCCTGGCCTGACGAAGTCGAGATAGCTCGACGACAGCGTCGTGACCAGCCGGTTGTCGAAGCCTGCGATGTTCGTGTCCCAGATCAGGTCGGTGATATTGCCGACAAGGCGCTGGCTGTGCGCGACATAGAAGCGCTCGCGATACACTTGGTTTTTCGTGGAATCGAACGCCTCGATCTCGTTGTTGAACCACGACCGCTCCGCGCCGTAACCATAGGCCTGGCTCTTCAGCGTCAGGTCCGGCGCCAGTTTCAGCTCGAAGCCGCCGCGCAACCAGACCTCTTGCGCTACGTTTCGGTTGTCGAGAACGTTGTAGTTGGTGTTGAAGGTGCGGTCGTCGATCGTGACGGCCCCGAGGTCGGTCCTGTTGAAGTAGGTGCCGGAAACAATCCCCGTCGTCGCATGCGAGCCGCTGAAAGCGATCGGCACCAGCGGCGCGCCCCAATAGGCCTTCCCGCGATCCTCGCGGTACTCGATCGCACCCCAGACCTTGAGGCTGTCGGAGATGCGGTAGTTGAGCTGGCCGGACACGTCGAGCGTCTTGGTGTTGGTGTCGTCGACAAAGCCGTTGAGCGAGGAGCGGCTGATGTCGAAGCGGTAGTCGAGGCCCTGAACGTTGGTGCTGCCGCCCGAGCCGTAATGCGCGCGGAACGAGTTCAGGGAGTCGTACGAGAAGTCTGCCTCGTTGCGGATCGCTCCGGTGTGCGGCTGCTTGGTGACGAGGTTGATCGAGCCGCCGGCGGCGCCCTCGCCCGAGATCAGCGAGGCCGGGCCCTTCAGGAATTCGACGGCCTCCAGATTGGCGGTGTCCATGATCCGCGAGGTCATGTTCTGCGGGCCGATCTTGATGCCGTTGTAGAGCGTGTTGATCTGGCTGTTGGTGAAGCCGCGCATCGAGAAGCCCGCCGGCTCCCCCGGCGCGTCGCCGGAGGTGACGCCGACTGCGCCCTGCGCCACCTCGGACACGATGCGATAGCCCTGCTCGCGCATGGTCTCGGCCGAGATCACCTCGACGGTCGCGGGCGTCTCGCGCACGGTGAGGCCGAGACGCGAGGCGCTCTCGGCCACCGCATTGCTGTTGAGCGGCGTTGGCGCCGCTTCGCCTGGCACGGCGGGCTTGGGCGCCGCCGATGCGGCCGCTGGCCTCCGCGGCGTCGCGCGGCGCGCGCTCTGCGCGTCCCGGCCAGCCGGCTTGGCCTGCTTACGGGACTGGGCGGGCGACACCTCGACAGGCGGCAGCGGTTCGCGGACCTGCTGCGCCAGCGCGGCGGGCAGATCGGCGACTGTAAACGACGTGAGAGCAGCAGAGGCGAGCAGGAAACGCGACCGTACAATACGGATAGAAGACACAGCGGGACCTCGGTATGACGTCAGTGGCACGTCACAGCGAACGAGGTCTCACCTTTGGCCTTTCAGCCGTCCGATGAAGCCGAATGTCTGTACTCCCCGACCGACATCTTCGCGTGTGACCACGGCTGACGGCAGGTCTCCTGGCTCGCGGGTCGTCACCACTTCGTCGCCTTCCCGGGACCGAGGACCCAGTGGCTTCTGACGAAGGATTATCCGCTTACAGTTGCGGGGGCAGCCGCGGCATTGGGGAAACATCCCCGCACCGCATTCCCTTTTCATCCCCTCTCGGGGGAAACCGTCGCGAGCATCTAGGATTACGATCGAGACAGAGTCAATGTGGCAGTTGCGGCGTTATTGCCACAGCGACCAACTTCCTTGGAGATAAGCATGGAAGGCGAGACCTTCCTCTGGCTGATACGCCATGCACCCGTCGACGGCGTCGCGGGGACGATTCACGCGCCGGACGCGCCCGCCGATCTCGGCGATCGCGCGCAACTGCAGGCGTTGCGGCAGCGCCTGCCGCGGGACTCTGCGAGCTATGCCAGCCCGTCGCGGCGCACGGTCGAGACGGCGCGCGCGCTGGGGCTCGAACCGGATCTGGTGGGCAACTTCAGCGAACAGGATTTCGGCGACTGGACCGGCCGGCGACATGACGAACTCGCCGCGAGCGGCGGCGAAGCCTACGCGCAATTCTGGAGCGACCCTGCGCACCTGAGACCACCGGGCGGCGAAAGCTTCGAAGATCAGGTCGCGCGCGTCCACCTGGGCCTGTCACGGATCGGAGCCGGGCCAGCTACGCTCGTCGTGCATTCCGGCACAATCCGCGCCGCACTGTGCATCGCGCTGGATCTTGCGCCGCAAGCCGCCCTGCGCTTCGTGATCGATCCGCTGTCGCTCACCAGGATCGACCGGCTCGCGATCGGCTGGCGCGTCGTGTCGGTCAATCAGCGCGTGGTGTGAGCCCGATCAGGCCGGGCGATCCGGCACATTGGCCTGCGCGAACGTCGCCATGCCGTTGTGAAGCGCACAGGCCGATCGCACCAGCGGCAGCGCGATGGCGGCGCCCGATCCCTCGCCGAGCCTGAGATCGAGGCTGATCAGCGGCTGCACGTTCAGTGCCCGGAGCACCAGCCGATGCCCCTGCTCCGCCGATTGATGCGAGGGCAGCAGGAAAGGCTGGCACGACGGATTGAGGCGCACGGCCGCCAGCGCCGCGACCGACACGATGAAGCCGTCGATCAATACGGGAATGCGGCGCTGCGCGGCCGCGATGATGGCCCCGCAGATGGCCGCGATCTCGAGGCCGCCGACGGCGCACAGGATTTTTTCGGGCGATGCAGCCGCAACGCCATGACGCGCAATCGCGGCATCGATCACGCGCACCTTGTGCGCACGGCCGGCGGCATCGACGCCGGTGCCGCTGCCCGCGATCTCCTCGGCGCTCACGCCGAGCAGACTCGCCGCGATCGCCGCCGAGGTCGTGGTGTTGCCGATGCCCATCTCGCCGAAGATCAGAAGATCGGGCTGGCCGGCTGCCGCGCGCGCAACCGCACGCTCGCCGGCCTCGAAGGCGAAGGCCAGCTCTGCAGGCGTGAGCGCAGCCTCGACGCTGAAATCGCGCGTGCCGCTGCGCGGCTTGTCGGTGACGATGCCTATCATCTCGTCTTGCGCCAGCGTGCCGGCGTCAACGACTTCCAGGTGCGAACCCAACTCACGCGCCAGCACCGAGATCGCGGCGCCGCCCGAGGCGAAGTTCGCCATCATCGCGATGGTCACGGCTTGCGGATAGGCCGACACGCCTTGCGCAACGATGCCGTGGTCGCCCGCGAAGATGATGATCGGCACGCGTGCCGCGCGTGGCTGCTCGGTCGCTTGCAGGCCCGCGAGCTCGATCGCGAGCTGCTCGAGCCGGCCGAGCGCGCCGGTCGGCTTCGTCAGTTGCGCCTGCCGCACGATCGCCGCCTCGCGATGGACCGCGGAGATTTCGGGGCACTTATGGTAGACCCATTCGGGGAGCATGCTGCCTCGCTTACGGCCTGCGCTTGAGAATGTAGCAGTCCATGATCCAGCCGTGCCGCTCGCGCGCCTCCTGCCGCAGCGCGGCGATGCGCGGGCCCACCTCGGCCAGCGCGCCGGACATGATGATCTGATCGGGCATGCCGAGATAGGCACCCCACCAGATCTGGAGCCCGGCCGGATCGAGCGACTGAAACGCCGTGCCGCCATCGAGCATCACGACCACGGTGTCTGCGCTTACCGGCCAGCCGCCTTCACGCAAGCGGCGGCCTGTCGTGACCAGAAAGGGCTCGCCGATGTCGTTGAGCGGCAGCGCATGCGCCGCGCACAACGCCTGGATCGACGTGATACCGGGGATGACCTCGATTGTCGGCAAGGGATCGAGCCGGCGCGCAATACGCAGCGAGGAATCGTAGAGCGACGGATCGCCCCAGATTAGCAGCGCGACCCTGCCATCCCCTTCGAGATGGCTCGTGATGGTCTGCGACCATTTCGCGGCGACCGCATCGTGCCAATCGTCGACGCCCTTGCGGTAGTCCGCCTCGCCTGCGTCGCGCACGGGAAGATCGAACTCGGCGATGCGCGTCTTGTCGCTGGTCAGCACATCCGCGCAGATCGTCCGCCTGAGATCGGCGAGATCGGACTTTGCGCTCCCCTTGCGCGGGATCAGGACGAGATCGGCCGCGTTGATGGCGCGGGTCGCGGCGTGCGTGAGCTGCTCGGGATCGCCGCAACCGATGCCTATCAGGGAGAGCGTGAGCATCGCGTTCGCGAAGGGCGGCCATCACGGCCGCCCTTTCGCTTGTCTCTCAGGCCGCGTTGTGCAGGCGCGGGGTGACGAGGCCGGGCGCGGTGACGCCGCGCAGCGACTTCGCCAGCGCCAGCACGGCGAGATCGGCCAGCGGCTCGATCACGATGACGAGCGCATAGGAGGCCGCGAAGGTCGCGATGTTGACGAGGTTGGTCATAGCAAAACCGGAGCCATAGAGCGCCCAGAACGCCACCCAGCCGATGACGCCGGCCTGATAGGTCGTCGAAAGCGCCAGCGCCTGGCGATACCTGAGATCGACATAGGCGGTGTTGCGGGCAATGATCCGCGTGGCGATCGCCTGGATCGCGAACAGCGGCACCAGCAGCGTGGTGACGTTCATGCCGTATTGCGGCAGGTCGGCCGGCTCGAAGAGCACGCCCTGGAACAGCAGGCCGAGCGCGAGGCCGAAGGCCGCGGGGGCAGCACCGAACAGCAGGAACAAGGTCGAGCCGAGGATGAAGTGCACCTCGGACACGCCGACCGGGAAGTGCGGCAAGATCTCGAAGAAGGTGAAGACGAGGCCGGTGGTGGCGAGGGTCCGCGCCGCGAACGACGTGATGCCCTGTTCGCGCACGGTCTCGGCCGCGAGCTTCAGCGCAACGCCGCCTGCGGCGATGCCGGTTGCGTAACTCAACACGAGCTTGGCGCCCGTCACGATCCCGGGTTCGATATGCATGGCTCAGTCCTTTCCTGCCGTCACACCCGACGGCCTTGGCCTCAAAACATGCACGGCCGGTCTCCTGGCTCGCGGTTCACTGGGGATCTCCGGCCTTCCCGGACCTTGCGATCCAGTGGCGGTTCGGAGCCCCTCACCGCTTACAGTCGCGGGGGCGGCTGGGGTTTTGGGCGCCGCAACTGGGTCCGCCCATCCCCATTCCCGATTATGCTCCGGCGCTTTGCGCCACCTCGAGCACCATGCTTGTCCTGTGTGCCCCTTTCACGCAGCCTGCGTCAAGGGCCGAACGGCGGCGGTCGCCGTCATGACGGGTATTCTCCCGCCAGTGCGCCGAACAGGATCACGGCGGCCGTCGAGGCAGCCCCGCCCCGCGCAAGCTGCTCGGCAAGCTCGGCAATCGTGGTGCGGACCAGCCGCTCGTCGGGGCGGCCGAGGGATTCGGCGAACAGCGCCGGGGTGGTCGGCGCGAGGCCGTGCGCGATCAATTTTGCGGCAAGCGCCGGAAAGGTGCGGCGGCCCATATAGACCACGGTGGTCGCCTCCGGATCGGCCAGCGCCGCCCAGTTCAGGTTTTGCGGCAGCTCGCCGGTGACGTCGGCTCCGGTCACGAACTGCACCCGGCGCGAGGTGTGGCGCCGCGTCAGGGGCATGCCGGCTTGCGCAGCGGCCACGCAGGCCGAAGTGACGCCGGGAACGATCTCGTAGCCGATGCCGGCCGCGCGCAGCGTTTCGAGCTCCTCCTCGAGCCGTCCGAAGATGCCGGCGTCGCCCGACTTCAACCGCACCACGCGCGCGCCAGTCGCGGCATAATCGACCAGCAGGCGGTTGACGTGATGCTGCTTGGTCGAGGGCCGCCCGGCCCGTTTCCCGACCGCAACGAGATTGGCGCCGGGACGGGCGAGATCGAGAATCGCGCCGGACGCGAGGTCGTCATAAAGCACGACATCGGCCTCGCGCAGCCGCGCGGCACCCTTGAGCGTGAGAAGCTCGGGGTCGCCGGGACCGGCGGAGATGAAGGAGACAAAACCGCTCACCGGTCCTCCGCGATCAGATGGAAGAACGTGCCGGTGGCATTGCCTCGGCGCGAACCGGTCTCGGCGATGACCGCACCGGTCGCGTCGTGCACCACCGCGAGCGGCATGTCGGGCTGGGCGGCAATCGTCGAATAGTGGAATTCGTGGCCGCGCAGGCGCGCGCCGGGGCTATGTCCCGGCATCGGTGCGGCGAGTTCGGCGAGACGATAGCCCAGATGCATGCGGCGTTTGGCAAAGCTCGTCTCCAGGCCGAGCAGGCCCGCCATCTCATGGCGGACACCGTCGGCGTCGGTCAAAGCGGTTCCGAGCACCATATAGCCTCCGCATTCACCGTGCACCGGTCGTGTCTCGGCGAAGGCGCGCAAGCCGCTGCGAAAGCGCGCGTTGGCGGCGATCTTCCCGGCATGAAGCTCGGGATAGCCGCCGGGCAGCCAGCAGACATCGGCGCTCGCGTCGGGCGCCTCATCGGCAAGCGGCGAGAAGGTCGAGATGTCGGCACCAGCCGCGCGCCAGGCTTCCAGCATATGCGGATAGACGAATGAGAATGCCGCATCGCGGGCAAGCGCAATGCGCTGCCCGGGCGGCGTCACGTTCAGGCCGTTCGCAGCCGGTTGCAGCGCCCAGGCGGCCGCCGATTGCAGCACCGCATCGAGATCGACATGCTCGGCGACGAAACGCGCGGCCTCGTCGATCAGTTTTCCGATCTCCGCCTGCTCCTCGGCCTGCACCAGGCCGAGATGCCGCTTCGGCAGGCTGATCTCGGCATGGCGCGGCAGCGCGCCGAACACGGCGATGCCGGCGTCGTTAAGCGCGCGCCGTACGAGGTCTTCATGGCGCGGGCTGGCAACACGATTGAGCACGACACCGGCAAGGCGCACACCCGGTCGGTAGTCGCGAAGACCCGCAGCGATCGCCGCCGCCGTCTGCGCCTGTCCCGAGGGATCGATCACCAGCAGCACCGGCCAGCCCAGCATCTCCGCAATGTCGGCGGTGGCGCCTGTGCCGGAGACGCCACGCGCGGCGACGCCGTCGAACAGACCCATCGAGCCCTCGGCAAGCACGACATCGGCGTCGGCGCCGCGGCCGACGAGATGCGCGATTCCCCCGCGATCCATCGCCCAGCTATCGACGTTGACGGAAGCGCGGCCCGTCGCAGCGGCATGGAAGGCGGGATCAATATAGTCGGGCCCGCTCTTGAAGCACTGCACGTTCAGTCCGCGATTGCGCCAGGCGCGCGCGAGCGCCAGCGTCAGCGTCGTCTTGCCGACGCCGGAGGCGGGCGCGGAGATGACGAGCCCTGCCGGCATCAGGAGGCCTCCGGAAAGCGTGGCTCGGCGCCGACCGGCCGATAGCGGCGGTCGTAGTCGGCGGCATAGAGGCGGCTCTCGTCGAAATCCGCGGCGCCAAGCGTCTTGCCGACCAGAATGAGCGCGGTGCGTTCCATCTCGGCGCCGACGGCGGCATCGAGCGTCGCAAGCGTGGCGCGGACGATGCGCTGGTCCGGCCAGCTCGCGCGCCAGACGATGGCGACCGGGCAATCCGCGCCGTAGTGAGGCAGCAGCTCCGCAATCACCTGGTCGAGCAGATGGATCGACAGATGGATGGCGAGTGTCGCACCGGTCGCAGCGAAAGCGGCGAGCTTCTCCCCTTCGGGCATCGCACTGGCGCGGCCCGGCGTACGCGTCAGCACCACGGTCTGAGCGAGCCCCGGCAAAGTCAGCTCCACCTCGAGTGCCGCGGCGGCGGCCGAGAAAGACGGAACGCCGGGCGTCACGGTGAAGGGAATGTCAAGCGTACGGAGACGGCGGAGCTGCTCGCCCATCGCCGACCAGATCGAGAGATCGCCGGAATGCAGCCGCGCGATGTCCTTGCCGTCCGCATGCGCGGCGGCGATCTCCGCGATGATCTCGTCAAGCGACAACGGCGCGGTGTTGACGATCCGCGCGCCCGGCGGGCAATGCGCCAGCACGCCCTCAGGCACCAGCGAGCCGGCATAGAGGCAGACCGGACAGGCGGCGATCAGATTGCGCCCGCGCAAAGTCAGCAGATCGGGAGCGCCCGGCCCGGCACCGATGAAATGCACCGTCATGCGCCGTCTCCTTCCGCGATCGCGGCCGTCGCGGTGCGGTCCTGCGAGACCACCCGCGTCGCAATCAATCGCGCACGAGGGCCGGCCGCGGCGAGCGCCGCGGCCTCGGCGACCGATCCGGTCCCGAACTTTTCCGCGATGAGCCTGGACTGCGTCGGCGTGTCGATGCCGGCCAGCACCTCGGGCGATACCGCCTTGATCGGCACACCGCATTCGCGCGCGAGCTGCTGCAGCGCTTCTGCATCGGCCTTGTCGCTGACGGTCGCCACCGCCGCAAGGCCTTCTGCGCCGCCCGCTGCCAGCAGCGCCTCTCGCAACGAGGCCAGCGTGACATCCTCCCTGAATCCGAGCCCGGCGACCTTCATCGGACCGCACTCCACTGCAACACGGGACGCGCCGCCTCCCAGGACCGGTAGCGGCCGAGCGGGCCGGCATGGGCGATCTCGACCCGCATCAACTCGCCGCCGTGGCGTTGGTGCAGTTCGCCAAGCAGCGCTTCCGTCTCCAGCGTCACGGCATGTGCAACGAGCCGTGTGCCTGCCCCGATGCGCGACCAGATAGCGTCGAACATCGCGCTATCGAGACCACCGCCGATGAAGACAGCATTCGGCGCGTCCAGCCCGGCGAGAGCTTCGGGCGCACGGCCCGTGACAACAGCGATCCGATGCGCCAATCCGAACGCCGCCGCATTGCTGCGGATATTCGCGGCGCGAGCCTCGCGCATCTCGATTGCCGTCGCCGTCCCGCCGCAAAGCGCCCACTCGACCGAGATCGAACCCGATCCGGCGCCGATATCCCACAACCGTTCGCCCGGGCGTGGTGCCAGCGCCGAAATCGCGAGCGCACGCACCGGCCGCTTGGTGATCTGGCCGTCATGAGCGAAGAGATCGTCGGGAAGTCCCGCGCTGCGAGGAATGCCCTGAGCTCCCTTCGCCTCCACGGCCACCGCGACCAGGTTTCCGGCGAGATCGCCAGTAAAACCATCGGCACGATGTTCCGCAATGCTTTCGCGTGGCCCGCCGAGCGCGGCGAGAGTCCAGAATTCCGAGGCGCCCCATCCGCGCTCGCCCATCCACTTTGCAAGGTCGCCTGCGGCCTTGCCGTCGCGCACGAGGCAAATGATGCGCGCGCCAGGCGCAAGGTGTGGCACGAGGCGCTCGAAGGGCGCGGCGTGGAGACCGAGGCAGACGACGGATTCAAGACGCCAGCCGAGCCGCGCAGCGGCGAGCGAGAATGTCGACGGCGCCGAATGTGCGACCCACTCACCCGCCTCAAGCTTCTCGGCAAGGCTTGCGCCGGCGCCGTGCCAGAACGGATCGCCGGAGGCCAGCACCGCGGTCGGCCGGCCGCGGCGGCTGAGCACGACCTCCGCATCGAACGGCACCGGCCACGGGTGGCCGCGCCCGGTCACACCGGCAAGCGCGAGATGACGCTCGCCGCCGAAGACGGTTTCGGCCTCACGCAGCGCCTTTCGGCTTGCGTCCGACAGCCCGGCAAGGCCATCTTCGCCGATACCGATGATGGTCAGCCAGGGATCAGCCATGACACGCGCCCTCATTCTGGGCGGAACGAGCGATGCGAGCCAGCTCGCGGCGGAGATCGCGCGCACCGGCATGGATGCCGTCTATTCCTATGGCGGCCGCACCCGTGCGCCTGCCGACCAGCCGCTGCCGACCCGCATCGGCGGCTTCGGCGGCCTGAGCGGCCTTGCCGATTACATTCGCCGTGAAGGCATCACGCATGTGATCGACGCGACGCATCCTTTCGCTGCCGAGATGAGCCGCAACGCCGTCGCGGCATGCGCGGAAACCGGCACGCCGTTGATCGCGCTCGAACGCACCCCCTGGGCTAAAACACCCGGTGACAACTGGATCGAGGTCGGCGACGTCGATGCAGCGGTCGCCGCTCTGCCCGAGTCGCCGGCAAACGTGTTCCTCGCCATCGGCCGCCAGCACATCGCGCCGTTCGGGAATAAACCGCAGCACGCCTACACACTGCGCTTCGTCGATCCGCCCGAAGCGCCGCTGCCCTTCCCGGCTGACGTGATCGTGTCGCGCGGACCGTTCACGCTTGATGGCGAGCTGGAGATGCTGCGTACGCGCGGCGTCATATGGATCGTCGCCCGCAATTCCGGCGGCGATGGCGCGCGCGCCAAGATCGACGCGGCCCGCACGCTCGGCCTGCCCGTGATCATGATCGCGCGGCCGGAGTTGCCCGAGCGCCAGCGGGTCGAGAGCGTGGCCGAGATCATGCAGTGGCTTGGTCATCGCACCTGCCTCGGCGCATAGATCCAGCGGCCGACACGGCGCGTCTGCGAGTTGCCGACGATCACCAGCGTTCGCATGTCGGCCATCTCGGGCCGCGCCGCGTTGAGCGTGACGGTCTCGATCGTCTCGTCGGATGCGCTGATCGCGCGCGCGAAGATCACGAGCCGCTCGCCGCAGCCGGCGTCCTTCAGCACGGCCAGCGCGCGGCCAAATCCTTCCGGCCGGCTCGCCGAACGCGGATTGTACAGAGCGATCGCGAAATCCGCTTCCGCGGCCAGCCGCAGGCGCTTCTCGATCAGCGCCCATGGCTTGAGATTGTCGGAGAGATTGATCGCGCAGAAATCATGGCCGAGCGGCGCGCCGGCACGCGCGGCCGCCGCCAGCATCGCAGTGATGCCGGGCAGCACGCGGATCGGGAGCTCGCGATATTGCGGCGCCTGCTCGAGCGCCTCGAACACGGCCGATGCCATCGCGAAGACGCCAGGATCGCCGGAGGAGACGACGACGACCTGCCCGCCTTCGGCGGCCAGGCGCAGCGCCTCGCTCGCTCGCGCGAGCTCCTCGCGGTTGTCGGATGGATGCAGCGTGAGCCCCGGTCGCGGCGGCACGCGCGCGACATAGGGCGCATAGCCCAGAATATCGGTGGCGGAGCCCAGCGCGGCGGAGACCTCGGGCGTCACCAGCGCGTCACTGCCCGGGCCGAGGCCCGCGATGGTCAGCGTGCCCGTCATTCGGCGGCGTCCAGATGCCGGCCCTTGCCGTGCACGAGCACGATCGCAAAATAGGGACAGTCGGCGGCATCGATCTCGGCGAGCCGCGCGACGCGCTCGCCCGGCATGGTGCCGCGCTCGACCAGCCAGGCATCGTCCAGCCTTCCGGCGGCGGCAAGCGCGCGGCGCACTTTCGCAAGATTGCGGCCGGTCTTCATGACGACCAGCGCATCGGAGTCCCGCATGCGGCGCTCGAGCTCGTCCTCCGCGAGCGTGCCCATCAGCACCGTCGTCACGTCGTCGCCGAGCGCGATCGGCTGGCCGACGGCATGCCAGCAGCCGACCATGCCGGGAATGCCCGCGATCACCTCGATCTCGACGCGTCCCTGCAAGCGCGTGTGCAGATGCATGAAAGAGCCGTAGAAATAGGGGTCGCCCTCGCAGAGCACGACCACGTCGACCGCGCGCGCCAGCCGCGCCAGGCGCTCGGCCCATTCGTCGTAGAAGCCGGCGAGCAACTGGACGTATTCCGCGCTGTCGAAAGCGATCTCGGTCGTAACAGGGTATTCCATGGGATATTCGGTGACATCGCGGGCGAGCATGCCCTCGACGATACGACGCGCCTGGCCCGGCCTGCCCTTCTTGCGGAAATAGGCCACGTGCTGTGCGCCGCGCACGGTACGATCGGCGCGCACGCTCATCATGTCAGGATCACCCGGGCCGAGACCGCAGCAGATGATGCGTCCCATGACTATTCGCTCCGGCTCGCCAGCGCATTCACGGCCGCAACGGTGATCGCGGAACCGCCAAGGCGGCCCTCGACCGTCAACGCCGGCACCGGCGGATCGGCCATCAGCGCGGCCTTGGATTCGGCCGCGCCGACGAAGCCGACCGGACAACCGATGATCGCCGCCGGCCGCGGGCAGTCGCGGTCCTCCAGCATGTTGAGGAGATGAAACAGCGCGGTCGGCGCGTTGCCGATCGCGACGATCGCGCCGGCGAGATGCGGCCGCCACAGCTCCAGCGCCGCGGCCGAGCGGGTGTTGCGCATGGATTGCGCTAGCGCGGGAACGGCGGCGTCGCCGAGGGTGCAGATGACGGCATTGGCCGCCGGAAGTCTAGCGCGCGTAATGCCCTCGGAGACCATGCGCGCATCGCACAGGATCGGCGCCCCCTTCTGCAACGCTACGCGCGCGGCGGTCGCCATGCCTGATGTGAAGCGGATATGCGCTTCCAGGCCCACCATGCCGGCGGCATGGATCATCCGCACGACGACCGGTTCCTCATCGGGCGTGAAGCGGGCAAGATCGGCCTCGGCGCGGATGGTCGCAAAGGATTGCCGGTAGATCGCCGCGCCGTCGGTCTCGTAGGCATGCGGCATCAGTGCCCTCCCATCAGGATGGAGGGATTGCCGACGATGTCGTCGCGGTTCAAGCCGCGCAGGATGGGCTCGTCGCGCGTCGAACCGCCGCGCACGAGATCGAAGCCGGCGCCGGTCGCGACCAGCGTGATCGCGGCCGCACCAGAATGAGCGCAGCCCTTGGCGCAGCCGGAGACGTGAAGTCGCGCGGCCGCGCCGATGTTCGGCGCGAGCGCTGCCGCCAGCGCGCGGGTATCGGCATGCGCCTCGCGGCAACGCGGCGCGCCGCTGCAGGCGATGACACGCAGCGCCGGATCGTAGGCCTCGGTGATGAGACCGGCCGTGGACGGCATCGTCCGCTTGCCTTCGCTCAGAACCATCCGCCACGGCGTCATGCGCAGGGCATGTCCGCAGCCGGCGAACTGGCTGAGCGTCGCATGCGGCATTTGCCCGAAGGCGACGCCGACCATCGCGCCCTGCGGATAGAGACCGGGGCGCGCCGCAGCCATGATCGGCACCGGCTCGGCCTCGCCGCGCAACGCGCCAGGCAGGGCTGCGCCGGCGGCAAGATGCGCCGCCATCCGCCCTCGCCCGTCCCGGGCACCGCCTGATGTCACGAACCAGGTTGCGAGCGCGAGGGCGGCGGTCACAGCCTCGCCGCGTCCGACGGAACGGCCGAGGCTGGCGCCATTGGCCCGCACCAGCAGTCCGCCGGCGCCATCACGCTCGATCCGCACATCCGCGGAATCGCCGGCGAGCACGCGCGAAGTGCCGTCATCGATGGCAAAGCCGAATTTCGTCGGAAGCGCGAGCACGCTATTCTCGAGCGCCTCCTCGAGCTCGGCGGCAAGCGCCTGGGTCTCGTCGCCCGCGCGCCAGAACGGCGTCACCAGGATGTTGCGCCGGGATTCGGTGTCGGCGTCGGGATCGAGCAGCGCCAGTTGCGAAAGACCGTCGAGCAGCAGCCGGTGGCTGCCTTCGCTGACGCCTCTGATCTGGAGATTGGCGCGGCTGGTGACATCGATCAGGCCGTTGCCATGGCGTTCGGCCAGATGCGCCAGTCCCGAGATCTGCGCCGCATCGAGCCGGCCGCCGAACGGGCGCACGCGAACCACGAGCCCGTCACCCGATTGCATCGGCCGCAGCGCGCCGGGGCACCAGCCCTTGACCATGGCCGCGCTCATGACGCCTCCCGCAACGCTGCCGCGATCGAATTGCGACGCGTTCGCCAGAGTGAGGCCTCATGCAGACGGGTGAAGCACGTCTCCATCGCGGCGAGCGCCGCGGAATTCTCGCGGGCCATGAAGGCGCGGACGTCGTCGTTGCCGAGCGTCGCATCGTAGTAGAGATCGAACAGATGCGGCGGCACGGCGCCGGCCAGATGGGCGAAGGCGGCCATGTGCTCGAGTGTCGCGGTGATCTCGGCGGCGCCGCGAAAACCATGGCGCATCATGCCGGCGATCCAGGCCGGATTGGCCGCGCGCGCGCGGACCACGCGTGAGATCTCCTCCGTCAGCGTGCGCGCATGCGGCTGATCGGGACGCGTCGCGTCGAGATGATAGAGCGATGGTCCCGCCGCGCCGAGATGTGCTGCGGCCGCGGCAACGCCGGCTTCATGCGCGGCATAGTCGGCGGCGAGCAGAAGATCGGTTTCCGGCAAGTCTTGGACGTGAACGAAAGCATCGGCCGACGCGAGCCGTTTCTCGATGCCGGCGCGATCGGGCTTGATCTCGCCGTCGGCGGAGAACGCCCAGGACGACGCCGACAGCCAGGCCTCGCCGGCCGCATCGCGCGTCTCCGCCGTGAAGGCATCAGGGATCGCCGAGAGGCCGACGCCGTATTGCCCGGGACGCGGCGCGAACACGCGGGACGCACGGTGTCGGTACGGATTCTCGTCGCCCTCCTCCTCGCGCGCGGCGAGCGCCTCGGCCGCCGCCTCGAACAACTGGGCGAGGCCGGAGAAGACATCGCGGAACAGGCCCGACAGCCGCAGCGTGACGTCGATGCGGGGACGGCCGAGCTCGGCCGGCGCGATGATGTCATAGCCGGTGACGCGGCCGGAGGCGTGATCCCAGCGCGGCGCAAGTCCCGCCAGATGCAGCGCCATCGCGAATTCCTCGCCGGCGGTGCGCATCGTCGCCGAGCCCCAGAGATCAACCACGAGGCCTTTCGGCCAGTCGCCGTGATCCTGCAAGTGGCGGCGAAGCAGCTCTTCCGCGAGCTTGATGCCTTGCGCATGCGCCGACGGCGTCGGCACGGCGCGCGGATCGACGGCAAACAGATTGCGTCCCGTCGGCAGCACGTCCTGGCGCCCGCGATAGGGCGAGCCCGACGGCCCCGGCGCGATGCGCCGGCCCGCAAGTGCGGCACGCAGCGCGTCCCGCTCCGCTTCGCCGCAGGCGCCGCGGCCGAACACGTGCAGGCCGTCGCCGAACTGGCTTTCCTTGAGATCGCAGACGAAGCGGTCGATCCGCGGGATCGCTTCGGCTGGCGCTGCCGATGCATCGAGGCCGAGATCGTCCTCCAGTCCGGCCACGCGGGCTTCGTCCCGGATCGCGGCGATCAGCCGCTGGCGGCGGGCGGGATCGAGACCATCGGCCGTCGAATATTCGTCGAGGAGCTGTTCGAGCCTGCGCAGGCCATCCGGCACGGCGGACTTTTCGAGCGGCGGCGGCAGGTGGCCGATGGTGACGGCACCGATGCGCCGCTTGGCCTGCGCGGCCTCGCCGGGATCGTTGACGATGAAGGGATAGATGACAGGCAGATCACCGATCAGGGCTTCCGGCCAGCAGCTCGATGACAGCGCCACGGATTTTCCCGGCAGCCATTCCAGCGTGCCATGCGCGCCCATGTGCACGACAGCATCGCAGCCCTGCTCGCGGAGCCAGAGATAGAACGCGACATAGGCATGCCGCGGCGTGCGGGCGAGATCGTGATAGTCGGCGTCGCGCGTGGTTGCATCGCCGCGTTCCGGCTGAACCGCGATGATCGACTTGCCGCATTGGATCGCGGCGAAGTGGAACGCGCCGTCGCGGCAGCTCGGGTCGCTCTCCGGCGCGCCCCAGGCTTGCGCGAGATCATCCTGCAAGGATTGCGGAAGACGCGAGAGCGCCGCGCTGTATTCGGCGACGCTCCAGGTGAGTTGCCGCCTCAGCAGCGTCTCACCGAGAGCCTGGACCGGCACGACATCGAGGCCGGTCCCCGCAAGATCGGACATCAAGGCTTCGACCGAGGCCAACGCGTCAAGACCCACTGCGTGCGCGATCTGGTGCGGGCGGCCCGGATAGTTCGACAGCACGACCGCCAGCCGCTTCTCGCCGGCCGGCTTCACCGCGAGCTTCTGCCAGGCCGCGACGCGCGCGGCGATGGCCTTCACGCGCTCCGGATCCGGGCGATGGGCAAGATGCGAGAATTGCAGGTCGGGATCACGTTCCGCAGCCGACTTGAAACTCACCACGCCCGCAAACAGGCGGCCGTCGACTTCGGGCAGCACCACATGCATCGCGAGGTCGCCGGGCGACAGGCCGCGCAGCGATTCCGCCCAGTCCTCGCGCCGCGCGGTGGAAAGCGCGACCTGGAACACGGGACACGATGCCGCATCGAACGGTGTCGTGCCGTCGTCGCCGATCGCGGAGAACGCGGTCGCATTGACGATCGCGGCCGGAGGATTTTCCACGAGCTGGAGCCGCAGCCAGTCCGCGACGCCCGCGGCCTTCAGCGAGGTGACGAACACGCCATAGGCGTCAAATCCCTTCTCGCGCAGCGTCGCAATCAGCGCATCGACCGGACCGGTGTCCGCGGCGGTCAGGTACGACCGATAAAACGTCACCAGCGCGCGAGGCTTGCCCTCGCCGGCGGTCGGCACGGCGATGACACCGCGCGCGGGCTCGTAAAAGCCCATCTCGGGCACGGTCGTCTCGCCGACGACCGGACCGGCATAGAGTCCCGAGGCCAGCGCAAGTTGCGCAATCGCGGCCTGCGCTGCGACCGGACCGCCGGTGTCGCAGAGCACCTTGAGCCGGCGCAGCGTCGAGACAGGCAGCGTTGAGTATGCATCGAGCCGCGTGTCGTCGCGGCCGTCGGCCGGCAGCACGGCGAGCACGATACCGCGCGCCTGCGCGAGTTGCTGGAGAGCCGCGAGACCGTAGGGCCAATAGGACTCGCCGCCGATCAGGCGGACCAGAATGCCGCGTGCCTGGGCCAGCGTGCGCTCGATGTAGGTGTCGATCGAAAGCGGATGACGCAGTTCGGCGAGATTGGCGAGCCGCAGCGACGGCAGGCTGTCGCGGCCACGCCGCCAGCCGGCCGCGAACGCGGCAAGATCGGAATCCGAATACGAGAGCACCACGAGATCGGCCGGGTCCTGGCCGATGTCCCTTGGCGTCGCGGTCTCCTCGAGACCGCGGCTCTCGCGGAAGACGACGTGCATCAGATGCCAGATCCTGAAAGACCAAGTCCCGCTCTTATCGCGGCCTCGTCGATATCGCCGTGCTCGCCGATCACGACGAGCTTTGACTGCCGCGCGAGCGCGCCCCAGGGCTTGTCGAACTGGTGACGCACGCGCTCGCCGACGGCCTGGAGCAGCAGGCGCATCGGCTTGCCCGCGACCGCGATGTAACCCTTGGCACGCAGCACGTTCTGCTCGCGCGCCAGGCGCTGAACCGAGGCGACCAGCGCATCGACGTCGCCGACTTCCGGAAGATCGATCACGACGGACGCAAAATCGTCGTGCTCATGCTCCTCCTCGCCGTCGTGATGCGACGGGCGCGCGGCAAGATCATTCTCGGCGGCGGCACCGAGACCGAGGATGACGCGCGCATCGATCGCGCCGTCGGTAACGGCAAGCATCGGCACGCGGCGCGGCATCTCGGCGGTGATGGCAGCCTTGGCCGCTTCGAGTCCCGCCGGGCCGGCAAGATCGGCCTTGGTCAGCAGCACGATGTCGGCGCAGGCGATCTGGTCCTCGAACACTTCCGACAGCGGCGTCTCGTGATCGAGATTTTCGTCCGCCGCCCGCTGCGCTTCCACTGCGGCCGGGTCCGGCGCGAAACGGCCGGCGGCGACGGCCTCGGCATCGGCCAGCGCGATCACACCGTCAACGGTGATGCGCGAACGGATCTCCGGCCAGTCGAACGCCCTAAGCAAGGGCTTGGGCAGCGCCAGGCCCGAGGTCTCGATCAGGATGTGATCGGGCCTCACCGGCCGCGCCAGCAACAGCTCCATGGTCGGGATGAAATCGTCGGCAACGGTGCAGCAGATGCAGCCATTGGCGAGCTCGACGATGTTTTCCTCCGGGCAATTGGCATCGGCGCAGGACTTCAGAATCTGGCCGTCGACGCCCTCGCTGCCGAACTCGTTGACGAGCACCGCGAGCTTCTTGCCGTTGGGGTTGGCGAGCAAATGCTGGATCAGCGTCGTCTTGCCGGAGCCGAGAAAGCCGGTGACCACCGTGACCGGGACTTTTGCGAGCGAGTTCATTCGGCGGCCTCCGGCACGACGGCAATGGGGGGAATGCGCGCAAGCGACTGCTTGCGGAAGATCTCGGGACGGCTGCGCCAGGGCACAAGGCCGTCGGGCGCGGCCGCATAGGCGGCGGCGCCTGCGATCACGTCGCGCGCGTTGGCGTCCGACAGGCGGCCATAGACATAGGACCAGCGGCCGGGCGCACTGAGCGCCACCGAGCAGCCCTGGCTGCATGCCGACAGGCATTCGACCGGAACCACAGTGACACCATCGGGCACGCCGGCGTCGACAATCGCACCGTGAAGGCGCTTGCCCGGCGTGACTTCGCCCTCGCCAAGCGTCTCGCCGGCACGGCAGGTAATGCAGACGTGAAGTGTGACGCTCATCGCCTCTTCCAGAATAAACAGCGGGAGGCGAAGAGGCCCACGAACCGGTCTTGCGAGGGTCCGCTTCCCCGTCGCGGAACACCCCGTCCGCCGGTCCAAAATCGTCCGCGCTGGCAGGTCTCCCGGCTTGCGGAGCAGGGTTTTGCCCTTCGATCCCCGCCTTCCCGATCCCGTCAGGGATCAGTGGCCTCGGGCATCTCTCCGGTCACGGTCGCGGGGGCGGCTGCATTTTGGACCCAAATCTTGCCGATTCGGACCCTATCGCATTCCCTCTTCGCCTGTCATAGGACAGGAACCAACGCCGGGCCACCATTTGCCCCTGGCCGCCTCTTGTCAAGCCGAAGGACCCCGTCCGATGACGCCTGAACCGGATACCCAAACGGCCGAGGAAACCGATGCCCGCCACGCCGCGAAAATGGCGAAGAAGAAGGCCGCCCGCGACAAGATCATGGCGACCAAGAGCGGCGAGAAGGGCCTCATCATCGTCCATACCGGCGCCGGAAAGGGCAAGTCCTCCTCCGCCTTCGGCATGATCGTGCGCTGCGTCGCCCATGGCTTCCCCTGCGCGGTCGTGCAGTTCATCAAGGGCGCCTGGGATACAGGCGAGCGGCGCCTCCTCACCGGCCATTTCGGCGATCTCTGCCAGTTCCACGCGATGGGCGAAGGTTTCACCTGGGAGACGCAGGACCGCGCCCGCGACATCGCCGCTGCGCGCGCCGGCTGGGAGAAGGCCAAGGAGCTGATTCTCGATCCCAGCTTGCGCATGGTCGTGCTCGACGAGATCAACATCGCGCTGCGCTACGACTACCTCGATATCGCTGAGGTCGTCGAGTTCCTGACGACGCAAAAGCCTGCGATGACACATGTCGTGCTCACCGGGCGCAATGCCAAGGACGAGCTGATCGAGATCGCCGACCTCGTCACCGAGATGACGCTGGTCAAGCATCCGTTCCGCTCCGGCATCAAGGCGCAAGCCGGCGTCGAGTTCTGAAGACACACGCGATGGCGCGCGCATTGATGATCCAGGGGGCCGGCTCGGACGTGGGCAAGTCGCTCATCGTCGCCGGCCTTGCGCGCGCCTTCACGCGGCGTGGGCTGCGCGTGCTTCCCTTCAAGCCGCAGAACATGTCGAACAATGCCGCCGTGACCGTCGACGGCGGCGAGATCGGCCGCGCCCAAGCACTGCAAGCCCTCGCCGCCGGCGTCGAGCCGCACACCGACATGAACCCGGTGCTCCTGAAGCCCGAGACCGATGTCGGCGCGCAGGTCGTTGTCCACGGCAAACGCATCGCGACCGCGCGGGCGCGCGAATACGCGGCGATGAAACCGTCATTGATGGGCGCGGTGCTGGAGAGCTTTGAGCGGTTGAAGGCGCGCGCCGATCTCGTGCTGGTCGAAGGCGCCGGCAGCCCCGCCGAGGTCAATTTGCGCAAGGCCGACATCGCCAACATGGGTTTTGCGCGCAAGGCCGACGTGCCCGTCGTGCTGATCGGCGATATCGACCGTGGCGGCGTCATCGCCCAGCTCGTCGGCATCAAGACGGTGATCGACCCCGACGATGCCGCGATGATCCAGGGTTTTGTCATCAACAAATTTCGCGGCGATCCCACGCTGTTCGATGACGGCTACAAGCTGATCGAAGCAAAGACCGCCTGGCGCGGTTTTGGTGTGCTGCCCTGGTTTGCGCGCGCCGGCGAGCTGCCCGCCGAGGACGCGCTGGGCCTGAGTGATGCGCGAAAGCCGGGCCAATGCAAGATCGCTTGCCTTGCGCTGTCGCGGATCGCCAATTTCGACGATCTCGATCCGCTCAAGCTCGAGGCGGGCGTCGATCTCGTCATGGTGCGGCCGGGTGAAGCGATCCCCGGCGATGTGCGTCTCGTCATCATCCCCGGCTCCAAATCCACCCGCGGCGACCTCGCCTTCCTGCGCGCGCAGGGCTGGGACATTGATCTCCTGGCGCATTATCGCCGCGGCGGCCACGTGCTCGGCCTCTGCGGCGGCTATCAGATGCTCGGACGCAGCGTTGCCGACCCCGACGGGATCGAAGGCCCTGCCGGCGACACACCGGGCCTCGGGCTCTTGGATGTGCAAACGGTGATGAGCCCGCAGAAAACACTGACACGGGTCACGGCCGTGCATGCGGCAACCAACCAGCCGATCCAGGCTTACGAAATCCACAGCGGCCGCACCGACGGGCCCGATCGCGCCCGTCCGTTCGCCAAACTGAATGGCGAGCCTGAAGGCGCAATCTCCAGCGATGGCCGCGTACAGGGTAGCTATTTGCACGGCCTGTTCACGTCGGATGATTTCCGGAAAGCGTTTTTGACCAAGCTCGACATCCCGGCAGGCGACGAGCCCTATCACAGCAGGGTCGAGAGCGCGCTCGATGCGCTCGCCGATCACATCGAAAAGCATCTCGACGTCGAAGGCCTGCTTTCGCTAGCGCGCTAGGACCTCGGCGAGGCGCGTCCATTCGGGCTCGCTGCCCGGAAGTCCGAGCCGCAGCCATGTCGGCTTCTGCGCGAAGACGCGCGACCAGATCTGGCCGCGCGCGAGCTTCTCCTGCGCGGCCAGCGCATCCGGCGTCTCGTAGAGACGAAACAGCGGCGTGCCGCCAACGAACCGCCAGCCCTGCGCTCGCGCCATGTCGTCGAGACGGGCACAGTCGCGCACAAGCCGCGCTGACGTGGACTCCGCCCAGGCATCATCACGCAATGCGCGGCAGCCGATTGCGATCGCAGCCCCCGAGACCGGCCATGGCCCCGACATCGCCGCAATCCTGGCGATGTCCGCCGCGCTACCGAGTGCAAACCCAAGCCGCAGGCCGGCCAGACCATAAAACTTCCCGAAGGAGCGCAGGATCAGCAGCCCCGGATGATCCGCTTCCGGCGCAAGCGACAGCTGCGGAACGGCGTCGACAAAGCTCTCGTCGATGACGAGACGGCCGACGCGCGGCAGCAGTGCCAGCAAATCCTGCGGCGTATGGCACCGGCCATCGGGGTTGTTGGGGTTGACGACGATGGCGAGATCCGCGCCCACCAGTGCCTCGAGATCGCCGACCTCCAGGACATCCCAGCCCGCAGCCGACAGGACTCCGGCATATTCGTTATAGGTCGGCGCGAGGATGCGGGCGCGGCCGCGCGGCCCAAGCTGCGGCAGCAATTGAATTGCGGCTTGCGCGCCGCCCATCGCGACGAGCGCCGCGCTCGTGCGGTAGGCGTGCTGCGCCGCCTGATGCAAGGCATCGATCTCGGCACGCGACGGCAGCGCGCTCCACGCGCGCATGCTCACCTCGCCCGCCGGATAAGGCAGCCGGTTGATCCCCGTCGAGAGATCGATCCAGTCCTCCGCGCGTCCGCCAAAACGCTGCTGGGCCAGATCGAGATTTCCGCCGTGCTCACGCATGTCCCGTTCTTTCACGCGAAAGCCAGGATCGCAAGGACGCCGGCCAGCAGCAGCATGGCGCGGCGGTAGATCGTCAACCCCCGCGTGATATCGGCGGCGAGCGGATCGCGCGCACCTTCGTTCAGCCAGGGCTCGTTCGTGACGCTGCCGTGGTAGATCCGGGGACCGCTGAGCCGCACGCCGAGCGCGCCCGCCATCGCCGCTTCCGGCCAGCCGGCGTTGGGCGAGCGATGCCGGCGCGCATCGCGCGTCGTGCACGACAATGCTTCCGCCCTGTGCGGCGCCAGCAGCACGAACAGAAACCCGGTCAGCCGCGCCGGAATGAAATTGGCGACGTCGTCGATCCGCGCCGCCGCCCAGCCAAAGGCTTCGTGTCGCTCGCTGCGATGGCCGATCATGGAGTCCAGCGTGTTGATAGCCTTGTAACCCAAAATGCCGGGCAGGCCGAACAGCGCGCCCCAGAACACGGGCGCCACGATGCCGTCGGAGGCGTTTTCCGCAAGACTCTCGATCGCCGCGCGCGCGATGCCGGCTTCATCGAGCGCCGCAGGATCGCGGCCGACGATGCGCGAGACCGCGTCGCGCGCGCCGGCGATGTCGCCGGCCTGCAAAGGTGCGGCAACGGCGGCAACATGATCATGCAGCGAGCGCAGCGCGACCAGCGGCCAGGCCAGGACCCCCGCCAGCACGATCTGGATCCAGCCCGAGGGGAGCAACGACTGAAGCGCCCAGCCGAGTGCGGCCGAGACCGCGATCACAAGGAACGCTCCGGCAATGCCCGCGGCACGGCGCAGCGCCGGCGGATCGGACCCGCGATTCCAGGCGGTGTCGATGGCCGCGATCAGGCGGCCGAGCCAGGTCACGGGATGGCCGATCCGTGCGAACAGCGGGGCCGGCCAGCCCAACAGGGCATCCACCGCCATCGCCACCGCCATCGCACCCGCAAAGCCCACACAAATCTCCCGTCTCGCTCCGCCCCTGTTGCGCAAGACGGCGGCCGAGCGCAAGCCCCTGGCCGCCTGATTTCGGCTTTGTCTTTGGCCCCGTTTGGTGATTAGTGCTGGCCGACAGGAGACTTTTATGGCCGTCATCTTGATCACGGGCGGAGCGCGATCGGGCAAGAGCCGGCGTGCGGAGACGCGCACGCAGGCCTTTCCCGGGCGGCCTGTGTACATTGCCACAGCCGAGGCGCTCGACGCCGAAATGGAGGACCGCATCGCAAAGCACCGCGCGCGACGCGGAGCCGACTGGATCGAGCGCGAGGTGCCGCTCGACCTTGTGCAGGCCCTGGTCGAGACCGAGGGCGGCGGCGCGAGACTGGTCGATTGCCTGACGCTCTGGCTGTCCAACCTGCTGCATTCCGAGCGCGATTGGTCGCGCGAGGTCACGCATCTCGCTGAGGTTCTCCCTCGCTTGCGCAGTCCGGTCATCATGGTCACCAATGAGGTCGGCCTCGGAATCGTGCCCGACAACGCGCTGGCGCGCGCCTATCGCGATGCTGCCGGAATCATGAACCAGACGTTCGCCGGCGTTGCCGACGAGGTCGAGTTCGTGGTCGCCGGACTGCCGATGAAGCTGAAATGATCCCTCGCACCGAAACGATCCGGGACGTCATCGCCGATCTCAGGATGGCGGCGTCGTTCGTCACGCTCCTGCCGGTCGGATCGTCAAAGCCTGCGGCCGACGGCGCCATCGCGCGCGCGACCTGGGCGCTGCCCGTCGCGGGACTGCTGGTCGGACTTGCCGGCGCCTTGGTCTACAAGATCGCCAGCCGGCTCGGACTGACGCCGAACCTTGCCGCCCTGCTCGCACTGGCCACGACCGCCCTCATCACCGGCGCGCTGCACGAGGACGGGCTTGCCGATACCGCCGACGGGCTCGGCGGCGGCCGCACGCGCGAGCGCAAGCTCGAGATCATGCGCGACAGCCGCATCGGGACCTATGGCGCCTGCGCACTGATCCTGTCGTTCGGCCTGCGTTGGAGCGCGCTCGCGGCGATCGCCAATCCGTGGCTGGTGACGCTGGCGCTGTGCGCTGCGCATTGCGCAGCCCGCGCGGGCGTGCCGGCGTTGATGTCGCTGGTACCGCCGGCGCGGCCTGACGGACTGTCGGCAAGCGCCGGAGCGCCGCCGGGCCGCAGCGTCGCCATCGCCTTTGCCGTTGGAACTCTCGCTCTCACCCTCGCACTTGGACCGGGCAAGGCACTGGTCGGCCTGATCCTGCTGTCGCTCGCAGGCCTGATCCTGGCACGGCTTGCCATCCGCCAGATCGGCGGGCAGACCGGCGACCTTCTCGGCGCCTTCGAGCAGACCGGCGAAATCGTGATCCTGCTCGTTGCCGCGGCCTTCCAGATGGGACGATGACCTCATGGTCGAGTTCGACGACACCTTCCGCCAACACTTGCGCGAGCTGTTCGTATGGCGCCGTGACGTGCGCCGCTTTCGCACCGATCCCTTGCCGGACGGCGCGGTGGAACGCCTGATTGAGACGGCCTGTCTTTCCCCGTCGGTCGGCCTCAGCCAACCCTGGCGCTTCGTCATCGTCGACGATGCCGCACGGCGCACTGCCGTGATCGACGATTTCAGGACTTGCAACGGCGACGCGCTGAATGCGTATGCCGGTGAACGCGCCGCGCGCTATGCCACCCTAAAGCTGTCGGGCCTCGAACAGGCCCCCGGCCACCTCGCCGTGTTCGCGGACAAGGCCAGCGACACCGGGCACGGCCTCGGGCGCGCGACCATGCCGGAGACGACGGAGTATTCTGTCGTCGCGGCGATCACCGCAATGTGGCTCGCCGCGCGTGCGGAAGGCATCGGTCTCGGCTGGGTGTCGATCCTGCATCCCGATCGCATCCACACCATTCTCGACGTGCCTGATACCTGGAAATTCATCGCCTATCTCTGCATCGGCTATCCGGAAGTCGAATGCGACCAGCCCGAGCTGGAGCAGGCGAAATGGGAGCACCGGCGAAGCGCGAACGAATTCACGCTGCGGCGCTAGGGCCGCGCCCTCCTCCGTCATTGCGAGCGCAGCGAAGCAATCCAGAATCTTGCCGCGGAGGTAGTCTGGATTGCTTCGTCGCAAGAGCTTCTCGCAATGACGACTGAGAGAGGCAACCTGCCACTACGACTTGCTGCCAGCAACCGCCGCCACAGGCGCGACGCTTTCCTGTTTCTGGAACATCAACAGCGGCCGGAAGATGATGCGGCCATAGGCCTCGTAGTGGTTCTGGGTCGAGACCGCCATCTTCAGCGGCGTCGCGTAGTTTGCCTCAAAGGTCATGAACGGCGCGTAGGTCCAGGAGAAGCCGACGCCGACCGAGCCCAGTTCGGTGACGCCGGGGAATGTCGAATATACTGCACCCCAGTCGGTGAAGATGTAGGTGTCAAAGCCCTTGAGCCATGACGACCAATTGTAGTGCAGCTCGGCGTTGAAATAATAGCCGCTGTCGCCGGACGCCGAGTTGGAGGGATAACCACGCACGGTGGTCGGACCGCCGATCGAGAAGATCTGGTCGCCCGGCAGCAGCTTCTCCTGCGTGTACTGCCAGCTCGCAAGCACGTTGGCGCTGAAATTCGCCGGACCCGCCGCGCTGGTCGCGATCAACGAGCCGGTATAGGTGTTGAACGCGCGGTTGTTGCCGAGCACGTGGTCCTGCCACGCGATGTAGTTCACCGCCGGCGAGACCGTGATCGAATAGCTGTTGCCGGAATTGGTTACCGAAAATCCGGCCGTAGCCTTGTCGTAATGATCGTCGGTGACGGCGACCGTGGCGAAGCGGCTCACCGTCTTGCCCTCGGTCTCGGCGGCGTTGAACAGCACCAGCCAGTTCTGTGTCACCCAGATCGGCTGGCTGAAATTGATCGCGGCCTGGCTGGAGCGTCCGGTGACGTCGAGCGCGACGAACGGTCCCTGGATGATCTTGATCTTGCCTTCGGTGTAGCTGACGCCGACGCGGCCGCCCCAGGGATTGACCGGAATGCTGTAGGCGGCGTTGCCGTTGAGATTGCCGTCGGAGCGCACGCCATAGAAGGTCAGGCGGTCGTCGACGCCGAACAGGCCGTGGCGCTTGTAGAACGCCCCGCCCTCCCAGCGCCCGGTGTTCTCGACGCCCTGGTTGTCGGTGAAGAGCTGCAAGGTGTCGATCGGCGGCTCGATCACCGCGAATTGGAGGTCGGTCAGACCAAAACTCGTGCCGGGCTGGAGCAGCGCCTTGATCTGCACATCGTTGGTGCGGTTGAACCAGATCACGTCGCGATTGAGCTTTGGAACGTCGAGGACCTCGCCTTCCGGCTCCTTGACGCGCTGAAGGATGTAGTCGGTGCGAGTCTGCTTGTTGCCTTCGATGGTCGTCTTCTGGAGCCGGCCTTCGGTCAGCTTGATCTTGACCACCCCGCCCTTGGCATCCTGATCGGGCAGCGTCGCGATGCCGGTGACGATGCCGCGCGCGGTGTAGACGGCATTGATGTCGGCGACGAGCTGCAACAGCGAGGCGATGTCGACATCCTTGCCGACATATTTCTTCGCGATCTCGTCGAGCTCCGCGGGCGTGATGAACTTCGACGCGTCAAACTCCACCTTGCGCAGGCGGAATTTCGGCCCGCCCGGTTTCAACAGCTGGGACTTCTCCCGCTCGCCGCCAATCACCGCCGGCCCGTTGAGCTTGGGCGGCGCGCTCTGCTGTTCGAGCTGCCGGCGCTGCCGGTCGACGTCGTTCTGGATCACGCCGGGATTGATCGACTGGGAGCGCGCGGAGACAATGCAGCAAGCTGCCAGCCCGACCCCCAATGCTGCCCCCAGAATCCGCATCCCGCTACCACGCTTCCGCGAGGCGACCAATGGCCGGCTTCGCTGTTTCAATCGCGGCGTCCTTCCAGCCCTGACGTCCCGTACGCTGCCCCTGGCGGCGCAGCTTGCGCATGTCGCTCAGCCCCTCGATATTGACGGCGGGACCGGAACCGATGGTTTCGACCGGTCGCGGCGTCAGCAGCGCATCGAGACGCGCCTGGCCGGAGAGGCCGAGCAGGTAGAACGTTCCTCCGTCCTTCTTCGCGAGCCAGGTTTCGATGCTCTCGCTACCCTCGCCGTCGACGGAAATGTTGCGCACCATGCTAGCGCCGGTGAAGTTGCTGCAGCAGATGTGGTTCGGACCGTAATTGGTGACGGTTGCCGAGATGTCGCCGGTGTAGAACACCACATAGGCATTGCTGACATTGGCGTTGCCGACCTGGCTCATCGTGAACACGCCGTCCGGCTGGTACAGCTGGATCGTCGGCCCGTTGGACGGCGCCAGCGTGCGGTTGTTGAGCAACACCTGCTGCGTGGCGGTGGTGAGCAGGAGCTGGCCCGGGACATAGCCGTTCAGGATCGTCACGGCGTGCGCATCGGTGAAGAAGTTCGCGTCCACCACCTTGAACTGGTTGACGATGATGCTGTCCGGATCGATCGAGATGTTGGCGGACTTCGCAACGCCGCCGTTGTAGCCGGTGATGTTCATGATCAGCGGGACCGCTGGGTTCGAGCGGATCTGCTCGCCCCTGACGTTGATCGTGTCTGCCGCAAGATCGAGCTCCCTGACGACGCTGACCCAGCCGATCGTCAGGTCACCCGACGAGGTCATCTTGACGGTGTCGCCGCTGATCCGGTCGAACGAGACCGATCCGGCCACCTCGAAATGTGTATCGCCGTGCGCTGAGATTGATCCGCCGCGGAGCGAGCCCGTGTCGGACTTGACGTCGAGGTCACCGGCATCGCCCGGGATACCCGTCGTGGTAAGCTGGCTGAAGACAATGTCGTTCACGGCGTGCACGGTCTGCGTGCCGCCGCTGGTGGCGGTGCCAACAGTGATCCCTCCGGCGGTCGCGGTGATGCCGAGCGTGCCGCCCACGTTGAGATTATCCCAATGAACGACCGTTCCGCCCAGGACCGCGTTGCCGGTCGAGGCCGTGAGGTTATGACCGGTGTTGGTGCCCGCCGCGATCAGCCGCGCCGAGCCGTTGGCCGTGACCGAGCCCAGCGTCGGCATGCCACCGGCCATCACCGTCTGCGCCAGGATGAAGCCGTTGTCGGCGGTAACGTTGATGCTGCCGGCATCGCCGTTGATGCCCGTCGCCGTCAGCGCGTTAAACGTCACGCTGTCGTGGGCGCGGATAGTTTGCGTGCCGCCGCTCTGCGCGGTCTGGAGCGCAATGCTGCCCTGGCCTGCGGTCATGCCCAGCGTTGTGCCGACATTGAGGACGTTCCAGTTGATCGGGCCGCCGCCGGCCGTCAGCAGCCCCGAGCCGGTCGTGGCGGCGAACGTGTTGCCGGTGATGGTCGTGGCGGCAACCAGGCTCGCCGAGCCGTTGGCGGAGACCGAGCCCTGCGTTGTCACACCGCCCGAGGTCACCGTCTGGGCCAGGATGAAGCCGTTGTCGGCGGTGACATTGATATTGCCGGCATCGCCATTGATGCCCGTCGTGGTCAGCGCGTTAAAGGTCGCGTTATCGCGGGCATGGATGGTCTGGGTGCCGCCGCTCTGCGCGGTCTGGAGCGTGATGCTGCCCTGGCTCGCGGTCGCGCCCAGCGTCGTGCCGACATTGAGGGCGTTCCAGTTGATCGGGCCGCCGGTGGCCGTCAGCAGGCCCGATCCGGTCGTCGCAGCGAGCGTGTTGCCGGTGATGGTTGTGGCGGCAACCAGACTCGCCGAGCCGTGGGCGGAGACCGAGCCCTGCGTTGTCACACCGCCCGAGGTCACCGTCTGGGCCAGGATGAAGCCGTTGTCGGCGGTGACATTGATGTTGCCGACGTCACCGCTGTTGCCGGTGGTCGCGAGCGACTTGAACGTCACATTCTGGCCGGCATGGACCGTCTGCGAGCCGCTGCTGTCGGCGGTGCCGATGACGATGCTGCCGTTGTTGGCGACCGCGCTGAAGCTGCCGCTCGCGCCGGTCGCGGTGCCCGCCAGCACTTGGTCGAGCGTTAGCCCACCGGCGCCGATGATGTCCACGTTGCCTTTCACCGCGGAGAGCAGGCTCGCCTCGGTGTCGGTCAGCGCCTTCAGGTAGATGCCCCCGGCGCTCGCGCTCGCCGACAGCCGTACCGCGTTGAGCGTGAACCGACTCGTCGCGTTGCCGATGCCGTTCGACGCGTTCAGCGACACCCCGGCGCCCGCGCCGGATGCCACAAACTTGGTCTGGCCGTCGCCGTTGTCGATGATCGCTCCGAGCGAGGCGACGCCGCCTGCGGTAACGATGATCGAGGGCGCGTTCGAGGCCGCCGCGTAAGACAGCAACGAATTCAGCTGGCCGATCGTCGCATCCCCCGTGGTGGTCACCGAGATCACACCAGCCGCGTTGATGGCCGAATAGGCGCCCATCGACAGCGTCGCGGCGACCAGCGTCACGCCGCCCGAGCTGCTGGTCGCAACCACCGGCGCCGCGCTGGTGCCGGCCGCGAAGGTCATGCCGCGGTTGGCGAGCAGTTGCATCAGGCCAGCGCTGGTGATGCTGGTATTGATGGTGAGCGCGCCGCGCGGCACGTTCAGCGTCAGTACGCCGCCGGCCGTCAGCGCCCCATAGGCGCCGCTCGTGCCGACCATCAGATCGCCGGCGACCGCGAGGATGCTGAGGTCGCCGACCGCCGAGCCGGTCACCGCGCCCGAGATGTTCACCTGCAGCGGCTGGAAGGTCGAACCGTTGAAGCCAATGTTGCCGCCGGCGCGCAGATCGAGGTCGGTGCCAAGGATGTGGATCGCCGTGCGATCCGTGAAGTCGGATTCGGCGTAGATGCTGCCCGTCGCGGCGAGCTGGATCGCATTGCCGGCGGCGATATTGCCGAGGACGAGATCGCCGGTGGTCTGCTTCACGTAGATGCCCTGCGCCGACGAAACCTGGTCGAGCTGGTCGTTGCTCGGATCGGCGAACGCGATCTGAAGCGCGTTCGTGTTGGTCGCGGGATTGCTTCCGGCGGCCCCGGCTGCACCGACATTGCCGCGCTCCGCGATCAGGGTCAGGTTGCCGATATCACCTGATATGACCGGCCCGCTCACATTGGCGAAGATGCTGGTCACGGCGTCGAGCTTGACGTCGCCGCGGCCGGTCACCTGGATGCCGCCAGCCTGCGCGGCCGCGATCGGGCCGTAATTCGCGGTGACGCCGCCGAGCGCGAGGCTGTTCTTGCTGCCGAGGTAGATGTTGGTCAGCGCCTTGGCCGAGATCGCGATCGGGTTGTCGACCACGACGAGGTTCTGCTGCGACAGGCTGACCGTATAGGTCGTGACATGGGTCGTGGGATCGGTGACCGCACCGACGGTGAGCTGGCCCGGACCGGCGGTGGCCAGCAATCCCCTCTGCTCCGGCGTCAGCGAGGAGGCATCGACGCTGGTGAAGGTGAACGTCTGGGGCGCCGCCGAATTGCCGACCGAGCCGCGCGGCGCGTAGAGCATGATCTGGTTCGCACTGACATTGGCGACCACGTTGTCGTCGATCGGCGGCGGCGCCGCGCCGACGGCCGACGACGACACCGTGTAGGCGAGCTGGCTCTGCGTCCACTGCGAGCCCGCCGTGATGATGCCGTAGACCCGCTCGGTCGAGGCCAGCGTGTAGCTGTAGGTCGCATTATAGGCGTTCAGCGCCGTCTGCAGCGCCGTATTGGTCGGCATGCGCTGATTGGCCGTCGAGACGCCGTCGAACAACTTGGTGAACAGGGTCGACGACAGCGAGCTGCCGAACAACGTCGCCAGCGGATCCGCGGGTGCGGTGCCGAGCAATGTCGTCAGCGAGCTCTTGAGTTCGTCGGTGGTGATCTTGCCGAGCAGGAACTGATCCCTCAGGAACCGCGTCGTGGCCTCGTTCTTCATCTGCGTCGTCGAGACGTTGGCGGGATCGATGCCGAGCTTGGCAGCCACCTGCGCCCGCAGCACCGTCAGCCCCACCGAGGTCGGGTTGTAGGTGCTGCCGTTCGTGAACGCGATGTTCTTGAGCTGGAAGTAGTCGTTGTAGGCCGACGTCACCATCGACTGGTAGCTGTTGACGGCGTTGGTCGCCGCATTGCCGCTCAGCAGGTCGAGGCTGGCCCAGACGTCCTGCAGATGCTGGCTCTGCGCCTGCGTGAGACCAACCACCGCCCGGCCGTTCAGGATGTTGGCCGGATTGTTGTCGGAACCCGCTGCTTCCAGGAAGACCGGGCCGCCGCTCGACTGCACCGTGCCGAGGCGCAGATCGCCCTTGGACTGGACGATATAGGTGCCGGTCGCCGAAGAGCTGTCGAGCACGCCGCCATCGACGGCGCCGCTCGCCTGAACCGTCCCCGTCGCCTGGATCACCAGCGGATTGATATTGGTCAGGGTGGAGGCGTTGTTGACGACGGCGCTCGTCGCGCCGATCGCACCGGACGTGGAGTTGATCTCGATATTCTTGCCGATCACGACCGGGTTGGCGACGTTGTAGGCGGAAGCCGAGTTGATGTCGCCGGTCGCCGACAGGAAGACGTTGCCCTGCGGCGTGGCGCCCGCGGCATTCACCTTCACCTGGTTGATCGACAGCGCCCCGATGGCCGAGATCGCGATGTCGCGGTCGATCGAGCTCGCGGTCAGGCTGCCGCCATAGAGCTGCACCTGGACGGGCGCCTTGGTGGTGCCGAGCGTGCCGATACCGCCGTCACCCCGAAGCGTCACGCTCGTCCCCGAGATCACCGGGTTGTTGGCATTGGCGCCGACGGTGATCGACGAGTTGGTGCCGGTGGCGGCAAGCGTCGTCGTGCCCTGCTGGTTGTTGATCGACCCGTTGATGACGATGCCGGAGGTCGAATTGACCACGACGTCGCTGCTACTGCCGCCGATGAACTTGATGTTGATCGGGTTCGACGCCTTGACCGTGTTGGTCAGCGTGAGCGTCAGGTGATCATAGATCGCCTGGTACCAGTTGTACTGGGCGTCCGCGCCGCAGCACGCGTTGGAATGGGTGTTGAGTCCAACGGGGCTCCCATCCGGATTCACGCCTCCCGCCCAGTGATAGCTGCCTGTGGCGGTGGTGACTTTCTGATAGTTGCTGCTCTGCGTGCCTGAAACCAGGTTGGTCGAGCGGGTCCAGTTCTCGCCGGTGACCTGATTGGGCGTGAAGCTCCAGCCATAGTCGAACTGCGTGCTGGTGGGTAGACGATCCAGCGTCGCGGTGTCGACCCATTGATAGAGCATGTTCTCCTGCGTCGCGTACTGGACGCCCGCCGTACCGGTCCTGGCCGTAAGCATCGACGGGTCGATCGCGGCCGCAGTGACACTGTTGGTCTCGTACCGCGACACCTGCTGGCTGCTTGCAGCCTTGGGATCGTAAACCCACCACGTCGTCTTCCCCTTGAGCTGGTCGACGATCTCGACCACGCTCTGGGCAGTGACGCTGGTATTGATGGTGTTGGTGACGAGCTGGAGCCCGCTGGTGTTGTTGACGGTGACCGTGCCGGCGCCGCCTTTGATCTCGATGTTACCCTGGGTCTGGGTGTTGTCGGTCGAGGTCGAGATGATCTTGCCGTTGAGGTAGACGTAGCCGCCGGCGCCCTGCGCCACGCCATTCAGGATGAGCTGGTCGGTGAGAGCGTTGTACCTGACCCCGATCTTGGCGTCGCCGCTGGCCGACGCCGTCACGGAGCCCGAGATGTCGTAATAGACGCCGTTCCGCGCATTGGCCTGGGCCGCGGCAAAATCCGCGCCGCCGTTGCGATTCTTGAGGCCGTTGCTGCCATAGATGGCATCGTACGCAGCGGCGCCGATGTTGACCGAGTAGTTGCTGCTCGAGCCGGCCTGGATGATGCCGTTGATGTTGATCACCGACGCCGAGATGATGACCGCCTGGCCGCTGATGGTCCGGGTGGCTGTCGCGGTGGCCGGCGAATCCGCGGTCTTCGGCGTGATCGCATCCGGCTGGATGTTGATCACCTGGAAGAAGCCCGAGCTGTCGCAGGCTGACGCACAGTTGAACGGCGTCTTGTACGGACCGCTATCGGTGTAGACGTTGCGGCCGTCATAAGTCGTTTTCTTCCACTGCGCGAGCACGACATTGGCCGAGTCCTGCGACTGCCCCTCGATGATCTTGAGGGTCGCGATGTCAGGCACGCTGCCGGCATCGGGAGTGCTGGTGTTCCCAGGCGTACCCCTGCCCACCGGCAGGAAGATCGATGAATAGAGCGAGGTGCCGTCGTAATACGTCATCAGCATGCGCGCGGTGAAGATCGTGCTGGCGTCGGCGTTGCCGACGGGTTGATACACTCCGTGGCTGCCGTCGGTGCAGCAGTAATAGAAATAGGGGTGATCGGTTCCCGAAGCGATATGCGGAGCGGTATAGTAGTCGCCGTAGGCGCCGAGATAGGTCGCCGCCGTCATCACCGCGGTCAGCGTGTCTTCCGGCCTGTTTTCAGTGGTGGCCCATTGCGAGGTGACCGCGCTGCCGCTGTCGTAGAAGCTCCCGATACCGCCGAGGAAGGTGAAGGTGCCTTTGGGCACCACGATCTGGACGGTCGCGGCGCTGAGCGACTGCGATGCGACGACGCTGCCGAGATTGTTGATGATCTTGAGCAGGCCGTTCGCGTTGTTGACGGCGCCATTGAAATAGATGTCGGGCGTGCGGGTCAGCACGTTGCCGTTCTGGTCAATGCCCTGACCGGAGTCGGGATCCAGGCGGTTGTAGGTGGCGGAGACGTCGATGACCGGCGTCGCGCTCGGCATCGCGGTGAAGGTCACATTGGAATGCGAATCCGGGTCGACATGGTCGATCTGGCGATAGGTGATGTTACCTCCGGTCACATCGGTGACCGTGAGGTTGCCCAGGCTCATGAAGTCGAGGCCCTTGTTCTCGATCTTGATCAATGGCGAGCTGCGCGCGATGACCGCGGGCGCGGCAGGATTCGTGCCGCTGTTTCCGGTGAGCTTCTGCGCCAGGATCGAGACGTTGCCGGCGGACACCAGGATGTCACCGAACGCAAAGGCGTTGCCGGGCGCGTCGGAGGTGAACGGCGCCTGCTTGATCAGCGTGTCGATCTGCCGCTGGATGTCGCCGGTCGGATCGGTGCCGGACGGCGACATGATGGCGGGCGCCGTCGGAGTCGCCGCCGCGAGCTGCGCGCGGACCTGCGTCGCGGTCAGGCCGGTCAGCGTCGCCAGCTGGCTGACGACCAGATCGTAAGGATTGAAGTTGCCGACGATAGTGTACTGAACCGTCTGGTGGTTCCAGCTCATCACCGGACTGAAGTGGTTGACGTCGGAGACGGACTCGAGGACCGACGAGGAGCCGTTGGTCAGCGTCGAGTCCGGACTGGTCGTGCTCAATGTCGGCGTGGATGCGCCCAGATTGATCGTGATCGTCAAATCGTTGTTGACGCCAGCAACCACCCGGCCGTTGAGCGCGACGTCGCCGGTTCCACTGGTGTGGCTGTGGTTGTCGCTGTTCTTGGCGCTGAAGATGTCGAGATACGGATTGTAGTTGCTGCCGTTGCCGGTGGCCGTGACCTGCCCCTGCGTGGCGCCGAGATAGATGTCGCGCGCGCCGAGAATGCTCGAGGTCGGAGCGAGCGTCAGGCTCGTGGTGTCGTCGGCATTGGCCGTGCCGCGATAGAGCGCCGAGATCGGAATGGCGGTGTTGTTGTAGACCACCGTCGTCGCCGTCGCCTGCACGCTGCTGAAGACGGTGCCATCGCCGGACAGGCCGGCATACATGGTGATGTCACGCCAGGCCACGATCTTCGCGTTGTCGCCGACATTGACGGACTGGTTGGCATGGACCCAACTGTTGGTGCTGGCGCCGACGCCCGCGATCGCGCCGTAGAGGCTGGCATTGGCGTTGTTCGCCGCCGCCATCTTCGCGGCCGTGCCGACATAGATCTTGCCGGCGCTGAACAGCTCGCGGGCGTTGATCTTGACCGCGAGCGTGGCATTCGCCGTCATGTTGGATTCGGCGCCGCCGCCGGCGAAGAAGCTGGCGGTGGCGAGGCTCGCGGTATCGTTGGTGCTCAGCGTGTTGTAGGCCTCGATGTTGATCACCGCGGTCGAGGTCCTGGGATCGTCGTTGAGGCTCAGCACCGTGCCGGCGCCGATATTGGTATTGACGCGCTGGGTCACGAAGGACTCGCTCAGCGCCGCCGCTCCCGAGAATGAGCCGCCCGAGCCCGATCGCGCGCCGCCGCCGGCTTGGTTGACGATGTCGTTGGCGATGACGACCATGTCGCCGGCCGCCGAGTTGATGATCAGATGCGTCCCGATCTCGGCTGTCGTGGTGGAGTCGACGTCGTTCCTGGTCTTGCCGGCGGACACGCCCGCCGTGGACGCCTGATAGGCGTCGCCGCTCGCGGCGTAATTCGTGGTGTGCGTCGCCTTGATCGTGAGGCCGCCGAGATAGAGCGTGTCGTCCGTCGAGCCGCCGTCGAACCGCGCATTGGTTACGGCGGTCGAGCTGGTGGTGGCGACCGCCGCCGCACCGGCATAGGTACCGCCCGCGCCGACTATCGCGTTGGAGAAATTCGTGTCCCTGCCGTCCGCCTGGATCGTGAGCTTGCCGGTGTAGGCGGCGCGGTTCAGGGCGTCCATATCTGCGGGCGCGCCCAGATAGGCGTAGGTTTTCGCGTCCGACGACGTTTGGGCCACGGTGGCGCCGAGGGCCAGGAAGCCGCTCGAAAGACCGGTCCCCTCGGCATATTGCGAGCTGTCGTTTTCAGCCGTGATGGACACGTCGGCATTGGGGAGCCGGATTCCCGCCCCGCCATAGGCCTTGACCGTCGCGTTTTCGGAGGCCCTTGCGAAACTGCCCTGCGCGCCGATCAGCGAGCCGCCGCCGCCGGCGAGCGCCTTGGCCCAGGTCGTCGTGCCATAGATCGGCGTGGTCGTGGTTCCGTTCGTTTGCGTGCCGATGATGGGGACGAGCGCCATGGCGGTCACGGCGAGCTTGCCACCCGAGAAGCTGGTGTTGTCACCGACATCGGCCGTGACCGTGGCTCCGACGGTCGATTGGGCGATGGCGACGCCGACCGCGCCGCCGCCGACCGACACGCCGATCGCCTCGCTCAACAGATTCGGCTTGATCGCGGCTCCCACCAGCGTGCCGTCGCCGGTCGCAGACGTGGTGATGACTGCGCCGGATCCGATCTCGGCGAGCACGCCCGAGTTTTCGTGGGCCTCTGCATCCGCGCCGGCGCCGGCGACGATACCGCCCGAGAGCGCCGTTGCCGTCGTCGTCAAGGTGCCAGCGCCCGAGGCCCCGACACCCAATGTCGAAGTGTTGACGGTAGCGTCGTCCAGGACCCGCGCTGTGACGGAGCTGTTTCGGCTTGCCGTTGCGACCGAAGCGCCGGCGGCCACGGCGCCGGCACTTGCGCCGCCGGTGAAGACGACCTGGCTCGTTGAATCCTGCGCCAGGACGGCGACGCCGTTGCCCCCCGTGCCGGTGATCTGGCCGCCAAGCAAGGCCACCACGGTGTTGCTGACATTGCCGACCGCCACCGAGGCCTGAGCGCCGAAGTAAAGCGCCGCACCGCCGGCGATCGCCTCGGTATCGATGGTCTTGCCGGCATAAGGTCCGTCGGTCGCATCCTTGACGACCGCCAGGACGTTGACGGCGGGCGCCGCGACGGCCAAAGGCGTATCCGCGGCCACCAGCACGCCGGCGCCGTTGCGTCCGTAGTCGCTGAGGTTGGCGACCACGGTGCTGTTGACGCTGGTGTAGCCGATGCCGGCGCCAATGCCGAGATTCTTGGCAAAGCCCGCGCCGAGCAGATACATCTTGGCCGCGTTGGCGCTGGTGGCCGAGACGTTGACTTGCGTGCCCGTGACGTTGCCGCCCGCGATCTGGGCGATGACCGCGTCATTGCCGCCGCTCAGGATATTGCTGACGTCGTAGGTCGAGCTGACATTGGCACTGTTCGGATTGCCGGCCGTGCCGCTCGCGACGGCACCACTGCCATGCGTGTTGCTGGTGCCGCTGTTGACGGACGCGATGGTGCCGTTGCCACCTTGGTTGAGCTGGCCGGTCTGCTGGCCCTGCGTGTCGGCGTCCGCGGTGTTGGTGCCGATGATGATGACGCCGACGGTCGCGCCGATGCCGGCGCTGCCGCCGATGCCGGCGGTGACCGCGTAGGACAGCACCTCCTTGGTGCTGAGCGCGTTGACGTTGATCGCGCCTGACGAGTTCAGATTGCTGTTCCAGCTCTCGGCAACGGTCCGGCTCTTGAACACGATGACGTTGGCCGCAGCGCCGACGCCGACCCCTCCTCCGCTGGCGCCGACCGCGAGCGCGCCCGCGATCTCCTTGATCGCGACGTCCTCGTTGGCGTTAACCGTGACCGCGCCGGCCGCACCGCCCGTCACCCCCTGCAGCGTGGTGTCGTAGACGCCGGCGATGGTGGTGTTGTTGGCGACCTCGATGTTCGCCATGCCGGCGATCGCGGCGGTGCCCGTCGAGAGCGCGCCACCGATTGCATAGGCCTCGAAGCGGTTCTTGGTCTTGGCTTCGACGTCGAGCGCACCGCTCAAATTGAGCGCGGTGGTGTGCGCGGCGCCATTGCCCTGATAGCGGAACTCATCGCCGACATAGGCCAGCGTCCGGTTCGAGGAGACCTGGACCAGGAACGCCGCGCCGATCGCGGCCTGGCTGCCATAGGCACCAGAGCCGTTCGCGGAGAAGATGCCGGTGTTGTTGTTGGCGTTGACCGTCAGCGACGAAGCGGTCAGCGCGCCGCCGTCGACATAGGCTTCCGTGGTCGCCTGGAAGACGTTCAGGCCGACCGAGCCGCTGTTGAAGCCGATCGCAATCGAGGACGCATCCTGCTCCGCATTGGCCTTCACGGTCACGGCGCCCAACGTCGCGCTCGACGACTGGACGCCGCCGACCGTGGCATTGGTGATATAGGCGAAGGTCTCGCGCGACATCGTCGTCGAGACAATCGTCGCGCCACCGCCGCCGCTGCTGCCGTAGGCGATGCCTGCGCCGAATGCGCCGGAATAGGAGAAGCTCGATGCGGCCACCTCGATCTGCGGCTTGAGCGTCGACGAGGTCAGGCGCGTGTCGATGGACGCGCTGTCGATATAGGCTCGTGTCGCCCCGCTCATCACGTTAGTGATCGGGTTGATCATGATCGAGATGCCGCCACTCGCGGCGACCGACGCGACGTTGGTCACGACAGCCTGGTGCGAGCTCGCGACCACGGCGAGGCCGCGCAGGACGTCCTGGTTCTCGGTGAGGTCGGGCGTGGTGTCGGTCGGCGCGTGGGCCGTGCCGAGATCGAAGGCATGGACGAGGGTGCCGTTGTTGACCGACAGCGTATCGGTGGTGCTGGTTCCCAGCGCGTCGACCTTGGTGTTCACCCCGCGGATATAGGCGGCCGTGGTTCCGGTGATCTGGTTGGTCACCAGCGAACCAGCGCCGCCAGCCGCGCCCTTGCTGATCGACAGGGCGCCGGCGAACACGGCCGCCTTGTCGTTGTTGCCCGCGACCACGCCGACATTGTTGGTGGCCGTGACATCGGCCCCGTTGATGCCGTTGGTGCCGGCGGCAGTGATGTTGGCGGTGACGTTGGTCCCCATCAGATTGGTGGCGACCGAACCGGCGAGGCCAACCTGCGAGGACATCGCAACGCCAACGGCAACGGTCGAAATGGCGGCATTCGAATTCGCACCGACGGCGACACTGCCGGATGCGGTCAGCTTGGAGCCGGTGACGCCGGCGCTGACGTTGTTGGCGATGCTGCTGTAGACGAGCGCCAGACCCGCGGCGCTTCCTTGCGTCGACGCCCCCGCGATGGCGGCGGTTCCGGTGATGCTGGAATTGTCGGTCGCGTTGACGGAAATGTTCTTGGCCGTGACGCTCGATTGCGTCGTGCTGGACAAATTGTTGCCGATGGCCGCCGAGACGGTGTTGCCGATCGAGCTGATCGTCGTGCCGCCGACGCCCGCGAACTGTCCGGTCGCAAGGCCGAAGCCGATCGTGACAGCCTGGATCTTGGAGGAATCGATCGCGCTCACGCTGACATTGCCGTTGCTGCCGGCCGTCATCAGGACGTTGGCGATATAGGCCGAGTGCGTCGTCGCAACGGTGTTGTAGACGATCGAGGCGCCGACATTGTTCTTGCCGGCCTGGACGAGGCCGGCAACGGAGACGATGCTGGCGCCCGGACCGTTACCCGTGCCCCCGTTGAGCGCTGCCGCGCCGAAGTCGATGCAGTTCTGCCCGCCCGTGCCGCCGGCGACCGTGCAGGTGTCCTCGGCGAGATGATTATTGTTCGACTTCTTGACGAGGTTTCCGAGAGCCGTATCCAGCGCCGACACTGCGCCGCTGTCCGCCAGCACCGTTACGCGGCCAACGTCGATGTTCACCGTGGCGCCGCTGCTGATATAGGCCGTCGTGGTCGGCGAGATCTCGCTGACGACGATCGCGCCGGCAAGCCCGTTGGACCCTGCCCCGCCCGAGGCCGCACCGGCCGCGATCACGCTGGCGCTGTCGGCCATCACCAGCAGGGTGTCGTAGTTCGAGATCGAGGTGCTGCGGATATGCGCGTCGGTCGCGTTCCCACCCGTGGGATCGGCGATCGACGCGTAGGTCAGCCCGATGCCGACGCCGGCCTGGCCACCGGCTATATAGAGCGACCCGCCGCCGATCGCGATGTTCGTGGTCTGGTAGGCGTCGACCTCGAGCGCGCGATTGACGCCGGTCGCTTGCCCCGTGATCGTCGAGCTCTCGATATAGGCGTTGGCGCTGTCCGTGATGATGCCGACGGAGGCCGACAGCGACGCCGCATTGGATTTCGATCCCGCCACGCCGATGGCGACGACGGTCTCCGAGCCGCCGTTGAGCGCCTGCACCGTCACCGAACTCTGGTTGTTCACGGTGGTGCCGTAGATATAGGCGAGTGTCGCGTTGTTCGACATCGCCGCCGCGATCGCACCGCCGATCGCAGCCCCCGTGGCGGACCCGCCGGCCAGATTGAGCGCCGCCGAGCCCGAACCGTTGTTGAGCATGGTGTCGTTGAGCGCCTGAACGATCGTGTTGGTCAGCACGGCGCCGCTCGTGGTGTACTTGTTGACCGTCGTATTCCTGATGTAGGCGCTGGTGCCGAGCGAGACGTCGCTCACCGACGAGCTGCCGGCGAGATCGAGACTGAAGCCGCTGGTGCTCGATCCCGAGGTCGAACCGATCTTGCTTGCGGCCGTCGCGACGCCACCGGCCCCGCCGGTCGAGGCCGCGCCCGCGGCGTCCGCCTTGTCGGAGAAGCTGGACGACGCCGGATCGGAGACCGATGCCGCGACGGCGGCCGCGGTGATGCGCCCCGAGGTTGTCGCGCTGAGTGTCAGATTGTCGACATTGACCGCCCCGCTTCCGCCGCTGGTGCCAGCGAACGGATCGTTGGCGCTGAACACGCCGGGCCGGATGTCGGAATGGTTGTCGCCGATATAGGCGGAGGTGTCGGTATTTGCGCCGAGATAGGCGACCGACAAGCCGACCGCCGAACCGCCGCTCCCGTTATAGCTCATCGCGCCGGACAGCGTCACGACCGACAGATCCTGCTGCGCCAGGATGCCGACCGTCGGTGCATAGACGGTGGCCTGGCTCGATATCGACGCGTGCGTCGTGTTGTTCAGGAAACCGAGCGAAGTGATGCCATTCAGCGCCAGCGTGCCGGCAGCCTTGCCGGACGACGGTGCGACAGCGACGAACCGGTCTGAAGTGATCGCGTTGACGGCGATGTCGTCCGCCGCACGCAGCGTCGCGCGATCCGAAACGCCGGCGATGGTATTGGTGTTGAACTGGACGAGATTGAGCGCGCCGCCGACGGAGGAGCCGCCCGAGGTGTTGCCGAACAGGAAGCCGAGCGTGCCGACATTGCCGGCGGCGTCGATCGACGCCGTGGTCGTGGTGGCCGCGATTTGGATGCTGGCGTTGTAGGTATGGACGTCGCCATTGTCCATCCCGACCGACCAGCCGGTGCCACTGCCGCAGGCCGCGGTCGCGCAGGTCGCCGTCAGGCTCGCGCTTCCGGCCACCCACGCCGTCGTGTTGTTGTTCACAACGAAATGATTCAGCGAACCGGCGATGCCGATCGTGTCGCCGGCGTCCGCGGTGGCATTGGCGTAGCTGGTCAGGATGTTGCCGCCGACGCCGAGATTGCCGTTGAGGTGGCTCAGCACCGCGCCCAAACCATCCCACTTCAGCCAGGAATTGGTGATCGGCAGTTCGGTGGTGGCATCGACGGCGATGTTCGCTGCGTTGATCAGTGTGCCATTGCCGACATAGGCGTTCGAATTATGCGTGAAATTGCCCCAGGCGACGGCCGCGCTGATCGCGGTGCTCTCGCCGGACACCGGATCCTTCGTGATCGCGCTGGACGTCGCATTGCTGCGAACGCCGCGATCGATGACATTGCTGGCAACGGCAACGTTGCCGCTGGCATAGATGCTCGGCGCGCCGCCGCTCGGATTTTGCGCGATCGCAGCGGTCGCGCTCTGGCTGCTGTTGGCCAGCGACAGCGCGCCTGCGACCTTGAAATCGAAGCTCAACGGCATCAGCGAGCCCATATGGTCCCTGATGATCGACGTCGGCGAGGTGACGGCGCGCAGTCCTCGTTCGATCGCCGCGATCAGCGCCGGCAGGCCGGCGATGGACGAGGCCATCGTGGAATTGCTCGTCGTGTCCGACGTCGCTTCAACGAGAACGGAGCCGTTCATCCGGTTGGCGGTATCGGTTCCGAGCGATGCGCCGAGCGTCGCGGTCACGGACGTCGTGATGTCGCTGATGGCGAACGCCCCGCCGACGGCGCCGCTCGCCCCTAGTCCGGGTGCCGCAACCGACGTTGCGCTGGTCGAGAACGAATTGTTGTTGATCGCGCGCACCTTCAGCGTGCTGCCGCTCGTGTTCACCAGGCCCGCCGCAATATGCGCGCCGGTCGCGACGTTGGCGGTCGTCGACACTGATCCCTTGGAATAGGCCACCGTCGGGACGATCTGCGCGCTCGTCGATGCCGCGAGGGCAGAGACGGCGATGGTCGCATCGTTGAGCGCCTTGATCTCGAGGTTGCCGCCGGCGTTGACCGTCGCGCCCGAGGCCACGTTGGTCGTGGCAGTGCCGTCGATCTTGCCGACGACCACGCCCGCCGCGACCGGCGTGAGGCTGCCGAGCAAGGTGGAGGCGACCGCCGGATCCGAGGCGGTCTCCGTGGCATGCGCGGAAATGGTGACATCGCCGCGGCCGTTGATGTCGGCATGGCTGTTGATGTTGATGGTCGCCGTGGCGCTTGCCGCGACATAGCCGCCATTGAGCCCGAGCAGCGAGGCGGCCAGCGTCGAGCCGACAAGCGCGAAATCACCGGCCACAGAACCGTTCAGGAAACTTGACACGGCGGTCGAGGTTGCGGTGATCGAGATGATGCCGCCGGTGATCTTGCCGTCGACCGTGATCGCCGTCGCGGCGGTGGCCTGGCCGGACAGCTTGATGTCGCTCGCCGTCGCCCTCAGCGTCACGTTACCATCGGCGTAGGTGGTCCCGCCGAAATTGACCGACTGGGCCAGGATCTGCGCGCCATTCATGATCTCGATGTTGGGCGCGTCGATGATGACGTTGTTGGCGTTGCCGGTCGAATGGCCGGAGCCATCGAGACGGCGGGTATCGATCATCGCATGCGCGGCGAGCGTGATGGAATGATCCGCCTGGATGAGGTAGTCGGCACCCGCGCTGAGCCCGGCGAGCGCATTAGCGATGGAGCTGTTCGACAGCGTCACGCCGGAGTCGCCCTGGGCGGCATCGCCCACGACCACGTCGGTGGGGTCGATCAGCAGCGTGCCGGCCTTGCCGTTGTCCGCACTGAGATCGACCTTGATGCCTTTCCCGATGTCGATGATCCCGTTCGCGCTGAAGTCGACGAGACCGGCATTGCCCGTCTTCGCGCTGGCATCGAACCTGGCGCCGCCCGCGACGGTCAGGTTCTGCGCCGCCTTCAGGCGGATCTCTCCGGCATTGCCGTTTGCGCTTGCGATGTTGAGATTGGCGTTCTTGCCGACATCGATGTTGTTGCCGGCCTGAACGGTAATGTTGCTCGGCGTTGCGGTCTTGCTCTGCGCGGTCAGACGCCCGTTGACCCTGGCATTGTTGACGGCGCCGATATGGATCGAGCCGTTGCTGACGGTGATCGCGCTGGCGCTGCGCAGGCCCTTGGAGTTGACGGAGGCCGCGAATTTCGCGGCGTGATCGAGATTGGCGATATCGCGCTGGGTGGCGCCGCCGACATAGACGTTCTGCCCGGTCAGCCGCACGCCGTCCTGGGCATTGACCCGGCCGTAGATGCGGATGTTGCCGTCGGGCGAGACCGGGAACGAGCCGGCCATCAGGTTGCCGACCGCCGACTGGTTGATCGCCCCGCCCGCGCCGATCAGGCTGTCGGTGAACTCGCGCGTCGGCGTCGAGACGTTGAGGCTGCCGACATTCACCGTGCCGGAACGGCCGACCACGAACCCCTTGGGATCGGCGAAATAGACGTTACCGCCGATCGCACCGTTCATGTAGGAGTTCAGCGTGCCATTGACGTAGACCGGCGCGTCGCGAACGATGTTGACGAGGTTTTGCGTGCCGGTCGGCAGTTGCAGGTTGACGGTGTTGCCCTGCCCGACGCTGAACTGCGAGAACGAGTTGAAGGCGTTGTTGCCGGAGACCGTCGACGTCGTGATGTTGGTGACGCCGCCGGAGGTCTGCAAGGACGTCCCGGTGCGTCCGTCCGGAACGATGACGTTCGCCGTCTGCGCCTGAACGCGGACGCTGAACACCGGCAGGAAGACCATCTGCATCGCGCAGAGCAGCGACATCGAGCGGAAGCGCGCAAGCCCCCGCAGCGTCGTCAGCTCATCGTTGTTTCGCGTCGCAGATGGTCCGCGCATTTCATATCCTCTTCATCGGCATTGGCGCCGATCCACGACCGGGTGGGAGAATGTCGTCGAAGGCGTCCGGCATCAGAACTGGCCGGGCGGCAGCTTGAAGATGTCGGGGCTCTTGGCGTCGGCCACGTAGAACAGCAGCAGGCTGGTCGGGGTCAGCACACGCTGGTTGTTCTCCTTGTTCTCGAACGTGCCTTGGAGCAGCAGGATCACCGAGCGGTCCTTGGCGTCGCTGCCGCGGAACATCACGATGCCGCCGGCAACCGGCATGTTGACCGCGATGGAATCAGGCTTGAAGCCTTCGCCCATGAAATGGGCGCGCAGGATGTTGGCGTTGGAGAACAGCTTTTCCGGCGTTATCGCCGCGTCGGTCCCCTTCGACCAGACGGCGCCCACCTGGATCAGCGACTTGGACTTGTAGCCGAACACGTAGGAGAGCTCGGCGGTACCGCCGTTCGGCAGCAGCTCGGGAACCGACATGAGGATGCTATGCGTCAGCTCGGACGCGTTGTCCTGCGCCTTGATGGCGTCGGGCTTGGCGTTGAAGTCCTTGATCATCGCCGCGCGCACGTCGGCTTCGCCCATGCCGAACTTGGCGGAGCGGAAGCCGTCGATTGACTTTGCCTTGTCGTCCGCGCCGGCGCTCGGCGCCTCGGTCGTGGCCGCCGCCGGGGCGCCGGCCGCCGGAGCAGCCCCAGCCGCAGCAGCCTTCGGGGCTTGCGCCGCCTTCTGCTTTGGAACGGCGCCCTGAGCCGCCACCGGACCTGTAGCCACAAAGGTGAGAAGGCCGACGAGGGCCGGAACGAGATAGATTTTGCGCATCGAGAACCTTCGAAACAACTTGAAAGAACGCTTCAAAAATCGGCAGTCACGAAATCGGCTTCTCCGAACCGCCGTCGCAACCGAGACGGAAAATGTTGCAATGCCATAAGGCGCTACAAAACATCACGGAGCAGACAAGGCTCGAAACAGCGACTCCTCAGCGGCGTAGGAATACGGTATCGGGTTGCCAAACGCTGCGAATGAACATTCACAAGCGCATTTTTTCATCAATTGTGGATGCCGGCGGTTCGCGCTAAGCATCCGCCTTGGGGCAATCATCATGCAAAGAATTTCATGACCGAACGGCCTTCCGCTTTCGCGGTCGATCGCCGCGGGTTCATTCGCCTTGCGGGGACAAGCGCTGCGGGATGGCTCGCGCTCGGCGCAACATCTGATCGCATGCGGATCGTCGCCTCGCTGACGGGATTACCGCTCGACGACGAATTGACCAGAAGGAGCATGACCGACAGCCCGACCTCCCGCCTCGGCGGCCTCATCGTGGGTTTGAGGCAGCGAGGCTGGGTCGAAGGCGTCAACTTCCGCCTCGAACTCCGTTCGACTTTCGGCAGCTCCGATAGACTGAAGACCGCGGTCCAGGAATTGCTGGAGCTGAAGCCGGACGTGATCCTGACCGGCTCGACGATCGAAACCGCGGCAGTCCTGGCAGCCACCAAAACCATCCCGATCGTCTTCGCGACGGCCAACGATCCCGTCGGCAATGGCTTCGTCGAGAGCCTCGCGCATCCCGGCGGCAACGTCACCGGCTTCACCAACAGCTCCGCCGAGATGGGCGGCAAATGGCTTCAGCTCATCCGGGAGGCCGTGCCTGACGTTGCGCGCGTCGGTGTGCTGTTCAACCCGGCGACCACGCCGCGCGGCGGGCGCTTCTTCCTCGACTCCATCGAGCAAGAGGCCGCAGCATGCGGCGTCTCCGTGGTCCCCGCCCCCGTCAACGCGCCAACGGAAATTGACGAGGTCATCAGGCGCCTCTCCGAGCCGCCCAAAGCGGCGATGGTTGCGCTGGTCGACAGCTTCCTCGTGATCCACCGGCAGGCGGTCGTGGCGACAGCGGCCAAATATCGCGTCCCCACGATCTATCCGTTCCATTATTTCATGGATGCGGGCGGGCTGATGAGCTACGGGCCGACGCTCGAAGTGCGCTCGGCCGACTATGTCGATCTGATCCTGCGCGGCACCAAGGCTGGCGATCTCCCGGTGCAATCGCCACGCAAATACGAGCTGCTGATCAACCGCACGGTCGCCCGTACGCTGGATTTGACCATACCGTTCACGCTGCTGGCACGCGCCGACGAGATCCGCGAGTGAACGAGCAGGTCGACCAGGAACATTTGCGGACGCCTCCCGGCCGGCTGTTCCGCAAATATCTCTACTCGATCGTCGCCCTCGCCTTTGCCGCGCTCGCCATCAACACCGGCTTCGACGTCTGGTTCTCCTATCGCGAGCAGAAGCAGCTCCTCGCGGCAACCCAGCGCGAGCAGGCAGCGTCTGCGGCGATTCAGATCGGCCAGTTCATCGGCCAGATCGAAAACCAGATCAGATGGCTTTCCCGCCTGCCCCCGGAGCTGTCGACGAACGAGGACGAGCGCTTGAACGCGATCCGCCTCCTGCGCCTCTCGCCTGCGATCGCGGAGATTGCTGAGCTCGACGCGCAGGGCCGCGAGCAGGTGCGCGTGTCGCGCCGTGTCGCGGACAGGGTCGGCAGCAAGATCGACCTGTCCGCTTCGCCCGCCTTCCGCGGCGCCAACGAAAGCCGGACCTATTACGGGCCGGTCTACTTCATCGGCGACACCGAGCCGTTCATGACCCTCGCCGCGCGCGGGGTCGGCCGCGGTCCCAATGTGATCGTCGCCGAGGTCAATCTGCGCTTCATCTGGGACCTCGTCGCGGGGATCAGGGTCGGCAACACCGGCAAGGCCTATGTGGTCGACCGCATGGGGCTGTTGATCGCACATCCCGATTTGTGGCCGGCGCTACGCCGCAGCGATCTTTCGGGACATGCCGACGTTCGAGCCGCACTCGATGGCGTCGGGCCGCCGTCAGGCGGCCTGGTCAAGGAAGATCTGTCCGGTCAACGCGTGCTGTCGACCTATGCGACGGTGCCCTCGCTCGGCTGGTTGGTATTCGTCGAGCTTCCGCTCACCGAAGCCTATGCGCCGATCTACGCGTCGATCGGCCGCTCGACGTTTCTCCTGGTCGCTCTGCTCGCCTGCGCGGTGCTGGTCTCGCTCTTTCTCAGCCGGCGCATGACCGTGCCGATCCAGATCCTGACACAGGGTGCGCGCCGGATCGGCAGCGGCGATCTCGGCCTGCGGCTCGCGATCAAGACCGGCGACGAGCTGGAGGCGCTCGGCGACCAGTTCAACCGGATGGCCGCGCACTTGCGCGAATCCTACGCGACGCTCGAGCGCAAGGTCATCGAGCGGACCTCCGAGCTCGAGAAGGCGCGCGACCACGCCCTCGCCGAGCATGACGCGGCCGAACGTGCGCGCAGCATTGCCGTGCAGGCCAACGAGACCAAGTCGCGCTTCCTCGCCGTCGTCAGCCACGAGCTGCGCACGCCGCTGAACGGCGTCATGGGCGTGCTGCAACTGCTGGACGACGGCAGCCTCGGCGAAGCGCAGCGACGCCATCTCGCCACAGCCGCCGCATCGGGCGAGACGCTAATCGCGCTGGTCGATGCCATCCTGGAATATGCGCGTCTGGAGGCCAGCGCCGAAACGCTGGAGAGGCGCGACTTCCGTCTCGATCAGCTCATCGAGGCCGCCGCCGATCTGATGCGCCCACAGGCCTTCGGCAAGGGACTGACCTTCGATCTCGCCAGCGACGTGACGGTCAACACGTCCGTGCACGGCGATCCTGTCAGGCTCAATCGCATCCTGCTCAATTTGATCGGCAATGCCATCAAATTCACTCCGCGCGGCGGGATCGGCCTGAAGGCGTCAGCGGAGCAGCACGAGGATCACATCCTGCTGAGCATTACGGTTCGCGATACCGGCATCGGCATCGCGCCGGACATGCACGAGCGGATCTTCGAGGATTTCGTGCAGGCGGACGATAGCATCGCACGGCGGTTCGGCGGCACCGGCCTTGGCCTTGCGATCGCGCGGCGGCTGACGCGCCTGATGCGCGGCGAGCTGACGGTGGAGAGCACGCCGGGCGCAGGCAGCACGTTCGCGCTTGAAGTACCGCTCGGCCTTGCCGCGAGCGGCATCGCGCAAGGTGCGCTTCCGCCGCCGTCGCGGCGGCTTCGCGTGCTGCTGGTCGACGACGATCCGGTCAATTGCCAGGTCGGCGAAGCCATCCTGAACCGACTCGGCCATCATCCCACCATCGCCAGAAACGGCGCGTCGGCCGTCGCACTCGCCCGCGATCAGGCGTTCGACATCATCCTGATGGATCTGCACATGCCCGACATGGACGGCGTGGAGGCGGCCTCGCAGATCGGCAAGCTCGGTCTGCCGAGCATGCCGCGCATCATCGCCGTGACCGCCGACGTGTCGCGCAGCGCACGCGAGCGGCTCGCCAGTGCAGGGATCTCCAAGGTTGTCGGCAAGCCGATCCTGATCAATGCCCTGCGCGAGGCGATCGAGGACGATCCGCCGGACCAGCCGGCAGAAGTGCGGCTCGCCGCAGGCGCGTTGATCGACCGGCATTTCCTCGACGACCAGAAAGAACTGCTGGGAGCCACGCAGATCGCCAAGCTCCACCAGCTTTTGCGGCAAACGAGCCAACAACTGATCGAGGACATCGCCGAGGCTGCGGCGATCGGCGATCACCTGCAGCTGGCGCGATCCGCACACCAGCTTGGCAGCGCGGCGAGCGCGCTCGGCCTCGTTCGCCTGTTCGAACGCTGCCGCGAGGTTGAGCTGGCGGTAGCCACGATGTCCGCATCCGAATGCCACGGTGCCGCCCGCGAACTTGCCGCCCTTCAGAAAGCTTCGATGAGCGCGCTGGACGAATTGCTTCTGCCCGTCGAACAGCGTTCGGTCAGCTAGCCGCGGCGCGGCTGCGTACGCCCGCCTCATCCTCCCGTCCAAACCGCTCGACCAGAAAATCAATGAACAGCCGTACCTTCACCGACAAATGCCGCGTCGGCGGATAGACCGCATAGAGCGCGAGCGGCGGCGCCGAATAATCATCCAGCACCGTCAGCAACTCGCCCTTCCGCAAAGCGTCGGCGGCGATGAACTCCGGGAGCAGCGCGAGCCCCCTGCCCTTGATCGCGACGTCGCGCAGCACTTCGGCGTTGTTGACGCAGAGCGACCAGGTCGGCTGGATCCAGTGATCGCCATCCGCGCCGGTAAGCTTCCACTGATTGCCGGTGAGCAGGAAGCCGTAGGTCAGCGACGCATGCTCGCGCAGATCCTGCGGATGCTTTGGCGTGCCGTGCCGCGCGAGATAATCGGGCGAGGCGCAGATCATGCGCGCCACCGGCGTGATCTTGCGCGCGATCAGGCTGGAGGATTCCAGTTCGGCGATCCGCAGCGTCACGTCAAAGCCGTCCTGGACCGGATCGAGCAGATCGTCGCTCAGCACGATCTGGAGCTGAAGCTCGCCATAGCGCGCCATGAAATCGGCGAGCACCGGCCCGAGCCGCATGGTGCCGAACGACATCGGCGCGTTGACGCGCAGCAGCCCGCGCGGCGCGGACTGGGCTTGCGCCACCGCCTGGTCCGCGGCCTCGATCTCCGAGAGGATCACGACTGCGCGCTCGAAATAACGCTGGCCGTTCTCGGTCGGGCTCGCGTGGCGGGTGGTCCGGTTCAGGAGCTGGACGCCGAGGCTCTCCTCGAGGTCGGCGATGTATTTGCTGATCGCCGACCGCGACAGCCGTAGCTGACGGCCCGCCTCGGCAAAACTGCCGCTTTCGACCACCTTCACGAAGGCCCGGAGGCTAGCGACCTTATCCAAGCTGCCGCTCCAGCGATTGTTTCCAAATCGTAGACATAGACGTCATATTTGCATGGATTGTCTCCAATCCAAAGCGGAACGATATTTCCGGCCAGAGCAAGACTGCTCCCCGAATTTGGAGGACGACAATGTCTGGACTGCACCACGTCACCGCGATCGCCGGCGATCCCATCAGGAATTTCGGCTTTTACACCAGGGATCTCGGCCTGCGCTTCGTCAAGAAGACGGTCAATTTCGATGATCCCGGCACCTATCACTTCTATTATGGCGACGAGACCGGCCGCCCCGGCACCATCCTGACCTTCTTCCCCTGGGCCGGCGTGCCGGCTGGGCGCCGCGGCGTCGGCGAAACCCATCAGACCGCCTTCCGCGTGCCTCAGCGTTCGCTCGGCTACTGGACGCAGCGCTTCACCGAGAAGGGCATCGCCTATGAAGCCCTGGAGAAGCGCTTCGGCGAGTCCGTGCTGCCGTTCACCGACCCCGATGGCATGGCGCTCGCGCTCGTCGGCGTTCCCGGTGCCGAGAACGAGCCCGGCTGGAGCAATGGCGACGTGCCGGCCGAGCATGCGATCCGCGGCTTCCACGGCGTGACCTTGCTGCTCGACAGCGCGGCGAAGACGGCCGCCGTCCTCACCGACGTATTCGGCTTCAAGGAGACGGGACGCGAGGGCTCGGTGATCCGCTTCAAGGCGCCGGGCGATGCCGAGGGCAGCGTCGTCGACATCTACGAGGCCAAGGGCTTCTTGCGCGGCCATCAGGGCGGCGGCTCGGTGCACCACATCGCCTTCCGTGCGGCCGATGACGCCGAGCAGGGAGCGATGGCGCAAAAGCTCGTCAGCAATCACGGCCTGCACCCGACCGAGCAGAGGGACCGCAACTACTTCCGCTCGATCTACTTCCGCGAGCCCGGCGGCGTGCTGTTCGAGATCGCGACCGATATTCCCGGCTTCGCCGTCGACGAACCCGTTGCGACGCTGGGACGCGACCTGAAGCTGCCGGCCTTCCTCGAAGCGCATCGCAAGCAGATCGAGGGTGTGTTGCCGAGCCTGGAAGAGAGCGTGTCATGACCGAGAGTGCATTCATCCATCGTTTCGAGCCCGCGCGCGACGCGGGCTCGGCCCCGCTCCTGCTGCTGCACGGCACCGGTGGCGACGAGAACGACCTGCTCGGGCTCGGCAAGATGATCTCGCCCGGTGCCGCCCTGCTCTCGCCGCGCGGCCGCGTGCTCGAGCACGGCATGCCGCGCTTCTTCCGCCGCCTTGCCGAGGGCGTGTTCGACGAGGACGATGTGCGCCGGCGTGCGCGCGAGCTCGGCGATTTCGTTGGCGAGGCGCGGCAGCGCTACGGCATCGCCGCGCCGGTTGCTGTCGGCTTCTCCAACGGCGCCAACATCGCAGCCGCGCTGTTGCTGCTGCAGCCGGGCGTGCTGGCAGGCGCGATCCTGCTGCGCGCCATGGTGCCACTGTCAGATCCGCCCAAGGCCGAGCTCGGCGGCAAGCCCGTCCTGCTCCTGTCCGGACAGGCTGATCCGATCGTGCCGGCGAGCAACTCGGCCCGGCTCGCTACGCTGCTGTCGGAAGCGGGTGCGCGTGTCGATCACAGGGTCCTGCCAGCGGGCCATCAATTGTCGCAAGCCGACGTGACGCTCGCCCGCGACTGGATCGGCAACGTCGCCGTGGAGGCGGCCTGATCCCAAAGCGGCGTACCGCCTGACCGCGGTGCGCCGCTTCGTTATATCCGAGCGACCTTCCGCCGCATCTGCGCAATCGGGCACCACCCTGCCGGAAATTTCCGCTTGCTCGTTTACGCGCCAGGCTTAGAATTTGGGACAAGGTTCCGAAATATGGAACTACCTTGGACCGACCTGCATGAGCGCCCTCACCAACGCGATCGAGATCCTGCGCTGCTTTTCCAGCGCGCGGCCGGATCTGTCGTTCGCGGACGTGATGGCGCTGACGGGCAAACCGAAGAGCTCGACCTCGCGGCTGCTGCGCTCCTTGCGCGACTGCGGTCTGCTCGAGCAGGACCCGCACACCCGCCGCTACCGCCCCGGCCTCCTCACCTTCGAGCTCGGCCGGCTGCACCGCGCCCATGACGATCTCATCAGCATGGCCGAGCGCGAGCTGCGCGAGGTCTGCGCGCGCACCGGCCACACCGGCTACATCGCCGTGCTCGACGGCTACGAGCAGGTCGTGCTCCGGATCGTTCCGGGCTCGAATCCCCTGCGTGTCGTCAATCCGCCCGGCCAGCGCACGCCGGCGCTCGCCACCTCGAACGGCCGCGCCATGCTCGCCCGCCTCGCCGACGAGGACGTCCGCGCGCGGGTGCCTGCGACCTATCCAAAGCTGCCGCGCAACTCGCCGCAGAACTTCAAGCAGCTGATGGCCCGCCTCGACGAGATCCGCCGCACCGGCGTGTCCGAGGCAGCCGATGAATCGATCGAGGGCGTCGGCTCCCAAGGCTTTGCGCTGAAAAGCGGCGAGACCGGCGAGATGATCGGGATCGCGGTGTCCTATTCGGTGCAGGCGACCACTGCCGCCGAGCGCGCCAATGTCCGCCGCGAGCTGGCGGCGATGGCCGCAAAATTGCGGCGCATGACCGGCGATCCGCTCGACCAGGATACAGCGCGCGTTCAGACGGGGACGCGATGAGCAGCGCCACCACCCAGCGCCCCAACGGCCTTGCGCTCTTCATTCTGCCGAGCGCGCTGCTGTTCGCCCTCTTCTTCTTCCTGCCGATCGGGCTGATGGCGCTGATGAGCGTGCTCACCGGCAATCCGGTGGTGGCGCCGAAGGTCGCCTTCACCACGCGCCACTACGCCCGCATGATCGACGATCCCTTTTATCTCGAGGTGATCTGGACCACGATCCGGATCGGGCTCGTGACCACGCTGGTCGCGCTCGCGATCGGCTATCCGCTGGCGCACTGGATGGCGCGCATCAAGAGCCGCACCGGGCACGCGCTGCTGCTGATGGCGGTGCTGGCGCCGATGCTGACCGGCATCGTGGTGCGCACCTTCGCCTGGATGACGCTGCTCTCCGACAAGGGAGTCGTCAATCAGACCCTGATGTCGCTCGGCGTGATCAGCCAGCCGCTCAAGCTGATGTACACCGAGACTGGCATCGTGGTCGGTCTCGTCCACATCTACGTTCCGTTCATGGTGCTGACGCTGACCGGCGTGATCGGCCGCATCGACGAGCGGCTGGAGCAGGCCGCGGAAAACCTCGGCGCGAGCCCCTTGCGTGCGTTCCTCGAGGTGACGCTGCCGCTCAGCCTGCCCGGCATCCTCGCCGGCTCGCTGCTGGTGTTTGCGCTGGCGATCAGCGCCTATGTCACGCCGATCCTGCTCGGCGGCTTCCAGATCATGACGCTGCCGATCCTGATCTACCAGCAGATCTCGGCGAACTTCAACGTCGGCTTCGCCGCCGCGCTCGGTATCGTCCTGCTGATGATCTCGCTCGGGCTCGTCGTCGCCTATAACCGCGCGCTCGGCCTCGTTTCCGGCCAGCGCGAATTGCAGTGAGGCCGACGATGCAAACCACCGCCTCGCACAGCCCATCGCTCGCCGCGGCCCGGCAGGCAGCTCCCGCACGGACGACGGGAAGCGTCAGGCACTACGGCCGCTATCTCTATCTCGCCGTCAACATCGCGATCCTGATCTTCCTGCTGGCACCGATCGCGATCGTCGTCGTGTTCGCCCTGAACCCGACGCCGTTCATCCAGTTTCCGCCGGTCGGCGTGTCGCTGCGCTGGTTCGAGAAATTCTTCGCCTCGCGCGACTTCATGCATGCGCTCGGCTTCAGCCTCGAAGTCGCGGTCCTCACCACCATATCGGCAACGATCCTCGGCGCTTCCGCGGCGCTCGCGCTCGCGCGCGGCAATCTGCCGGGCACGCGTCTGATCGTCGCGACGATGCTCTCGCCGTTGATGCTGCCGGCGATCCTGACGGGCCTTGCACTGTTCCAGACCTATGTGCTGCTCGATGTCGGACGTCCGACCTGGGGCCTCGTTGCCGGCCACACGCTGGTGACGCTGCCTTACGTGGTGCGCACGACGCTTGCCGTGTTGCATAATTTCGACCTGCGCCTCGAGGAAGCCGCGCGCAATCTCGGCGCAAGTCCCTTGCGCACCTTCTTCGAGGTGACGCTGCCCCTGATCAAGCCGGGCGTGCTGGCGGGGGCGATCTTCGCCTTCATCGTCTCGTTCGACCAGTTTCCGGTGTCGCTATTCCTGGTCAGTCCGGGCAACGAGACGCTGCCGGTCACGCTGTTCAACTATCTCAAGTTCGATCTGGACGGCACCATCGGCGCCGCCTCGGTGGTCTCCATCGTCCTCGCCTTTGTCGTCGTCATCGGGCTCGACCGCACGGTTGGCCTGCGCTCCTACGTCAAATTGTAACCGCTCATTGCACCGAAGGAATCGAGACATGATGAAAGCTCTGGGATCCTCACGGCTCAGCCGCCGCCGCTTTCTGACCGCGAGCGCCTCGCTCGGCATCGGCACGATCGCCGCGCCCTATGTCGCGCGCGCCGACGATCCGACGCTGCGCATCACCGGCTGGGGCGGCAAGTGGGGCGAGATCATGAAGGCCGAGATCGGCCCCGCCTTCGAGAGCGAGTTCAAGTGCAAGCTCCAGACCGACTCCGCCTTCCCCTATCTGCCGAAGCTCCAGGCAAGCTCGCGCTCGGCGCCGATCTACGACGTGCTGCACACCAATTCCAACGAGCAGTGGGCGGCGGCCGAGATGGGCCTGGTCGAGCCGAAGATCGATCCCAAGCTCGTCCCGAACCTTGCCGACGTCTACCCCTACGCGATCAGCGACAAGATCGTCGGCGTCTCGATCTTCACCAGCGCCATCGGCCTTGGACTTCGCACCGACAAGGGCTACGGCAACATCACCTCGTGGAAGGAGCTGTGGGACGCGAAATACAACGGCGTCCGCGGCGGCTACGTCATTCCCGTCAACAGCCTCGGCCAGGCCTTCCTGATGATGTGCGGCACCCTGTTCGGCAAGGGCCAGACCGATCTCGACGCGGCCTATGCCGCGCTGGAGAAGCTCAAGCCGATCAAGATCGTCGATTTCACCGGCGCGATGGAGAAGATGCTGCTGTCCGGCGAAGTCGGCCTCTGCGTCATCCACGATTCCGGCATCTACCGCTATGACGGCCAGAACCAGCCGACCGATTTCGTCTCGCCGAGCGAAGGCGTCTTGTCGCTCGAGCAGGTCCTGACCATCACGCCCGGCAGCAAGATGAAGGAGCTTGCCAACGCCTACGTGAACTACATGCTGCGCCCGGAGGTGCAGAAGCGCCTTGCGGAGACCGTGTGGTATTCGCCGGCCAACAGGAAGGTGAAGCTCGACGCCAAGTATGATGCCAAGCTGCTCACCACGCCCGAGAAGGTCTCGAAGCTGATCCAGGTCGACTGGAAGTGGTACAACGAGCGCAAGGACGAGATCGACCAGCGCGTCAACCGGATCTTCCGCGCATGAGCGCGTCGATCGAGATCGCCAGCGTCAGCAAGGTCTATGACGGCGGCGTGCGCGCGGTGGACGCGGTCGCGATGGACATCAGGCAGGGCGAGTTCTTCTCCCTGCTCGGCCCGTCCGGCTGCGGCAAGACCACGACGCTGCGCATGATTGCCGGCTTCGAGACGCCGAGCGCCGGCGCGATCCGCGTCGACGGCGCCGACATCACCCATGTGCCCGCGCACAAGCGCGACATGGGCATGGTGTTCCAGAACTACGCACTGTTCCCGCATCGCACCGTCGCCGAGAACGTCGCCTTCGGCCTGCGCATGCGCGGGCTCGACAAGGCGAGCATCGCAGCCAAGGTGAAGGCGGCGCTCGCCATGGTCGAGCTGTCCGGCCTCGAGGACCGCCGCCCAGCCCAGCTCTCCGGCGGCCAGCAGCAGCGCGTCGCGCTTGCCCGCGCCATCGTGATCGCACCGCGCGTCCTGCTCTGCGACGAGCCGCTCGGCGCGCTGGACAAGAAACTGCGCCAGCAGATGCAATTCGAGCTCAAGCAGCTCCAGAAGAAGCTCGGCCTGACCCTGGTCTTCGTCACCCACGACCAGGAGGAGGCCCTCGCAATGTCCGACCGCATCGCCGTGATGAACGGCGGCCGCGTCGAACAGGTCGGCACGCCGACCGAGATCTACAACCAGCCCACGACGCGCTTCGTCGCCGACTTCATCGGCGATACCAACATCTTTCGTGGCGAGCGCACCACGACGAGCGCGGGCGGCCCGGCGCTCGACGTCGGCAGAGGCTTGATCCTGGCGCTGCCGTCCTCCGAAGCGCAGGGCACCGGCGTTCTCTCGGTCGCTCTGCGCCCCGAAAAGATTCGCCTCATCCCGCGCGCTGACGCCACCGCAGCCGGCAGCTCCGCCCACGGCATCGTCGAGAACACCAACTTCCTCGGCGGCGCGGTGCTCTACCGGATCACGCTCGAGGGCGGCCATCGTGTCCTCGTGCAACAGCCCAATGCAGGCACGAGCCGCCTGTTTGTTCCCGGCAACGGTGTCAAGCTCGACTGGACGCCGGCCGATCTCGTCGTCTTGAAGGACTAGACATGAACATGCCATTGAAGCACCAGCGCATCGGGGTGGTCGTGATCGGCCAGAGCCCGCGCCCCACCGTCGCCTCCGAGATCGCTGCCGTGCTGTCGCCGGGCATCGAGATCGAGCTGCGCGGCGCGCTCGACGGCATGAGCCGCGCGGAGATCGACGCCATTCCGCCGATGGACGGCTACGACACGCTGTTCACGCTGCTGCCGAACGGCGACGGCGTCACCATCAGCAAGAAGGAAGTCGAGCGCCGCGCAAGCCAGCAGATCACCCGCTTCAAGCACGAGGGCGTCGGCGTGACGCTGATGGCCTGCACCGGCAAGTTTCCCAACCTCGCGGCGGATGGCCTCGTCATCCTGCCCTCGGCCATCCTGCACAATCTCGTCGAGGCCGTGCTGCCGAAAGGCCGGCTCGGCGTGTTCTCGCCGCTGCCCGAGCAGACCGTACTGATCGACAAGAAATGGCAGCGCGACGGCGTCGAGGTCGTCGGCATCACGCTGCGTCCCGGTTCGAGCGACGCCGTCGTCGACGAAGCCGCACGCACGATGGCGGACCTCGAGCCCGATCTCGTGGTGATGGATTGCATCAGCTACACCAGCGCCAACAAGGCGCGCGTGCGCACGGCCTATCCGGGTCCCGTGATCCTCGGCATTGCCGCCGCGGCCCGCATCGTCGAGGAGCTGGTGTCGTGAGCAAGGTGGAATTGAAGACGATCAGCCTCGAGGAGATCGAGGCGCTCGCGGTCGGCGCCTGGATTCTCGGCACCGGCGGCGGCGGCAGTCCCTATCTCGGCCTGCTCAATCTGCGCCGGCTCTACGCCGAAGGGCACTGCGTGCAATTGATGTCGCCGCTCGACCTCGACGACGCGGACTGGGTCGCGGTGGTCTCCAACATGGGCGCGCCACTGGTCGGACAGGAGCGCCTCGCCGACAGCCGCAACATCGCGCGCGCCGTGCGGATGCAGGAGGAAATCAACGGCATCAAGTTCCGCGCCGTGATGTCGGTCGAGATCGGCGGCGGCAACGGCGTGCAGGCGCTGATGGCGGCCGCGCATCTCGGCATCCCCGTGGTCGACGCCGACTGCATGGGCCGCGCCTTCCCCGAAGCGCAGATGACCTCGGTCGCGATCGGGGACCTGCGTCCCTATCCCTGCACCCTCTACGATCCCCGCGGCATCGAGGCCGTCGTGACGAAGGTACCGAGCTGGAAGTGGATGGAGCGGGCGAGCCGCAAGATCTGCGTCGAGATGGGCTCGATCGCCTCCACCAGCAAGGCGCCGCGCACCGGACGCGAGGTGAAGGACTGGGGCATCCACTTCACGACCACCAAGGCGATTCGCATCGGCCGCGCCGTGCAGGAGGCAAATCGTCGTCACGAGGATCCGATCGCCGCGCTGCTTAAGACCGAAGGCGGCAAGAAGCTGTTCACCGGCAAGATCATCGACGTCGCCCGACGCACGACGGAAGGATTTTTGCGCGGCACGGCGATGGTCGACGGCAGCGATGCAGATCGCGGCGCGAAGCTCAAGCTCTCGTTCCAGAACGAATGGATCGTGGCCTGGCGTGACGAGCAAGCGATCGCGACCTCGCCCGATCTGATCTGCGTGCTCGACAGCGTCAACGGCCACGGCATCGGCACCGAGACTATCCGCTATGGCCAGCGCGTCACCGTCGTGGCCCTGCCCGCGCCGGCCGTGCTGACGAGTCCCCGGGGTCTCGAATTCGTCGGCCCCCGCGCCTTCGGCTACGACCTCGACTACCGTTCCCTCTTCGCGCCCGCTGAGGCAGGAGCTTAAGATCCCATGAAGCGTATTGGCATCGATGTCGGCGGCACCAACACGGACGCCGTGCTGATCGTCGACGAGAAGGTCGTCCATTCCGTCAAGCGTCCGACCACCGCCGACGTGACCTCGGGCATCCTCGACGCCCTCAAGGCGCTGCGCGCCGAGCCCGCCGCCGCGGTGAAGGTCGACGCGGTCGTGATCGGCACCACGCATTTCATCAATGCGGTGGTGCAGCGCCGCCATGTACAGAAGATCGGCGCGATCCGCATCGGCATGCCCGCAAGCGCCTCACTGCCGCCGTTCTGCGACTGGCCGGCGGATCTCGCGACACTCGTCAACGGCGAAATCTTCATGCTGGAAGGCGGCCACGATTACGACGGCCGTCCGTTCATGCCGCTCGACACCGCCGGGCTGAAGGAGGCCGCGCGAAAAATCAGGGACAAGGGCCTGCGCTCGGTCGCGGTGTGCTCGAGCTTCTCCCCGCTCGATCCCTCCTGCGAGACCACCGCGCGCGAAATCCTCGCGGATATCTGTCCCGATGTTGCGGTGACGCTGTCGCACGATCTCGGCCGCATCGGTCTTCTGGAGCGCGAGAATGCCGCGCTGCTCAATGCCTCCCTGCACGACCTCGCGGTCACCACCGTTGCGGCCTTCCGCAAGGCGATCGCCGACAGCGGGATCGATGCGCCGCTGTTCCTGACCCAGAACGACGGCACGGTGATGCAGGCCGAGATCGCCACCGCCTTCCCGGTGATGAGCTTTGCCTCCGGCGCCACCAATTCGATGCGCGGCGCCGCCCATCTGTCCGGCCTCGACGATGCCATGGTCGTGGATGTCGGCGGCACCACCTCCGACATCGGCCAGCTTCGTCACGGCTTCCCGCGCGAGGCCAATGCCGTGGTCGAGGTCGGCGGCGTGCGCACGCTGTTCCGGATGCCCGACCTGCTCTCGATCGGGCTCGGCGGCGGCAGCCATGTCGACGAGGACCCGGTTCGCGTCGGCCCGCTCAGCGTCGGCTACCGGCTGACGACGGATGCGCTGGTGTTCGGCGGATCGCGTCTGACCGCCACCGACATTGCGGTGGCCGCAGGCCTGATCGACATCGGCGACCGCTCGCGCGTCGCCAGGCTGCCGAAACGCCTGATCGATGCCGCGCTGCGCGACGCCTGGCGCAAGCTCGAGGAGGACATCGACCGCATGAAGACCGAAGCCGGCGACGTGCCGCTGCTCGCGGTCGGCGGCGGCGCCTTCCTGGTGCCGGATCGCCTGCCCGGCATCTCCGAGATCGTGCGCGTGCCGCATGGCGACTGCGCCAACGCGGTCGGTGCCGCGATCGCACAGGTCAGCGGCGAGGCCGACCAGGTGTTCCGCGATCTCACCCGCGAGGACGCGATCGCCGCCGCGCGCGATATCGCGGCCGACCGTGCGGTGCAGGCGGGAGCAGCGCGCGACAGCCTCAAGACCGTCGATGTCGAGGACATGCCGATCGCCTATCTGCCCGGCAACGCGCTGCGCGTGCGTGTCCGTGTCGCCGGCGCGATCGCCGATCCGGATCTGCCGGCGGCGGCGTAGCGGATGCGGGCCGGGAGCCCGGCACGACGACCTCGCGTGTCGGCCTCCACCCCTGTCAAAATAAAACTCGAAAACAACCCCATGCACAGTAGCCGGGGATAGCGAGATCAATGGCTTACGCGGATAGAGCTGCTTAGGACTGAGAGAGGTGCATCCGCGGAGACAGACCCCTCACCCAAGTGTCTACCGGAGTCGCGGCCCTCTCCCGCAAGGGGAAAGAGCACCGCAACGGTCATCGCCGCCGTTTGACCCGTCGGGCAAAACAGGGGTATCTTGCCAACATCGGAAAATCCGTAAATCCATGCTACCCCCGTCAATCCTGACAGGGACAGGCTGCTTCATTTGTCCCTGGGGCGCTGCGGCTTTTCCCTTCTCGCCGCCTGCGAGGTTCGGCTTGCGGGGACCTCAAAGACCGCAATACGGCGATCGAGTTGCCATAGCTCGACGTCGTTGACATCAACCAGTTGCGCAGCACGTTCTCGTGCTTCCTGCTCGTCGGCACACTGCAATTTGGCTACGCTTATCACGTGGCGGTGCTGATCCAAAAGGTAAGCCCTGTAGTGAGCCATCCCCACACCTCCCAACGCCCGCGTTTATCGGATCATCACCTCAATCCATCAATCAGCGTTCTCCAGCCGAACGCATCGTTCGCCGTCAGCAGCAAAGCGCCAAGCGTTGCCAAGTAGGATGGCAGTTCGCGATCAGGACGCGCGTTGATATTGGCGACAAACGAGGCGACCGCGTTCTTGAGATCGCGTCGGTCCAGATGATCGAAGGCCCGTTGCTTGCAACGCTCGACATATTTATCGCGCGCCAGCTCAATGAGCAGGGAACGTACCATTTCGTCTCCCCCAACCGATGACTGTTTTCAATCGTTGGGGAATTGGAACGGACCAGGCTTTTTCCGTCTGTTCGAAAAGCGACAAACGGATCTCTTTTGCTCGCAAGTGTGGGAATTGAGATACAGGCCGCTCGTTGATGGCAACGCAGCGGTGCGGCCTGAGCGGCCGGATCGGAGATGAAGCGGATCGTCACCTTCGACAGCTTGATCGCCGAGGCGTTGCGGTAGTCGGCCCATTGTTGAGCGTGATCGAGGAGCCCTTGGCCCAAGCGCCGAGCTGGTACGGCCCTGTCCCGACCGGCTGCGTGACGTTGGTCGCCGCGCCCCTCGCTCGCGACACACCCTCGCGGGACTATTTGCGCAACATTGACCCCGACGACATCGAGACAAACAGCGGGAAGCCGAGAACTTGAAATAAAAAGTGAAAAGAAGAGCGGGGATATTCCTCAAAGCTGACTTGATTTCTCTCTCCGCTCGCTTTCCTGGCGCAACTAATTGATGAGTAAGCAGTGATGACTGATCAGCAATTAGCCCTGGAAGCGATTAGCGACGCGCAACTCATACTGGAAGAATACCTTCAGCCCTGCCCCAAGGATAATGCGCTTATCCTTGAAAAGTTGGTGGAAGTCCTCGAACGGCCTGCCTTGATCGTTGCCGTAAGTCGATTGCAGCAACAGGGCAATTGAGCGCGTCCATGAGCAAACCCCTTCGATCGTTTGCTTTAACCGTTTGCATTGCTGCGCTCTCATTGCTCGAAATGACCAGCGTGCATGCCAAGCAACAATGCAGCACCGCAATGCCGCCAAATCCGCAAGGGCAATGGTGGTCTTATCGTCTCATTGACGGACGAAAATGCTGGTACGCGGGTAAGCCCATGCTGTCGAAAGCATTGCTGGAATGGCCTATGGAGCGGTCCCCCCAACTCGGTGCTCGCGGAGAAGCGACAGGCATTGTCATAGCTAGCAAGCCCGGCAATCCCCTGGATGCACGAGCGTTGGCACTGAAAGAGGGCCCTGACACTTTTGAAGAGCGATGGCGTGCCAGGATCATCTCCAGCTCAAACACAGGGCATGACTGACCGATACTAACGACCTAAGCGATCCTGCATACCGCTTATCGCGGGCGAGGACTTTCGACTGCCTGTTCGCGGCCGTGCGCTTGGTTACATCATGCAATCACGCGCCTGAGTTCGTCCAGAACAACGCCCCTCCGCAACTCGTGCGCAGCAGCCGTCAAATGAGAGCCTACGATCAGACCGAGCCGCCTTAAAGTCAGGAGAGCAACGGGGTCACACAGCTCGATAGAAAGTCCGGCTCCCAAGGTCGCAAGGGCGCGTTGCTCATCCGCGTCGAGATCAGTCCACAAGATGCCTTCCATCAAAGCACCTAAAAATTGTTCCCAAGGGTATCTCAAAACCCAAACGCGTGCCTGATCTGCCGCAGCATGGCCATGGCCGCGTCGGTGTACCGACCGTTGGTTAGGTATCGATCCACTTGCGCTGTGCTAATCAGCGCCACAACTGCCACCGTAAAGCCCTTAAACATTGGGCCTCTCCTGAAAGAGACCGCCAACCGGGCGTGTCGAAATATCCAACCGTTCTTAGAATACGCTGCCGCGCATGGCGACGAGCTATATGCAAATGGTGACAGTGACGGGTAACCAGTTCCTTAACGAGCGCGATGTCTGGATCGGCGCGCCGTGGGCTGAGGCCAGGGCTCTAGAGACCGCCACCGGATGGTCGGCTTAAAATCGCGCTCTCCGCGAATTCATCTCGCGAGATTCGTGTGCGGAGACAGACCCCTCACCTTGCGAGTCAGTGTCTACCGGCGTCGCCGCCCTCTCCCACAAGGGGAGAGGGCACAGCAACGGGCAGGGCGCGCCTCGAACGACGAGGGTGCCCCCTACTCCCAATACCAGGTCGAGAAATCGTTCTCGTATTGCGGGACGTCCTTCCAGACGCCTTTCAGCTTCTTGGCTGTGATGGTGATGAGCTGCGGCTGGTACATGTAGGCGGAGACGGCGTCGGTGGCCAGCATGCGCTGGGCGTCGCCGAGCAGCTTGGCGCGGGCGGCTTCATCCGGCGTGGACACGATCTGCTTGTAGAGCGCGTTGAACGCCTCGTTGTTGTAGCCGAGATAGTAGTCCGGCTCGGTGATCTTCACGAGGTCGAACGGCTCAACATGGCTGACGATGGTGAGGTCGAAATTGTGCGGACCATTGCCGGCGAATACCTGCGACAGCCATTGCGCCCATTCGACGTTCTCGATCTTGGCGATGATGCCGACCTTGGCGAGCTGGGCTGCGACGATCTCGCCGCCCTGCCGCGCATAGGACGGCGGCGGCAGCTTCAGCGACAATTCGAGCGGCGTGGTGACGCCGGCCTCGGCGAGCAGCTTCTTGGCCTTCTCGGGGTCGTAGGGGTTGATGCCTGTCGTGTCGACATAGCCGAGCGATCCCGGCACGTAGAAGCTGCCGATCGGCGTGCCGAAGCCGTCGACGGCACCGTCGATCATGGCCTTGCGGTCGATCGCGGCGAGGATGGCGCGGCGGACGCGGACGTCATCGAGCGGCTTCTTGCGCTCGTTGATCGCGACGATGGTCTTGGCCTTGGAGCCGCCGACCAGAACCGTGAAACGCGGATCGGCCTTGAACTGGGCAATGGTGCGCTGGGCCGCGACGCGCGGGAAGGCATCGACGTCGCCGGAGAGCAGCGCCGCGGTTTGCGCCGCCGGATCGGAGATGAAGCGGATCGTCACCTTCGACAGCTTGATCGCCGCGGCGTTGCGATAGTCGGCCCATTTGGTCAGGGTCATCGAGGAACCCTTGGCCCAGGCGCCGAGCTGATACGGCCCGGTGCCGACCGGCTGCGTGACATTGGTCGGCGCGCTCTTCGGCTCGACGATCGAGCCGCTCGCCTGCCCCAGCAGGAACGGCAGGTTCGGCTCGGAATTCTTCAGGGTGATCACGACCGTGTCGGCGTCGGGCGCGGCAACGGACTCGAAGCTCTGGAACAGGCTCTTGTCCTTGTTGGTGCTGGTCGGCACCGCGTTGCGCTCGAACGAGAACTTCACCGCGGCGGAGTCGAACGGCTCGCCGTTGTGGAACTTGACGCCCTTGCGCAGCTTGAAGGTGTAGGTCTTCAGGTCAGGCGAAGCGGTCCAGCTCTCCGCCAGCAGCGGCGAGGTGGTGCCGTCCTCGTTGATCTTGGTCAGGGTCTCGTAGATGTTGTAGAGCGCGACTTCGGCGATTGCGGCAGCGGCCGCGTTGGTGGGATCGAGACCCGGCGGCTCCAGCGCCATCGCCATGACGACGCTGTCCTTCTTGCTTTGTGCCAGCACCGGCAGCGGCGCCGCGACAAACGCGGCAGTGAGTGCGACGATGGATAGTTTCCTGAACATGCGTAACTCCCCTGCCTTCTCAATTCCCAGTCTACGCCAATCCTGCGCCCGAGACTAACCCTCCGCAGCGGGCGGCGGCAACGCCATCACGGCCTCCGCCTTGTGACAGGCGGCAAGGTGTCCCTCGCCCACCTTGCGTAGCTCAGGCAGGGCCTCGCGGCAATGCTGGTCGGCGAGCGCGCAACGCGCGACATAGGGACACCCCGTGGCGGCCGCCGATTGCGAGGCGATCGCCTGGGCCCCGCGCCGGCGCCGGCCGCCGCCCGCGCGCGCCCGCGGCACGGCATCCAGGAGCGCCCGCGTATAGGGATGGGCGCAGCGCTCGAACAGATCCTCCGGCCGCCCCTGCTCGACGATCCGGCCGAGATACATCACCGCGACCTCATCGCAGAGATAGTCGACGACGGCGAGGTCATGGCTGATCAGGACATAGCTCAGGCCGAACTGGTCCTGAAGGTCCTGCATCAGGTTCAGGACCTGGGCCTGCACGGAAACGTCAAGCGCCGAGACCGGCTCGTCGGCGACGATCAGCTTAGGCTGGGTGATCAGGGCGCGCGCGATCGCGATGCGCTGGCGCTGGCCGCCGGAGAATTCGTGCGGATATTTGTCCATGTCGGCATCGCGCAAGCCGACCTGGCGCAGCACCGCGGCGACGCGTTCCCGGAACGTGGTGCGATCAGCGCCGTCCAGCGCGGTCAATGGCTCGGCAACGATGCGCGCGATGGTCTGGCGCGGATCGAGCGAGCCGTAAGGGTCCTGGAACACCATCTGGAAATCGCGACGCGCACGGCGCAGCTCGTCGGCCGGGAGGCGGTTGAGGTCGCGGCCGAGCAGCGCGACCTGCCCCGACGTCGGCCGCTCCAGCGCCATCACGACGCGCGCGAAGGTCGACTTGCCCGAACCGGACTCGCCGACGATGCCGAGGCTCTTGCCGGGCAGGACCTGCACGCTCACGCCGTTGAGCGCGCGCACCTGCCCGGGCGGACGGAACAGGCTCTCGCGCGGCAGCATGTAGCGCTGCTCCAGATCCCTGACGTCGAGAAGAGGCGCGGTGCTCATGCGGACAGCGCTCCGACATTCTCGGCCATCGAGACATCGGTGCGCACGCAGCGCACGACATGACCGGGTCCGACCTCGACCATCGCCGGCAGCGCGGCGCGGCACCGATCGATCACGAGCGGACATCGCGCGGAGAAGGTGCAGCCGGCCGGAAGATCCGCGAGCTCCGGCACGGTGCCCGAGATCGTCTTCAGCCGCGTCCCCTTGCGCGCGCCGAGCTTCGGACGGGCGCGGAACAGGCCTTGCGTATAGGGATGGCCCATGCGGCGGAACACCTCGTCGGTCGGCCCGCTCTCGACCACGGTGCCGCCATACATCACCATCATGCGCTGCACGTTCTCGGCGATGACGCCAAGATCGTGCGAGATCAGGATCATCGACATGCCGCGCTCCTCGACGAGATCGGCGATGAGGTCGAGGATCTGGCCCTGGATGGTGACGTCGAGCGCCGTGGTCGGCTCGTCCGCGATCAACAGGTCGGGCTCGCAGGCGAGCGCCATCGCAATGGTGATGCGCTGGCGCTGGCCACCGGAGAACTGGTGCGGATAGGCATCGACGCGCCGCGCCGGATCGGGCAGCCCGACGCGGTCGAGCAAGGCGATCGTCTCCTTCCGCGCCTGCGACGCCGAGTAGTTCTTGTGACGCCGCAGCGGCTCGGCGACCTGGTGGCCGATCGTGTGCATCGGATTGAGCGCGGTCATCGGCTCCTGGAAGATCATGCTGATGCGGTTGCCGCGCAGGCGGCAGTAATCCGCGTCCGCAAGCCCGGCGAGCTCGCTGCCATCGAGCTTGATGCTGCCGGTGACGACGGCGCTGTCCGGCAACAGGCCCATCAGGGACATCGCGGTCACCGACTTGCCGCAGCCGGATTCGCCGACGAGCCCGAGCGTCTCGCCGCGCTTGAGCGAGAAGCTGACGCCGCGCACGGCCTGCGCAGGCCCGCGGCTGGTGTTGAGACGAACGCCGAGATTATCAACCTCGATCAGCGGCATGGTGGAGCGCTCAGCCATCCTCATCGCTCCCGCGCCAGTCGTGGATCGAGCAGATCGCGCAAGCCGTCGCCGAGGAGATTGAGGCCGAGCACGGCGACCGCGATGGCGGCCCCCGGATAGACCGCGAGCATCGGCGACTGGAACAGCAGGGTCTGCGCATCGTTCAGCATGCGGCCCCAGGATGGCTGCGGCGGCTGCGTGCCGAGGCCGAGATAGGATAGTGCGGCTTCCGCGAGAATCGCGAGCGCGAACTGGATCGTCGCCTGCACGATCAGGATCGACAGGATGTTGGGCAGCACGTGCTCGATGGTGATGCGGAATTTTCCCTTCCCCGACGCTCGCGCGGCCAGCACGAATTCGCGCGCCCAGATCGCGTTGGCCGAGCCGCGCGTCAGCCGGGTCAATGTCGGGATCTGGAAGATGCCGATCGCGACGATCGAGGTCACCATGCCCGGCCCCACGACCGCGGCGAGCATGATCGCGGAGAGCACGGCCGGAAAGGCGAAGGTGAAGTCGGAGAAGCGCATGATGATCTCTTCGGTCCAGCCGCGCCGCGCCGAGGCGATCAGGCCGAGACAAACGCCGAAGGTGAGACCTATGCTGACCGCGATGATGCCGACCATGATGGTGGAGCGGGCGCCGGCGAGCAGCAGCGAGACGATGTCGCGGCCGAAGGAATCGGTGCCGAGCCAGTGCGCCGCCGATGGCGGCCGGAGCTTCGAGGCGATGTCGATCTCGTAGGGCGACCAGGGCGTCCAGACCAGCGACAGCAGCGCCGAGGCGAGCACCAGCAGGCTCAGCGCGCCGCCGAGGACAAAGCTGCGATGGCGCAGCGCACGGCGCCAGAACGTGCGCGCGGGCAGCGGACGCGTGGCGACTGCTGCGTCAATCGGGGTGGTCAGCGGCGCGCTCACAGGTCGTGAACCTTGATGCGGGGATCGATGAAGGCATAGAGCACGTCGACCACGAAATTGACGATAACGACCATGGTTGCCAGCAGCATCACGCAATTGCGCACCACGATCAGGTCGCGGTTGGCGATCGACTGGAAGATCAGGCGGCCGAGGCCCGGCAGGTAGAACACGTTCTCGATCACGATTGTGCCGGCGAGCAGATTGGCGAATTGCAGGCCCATCACCGTCATCACGGGGATCATGGCGTTGCGCAGCACGTGGCGCCACAGCACCTCGCGTTTGCCGAGCCCCTTCGCCCGCGCCGTCCGCACGAAATCCTCGCGCAGCACTTCGAGCACGGCCGAGCGCGTGACGCGGGCGAGGATCGCGGCCTGCACCACCGCGAGCGAGATCGCCGGAAGCAGCAGCGACTTGACCCCCAGCCAGATGCCGTCCTCCCAGCCGGCGAAGCCGCCCGCCGAGAGCCATTGCAGCCGCACCGAGAACAACAGGACCAGCAGGATCGCGAACCAGAAGTTCGGCAGCGCGATGCCGACCTGAGTCAGCGACATCACGCCGACATCGCCGAGCTTGTTGTGGTTGGCGGCGGTGTAGATGCCGGCCGAGAGCGCCAGCGTCACCGTGATCGACATGGCCATGATCGCGAGCGGAATGGTCAGCACCAGCCGCTCCGCGATCAGGCTGGCGACCGGCGTGCCGTAGACATAGGAGTTGCCGAGATCGCCGACGAGCAGGCCCTTGATCCATTGCAGGTAGCGAACCGCCAGCGGCTGGTCGAGCCCGAGCTTGACGGTGAGCGCGCGGACCGCGTCGGCCGAGGCATCGGCGCCCATCAGCATCTGCGCGGCGTTGCCGGGAAGCGCATCCAGCACCAGGAAGATGATCAGCGACGCGCCGACCAGCGTCGCCAGCAAGGTCAAGACACGTCGGAGGACAAATACGCTCATGCGCGCCCGGTTTCGAAGCTCATCCGCGGCACGATCAACATGTCCGGACGGCGGACGCAAGTCCTTTGCGCGCAGTGCTTTGCTGCATGCGCATGTCGTTATTCCGGCCAGCGGGACAGAAGGTCGACGGAGGCCTCGAACAGCGTGCTGACGCGGAGCAATTCCGCATCAGCCCGGAAGCGGCCGACGAGCTGAAGCGCGATCGGCAGGCCGTCGCGGCCGAAGCCTGAGGGAAGGCTGACGGCGGGATGCCCGGTCATGTTGAACGGCATGGTCCAGGGGAACCAGTGCGGCCGGACGCTGTCGAAATGCCGACCGTCGATCTCGATGGTGCCGAACAGATCCTGCTTGATCGGCAGCGCGGAGCGCGTGAGCGTCGGCATCGCCAGGAAGTGGCCGCGCGCAAGCAGGGATTGCACGCGGCGGAACAGCGCGGTGCGCGCGAACATCGCCTCCTGGTAGTCAACGCCGCTGACCTCGGTGGCAAGCGCGAGCTGCTTGAGGAAGGCCTCGCTCAGCTCGTCCTTGTGCTCGGCCGCGAGTTTTGCAAAGCGCGTGCGCCAGACGGTGTGGTTGATGGCGCGCCAGATCGGCTCGATGTCGAAACCCTCGCCGGAGAATTCCTCGAGCTCGGCGCCGAGCCCGGCCAGCCGGTCGAGGCTCGCCCTGAAGCTGGCCGCGACCTCGGCGGACACCGGACGGCCCGGCGGCGTCAGGCAGTACAGGATCCTCAGCCCGCGCAGATCGCCGCGCGGGGCGGCGGTGCCGACGAAGTCGGATACGGGAACGCCGATCGACCAGGGATCGCAGGGGTCCTCGCCCGCCATCGCCTGCATCATCAGCGCGGTATCGGCGACGGTGCGCGTCGTCGGCGTGACATAGGTCTGGTTGCCGAACACATCCAGCGCCTGGCTGTGCGGGATGATTCCGTTGCTCTGCTTCAGGCCGACCACGCCGTTGCAGGCGGCGGGGATCCGCGTCGAGCCGCCACCGTCGGTCGCGACCGCGAGCGGCGCGATGCCGCTGGCCACAGCAACCGCCGCGCCGCCGCTGGAGCCGCCGGAGGAGCGGCAGGCATCCCACGCATTGCGGGTGCGGCCGAACAGCGGCGAATCCGTCAGGCACTTGCTCCCGAATTCCGGCGTCGTGGTCTTGCCGATCAGGATCGCACCCTCGCTGCGCAGCCGCGCGACCGCCACCGCGTCCTCAACAGGCACATTGTCCTTGTAGGGAACGGCGCCGAAGGTGGTCTTCACCCCCTTGGTGTTGACGATGTCCTTGACGGTGTAGGGGATGCCGTGCAGCAGGCCGAGCGGCTCGCCGGCCATGACCCTGCGCTCGGCGGCGCGCGCGGCCGCCATCGCCTCGTCGCCGCAGATCGTGATGAAGCAGTTCAACTGGGGCTGGAGCGCCTCGGCGCGCGCGAGCACGGCCCGGGTGATCTCGACGGGCGAGATCCGCTTGTCGGCGATGAGGCCGCGCAGTTCGGTTGCGGACAGCAGGCAGGGATCGCCGTTCATCGTCACATCACGCTCCGAAGCCGGCCACCGTTGGCCAAGGCATTAGACAAGCCATTGACAGCCAGAATGACAGTTTTGTTAACTCGCCGTCCAATACGATTTTGGTCGCCAACCCATACGTTTTCGGTATGCCAATGGATCTTCGTCGGCTCCGCTATTTCGTCGCCGTCGCCGAGGCACGCAGCGTCGGCAAGGCCGCCGAGCGGCTGCGCATGGCGCAGCCGCCGCTCTCGGTCCAGATCCGCAAGCTGGAGGCCGAGGTCGGCGCGCCGCTGTTCCGCCGCGGCACCCGCGGCATGGACCTGACCGAGGCGGGCCAGGCGCTGCTGGTGCGCGCCAGCGAGGCGCTGGCGCTGGCGTCCGACGGCATCGAGGCCGCCCGCGCGGTCGCATCCGGCAAGCGCGGGCGGCTGTCGGTCGGCTACATGTTCGTGCTGGCCAATGCGATCCTGCCGCGGCTGATCCCCGAGCTGCGCCGCTCGGTTCCCGGTGTCGACCTCGACTTCGCCGAGCTCAGCGCATCGACACGCGAGGCGCGGGTGCTCGATCGCAGCGTCACGGTCGCGCTGTGCATGCCGGCCATCAACCATCCCGAGATCCAGGTGGCGCGGATCGGTGCACAGCGCTTCATGCTGGCGATGCCGACCAGCTCGCCGCTCGCCCGCCTGGGCTCCGTGCCGATGGCCCGGTTGCACGGACGTCCGCTGATCGCGCTGCCGCATCCGGACCATGGTCCCGCATCGTCCGCCGTGGTCCCCCTGCTGCGCCGGCACCAGGTGGTGATGCCGATCGCGAGCCGCGTGGAGACGGTGCATTCGGCGATGAGCCTGGTGCTGGCGGGCGAAGGCCTCGCGATCCTGCCGGCCTGCGCGCAGCTCGGCGCCCCGCGCGGCATCGTGTTCAGGCCGCTCCGCGATGCCACCGACTCCCTCGACATCGCGGTGTGCTGGCGGCGGGATTCGCAGAGCCCGCTGATCGGAACCTTCATCAAATGCGCCGAGAAGGCCGTCGCGCGGATGTGACGCGGCGCTACGGGCTCCAGGTGATCTCGTGGCTCCAGGGCGGATCGGCGCCCGGGCGGGTGCAGGTCAGGCCGGCGCAATTGGCGGCAAAGGACAGCGCGCGGCGGAGCTCGTCGGCATTGATGACTTTCAGCTGCTGCCGCGCCAGACGTCCCTGCTTGTGCAGGGCGAACAGCAGCGCCGCCTGAAAACTATCGCCGGCGCCGATGGTGTCGGCGACCGCGACCTTGGGCGCGGTGACCTCGATCTGCCCTGCTCCCGCGTGCCACGCGATCGCGCCGTTGTTGCCACGGGTGATGACGACGAGGCTCGTGCCCTGCCCGAGCAGCGTGCTCGCGCGCTGTTGATAGGGCTCGTCGCCGAAGAGATAGGCGAAGTCGACGTCCGACATCTTGATGAGATCGGCGCTATGCGCGAACTCGGCCATGCGGGCGAGATAGGCCGGCTTGTCCTTGACGAGGTTGGGGCGGCAGTTCGGATCGAACGAGATGGTCGACGACATCCGCGCGTCCGCGATCAGGGCTTTCGTTTCGGCGGCGCCCGGGTCGTTGACCAGCGTGGTCGAGCCGACATGGAGGACTTCGACCGTATCGAAGGGAATGGACCCGCGCCGGTAGGTCCAGTTCCGTGTCGCCGTCTCGGCATCGTAGAAGGCGTAATGCGACTCGCCCGCGACGATGCGCACGAAAGCGAGCGTGGTCTGGTGATCGCTGCGGGTGGCAAGGCCGAGCTCGACATGCGAGGCGGTTGCGTGATCGGCGATCATGCGGCCGAACAGGTCGGTCGAGATGCCGCCGACGAAGCCGGTCGGTGCGCCCAGCCGCGCCATGCCGATCGCGACGTTGAGGCAGGAGCCGCCGACCGCGGGCATCACCGCCTCGCGTCCATCGGCGTTTCGCGTCGGCACGAAATCGATCAGCGCATCGCCGCTAGCAATCAGCATTCGTTTCAACCCCGAATTCAGTCCTTTGCGATGTCGCGCATCGCGGCACGGCTGCCGCGATCGACCTCGCGCAGCAACTTGTACACCTCGCGCTTGCGGGCGTGAAACGCGGCCATATCAGGCGCGGTCGGCTCGCTCTTGCGTCCCAGCGCCGACATCTTTGCCATGGTCTCGCCGATCGAGGCACAGGCGCCGCCGGCCACCGCCCCGAGCATCGCGGCGCCGAGCAGCACCGGCTCCCTGGTCTGCGGCAGCGCGACGGTGAGGCCTGTGGTGTCGGCCATGATCTGGCGCACCAGCGGACTGCGGCTGGCGCCGCCGCCCATGATCATGATGCTGGAGCGGACGCCATGCGCGGCAAAGGCCTCGATCACCTCGGCAAGCCCGTAAGCGAGCCCGCAAAGGCCGGCGACGAACAGCCGCTCCATAGAGGCGACATCGGTGTCGAGATCGAGGCCCGCGATCACCGCGCGCGTATCGGGGTCAGCGTAAGGCGAGCGGTTGCCGATGAATTCGGGCAGGACGTGGACATCGCGGGCGAGCAGCGCGGCGCGGCTGGCATCGCCGGCGCGCGCGATGATGCGGCGCTCGAGGAAGTCGATGAGGTCGAGGCCCTTGTTGCGCGCAGCCGCGCTCGCCTCGGCAAAGCCCGGATGCGATTTGAGGAGGTGGTCGATCGCCGCGCCCGCCGCCGACTGCCCGCCCTCGTTCAGCCAGAAGTCCGGCACCATGCCGGAATAATAAGGCCCCCACACGCCCGGCACGAAGCACGGCTCCTTCGTCGTCGCCATGATGCAGGCCGACGTTCCCATGATGTAGGCGAGGCGGTCGCTGACATCGGTCGTTCCGCCCGAGCCGTCGCGACCGCCGATCGCGCCGATGCCGCCGGCATGCGCGTCGATCAGGGATGCGCCGACCGGCGTTCCTGGCGACAGGCCGAGCTCAGCGGCGGCCGTGCGGGTGAGGCCTGCGCCGAGCCGGGTGCCCGGCGCGACGATCTCGGTGCCGATGCGGGCGTATTTCTCGCTGACGAAGTCGGACAGCCCGATGCGCTTGAAGAATTGCGCGCTCCAGCCGCCACCGTCATGGGCGAGATAGTTCCACTTGCAGGTGACGGTGCAGGTCGAGCGTTGCAGCGAGCCGGTCGCGCGCCAGGTCAGGTAGTCTGCCAGATCGAAGAAGTGGCCTGCGGCATCGAAGCTCGCGCGCAGATGGCGCTTCAGCCACAACAGTTTTGGCATCTCCATCTCGGGCGAGATCGAGCCGCCGACATAGCGCAGCACCGCATCCTCGGTCTCGTTGATCAGCCGCGCCTCGGCGGTGGCGCGATGGTCCATCCAGACGATGACGTTGCGCTGCGCCTCGCCTGAGGCGCTGACGGTGAGCGGCTCGCCCTGGCGGTCGAGCACCACGAGGGAACAGGTGGCGTCGAAGCCGATGCCGCCGACGCTGTCGGGCGCAATGGCAGCTTCCGCCATCGCCGCCCGCACGGATTTTGCGCAGGCCTCCCAGATGTCCCGGGATGACTGCTCGACGATATCGCCGGCCTCATGCCAGATCCTGATCGGGTGCCGCGCCGTCGCCAGCAGCGTGCCGGCCTCGTCGAACACCCCTGCCCGCGTGCTGGTGGTCCCCACGTCGACGCCGATATACGCTCGCGGCATTGTCGCTCCTGGTCGCTCTCGTCAGTTTTGACGGCAAGCCTACCAGCAAGTGTAGCCGCCATCCACCAGCACGATGCTGCCGGTCATCAGGCTCGCGGCTTCCGAGGAGAGGAACAGCACGACGGAGGCGATCTCCTCGACCTGCCCCATCCGCGCCATCGGGGTTCCGCCGATCCAGGCGTCGTACATTTTGGGATTGCTCTTCACGAAGGCGTTGAGCGGCGTCTCGATATAGGTCGGCGCCACCGCGTTGACGCGGATGCCGCGCGCGCCCCATTCGGCGGCGAGCGACTTGGTCAGATGGTGCACACCGGCCTTCGACGCATTGTAGAAGCACTGCTCCTGCGGCTTGTTGACGATGAAGCCTGACATCGAGCCGACATTGACGATGGCGCCGCTTTGCGCCTTCAGCATGTGCTTGCCGAACTCGCGGCAGCACCAGAAGGTGCCGTTGAGGTTGACGTCGATGACGTTGAGCCAATGCTCGTCGGTCACGGTCTCCGCCGGCGTCTCGCTGCGGGCGATGCCGGCATTGTTGACGAGGATGTCGACCCTGCCGTGGCGGGCGACGAGGTCATTAGCGACCTCGGCGACGCGCCTGGTATCGGTCACGTCCATGATCGCGGTCTCGGCGTCAAACCCCTTGGCTTTCAAGCTGGCCTTGGCGCTGTCGGCGACCTTGCTGTCGCGGTCGCCGATGACGACCCTGGCGCCGGCTTCGGCGAGCGCCTCGGCGCAGGCCAGCCCAATGCCCTGCCCGCCGCCGGTGATGAACGCGGTCTTGCCGTTCAGCTTGAATTTTTCCAGGTACATGTTGGTCTTTCCGTTCTTTGCCGTTTCTTGTCAGCCGCGAAGCGCGTTGCCGCTCGCATCGAAGCGGTGGATCCGCGCGGGGTCCGGCACCAGCGACACGTGATCGCCGGCATGCAGGCTCAATTCGCCGATGTAGCGCGCGGTCAGCATGCCGAGCGGACCGGCATCGACGTAGAGAAAGGTGTCGCTGCCGAGATGCTCGGCGACCGCGATCGTCCCCTGCCAGCCGCCGGCGCCGTCGCGCTCGATCCTGAGGTGCTCCGGCCGCACGCCGATCGTGGCCGCGCCCTGCTGCCTGGCGAGTTCGCCGGTGACGAAGTTCATCTTGGGCGAGCCGATGAAGCCGGCGACGAAGAGATTGGCAGGCTTCTCGTAAAGCTCCAGCGGCGAGCCGTATTGCTCGATCTTGCCGCCGTTGAGCACGACGATCTTGTCGGCCATGGTCATGGCCTCGACCTGGTCATGGGTGACGTAGATCGCGGTGGTGCCGAGCTGCTTCTGGAGCCGCGTCACCTCGATGCGCATCTGCACGCGGAGCGCGGCATCCAGGTTCGACAGCGGCTCGTCGAACAGGAACGCCTTGGGCTCGCGCACGATGGCGCGGCCGATCGCGACGCGCTGGCGCTGGCCGCCGGAAAGCTCGCGCGGCTTGCGGTCGAGGTAGGGCGTGAGGTTCAGCGTCGCGGCGGCGGCCTCGACCTTGCGGTTGATCTCGTCCTTGGGGAGCCCCGCCATCTTCAGGCCGAAGCCGATATTGCCGCGCACGCTCATGTGCGGATAGAGCGCGTAGGACTGGAACACCATGGATAACCCGCGCTTGGCGGGCGGCGTGTCGACGACGTTCTTGCCGTCGATCAGGATCTTGCCGCCGGAGACGTCCTCGAGGCCGGCGATCAGCCGCAACAGCGTGGTCTTGCCGCAGCCGGAGGGACCGACGAACACCACGAAGGAGCCGTCGGCAATGTCGAGATCTGCGCCCTTGATGATGTGCACGGGGCCGAAGGATTTCTGCACGTCCTGAAGTGTGATCTGACCCATGATCCGGCAGCCCCTCTACTTCACCGCGCCGAAGGTCAGCCCGCGCACGAGCTGCTTCTGGCTGAACCAACCGAGGACGAGAATGGGCGCGATCGCCAGCGTCGAGGCCGCCGACAGCTTTGCCCAGAACAGCCCTTCCGGGCTCGAATAGGAGGCGATGAACGTGGTGAGCGGCGCGGCGTTCGAGGTCGACAGGTTCAGCGTCCAGAACGCCTCGTTCCAGGCCAGAATCAGATTGAGCAGCAGGGTCGATGCCAGACCCGGGATCGCCATCGGCGTCAGCACGTAGACCAGCTCGCGGCCGATGGTGGCGCCATCCATGCGCGCGGCTTCGAGGATGTCGCGCGGGATCTCCTTGAAATAGGTGAACAGCATCCAGATCACGATCGGCAGATTGCCGAGGCACAGGATGAAGACGAGGCCGATGCGGGAATCGAGCAGGCCGAAGGTCTTGTAGATCAGGTAGATCGGCACCAGCACGCCGACCGGCGGCATCATCTTGGTCGAGAGCATCCAGAGCAGGATGTCCTTGGTGCGCTTGGTCGGCGCGAACGCCATCGACCAGGCCGCCGGGATGGCGATCAAGAGCGCAATGAGCGTCGAGCCGCCGGCGATGATGACCGAGTTCATGGCGTGGTGCAGATAGTCGCTCCGCTCCTGCACGGTCGCGTAATTTTCCGTGGTCCAGTGGAAGAACAGGAAGGACGGCGGAATGGCGAAGGCCTCGAGCTCGGTCTTGAAGCTTGCCAGCACCATCCAGAGGATCGGGAAGAAGATCAGGAAGCCGAAGAACCACGCCCCGATCGTCGAGATCACCACCCGCTGCGTCGTTGCCATCCGCGCCATGCTTCAAGCCTCCAAATTGCGGCCGACGATGCGGACGAGGAAGAAGGCGACGACATTGGCGATCACCACCGCGACGAGGCCGCCGGCGGAGGCGCTGCCGACGTCGAACTGGATCAGTGCCTGCGAGTAGATCAGGAAAGCGATGTTGGTGGTCTGCAGGCCCGGCCCGCCGCCGGTGGTGACGAAGATCTCGGCGAACACCGTGAGCAGGAAAATGGTCTCGATCAGGATCACCACGGTGATGGGACGCGCCAGATGCGGCAGCGTGATGTAGATGAAGGCCGAGACGGCGCTCGCGCCATCCATTTCGGCGGCCTCCTTCTGCTCCTCGTCGAGCGATTGCAGCGCGGTCAGCAGGATGAGCGTCGCGAACGGCAGCCATTGCCAGGCGACGATCAGGATCACCGCGAACAGCGGCACGTCGTTGAACCAGTCGATCGGCGTCAATCCGACCAGCTTGGCGAGCCAGGCGAACAGCCCGGAGACCGGGTGCATCAACAGGTTCTTCCAGACCAGCGCGCTCACCGTCGGCATCACGAAGAACGGCGCGATCACCATCAACCGCACGATGTTGCGGCCGATCACGGGCTGGTCCATCAGCAACGCCAGCGGAATGCCGAGCATAATGGTCATGGCCAGCACCGAGCCGACCAGCACCAGCGTGTTCTGGAGCGACGCGAGGAAAGCGGGATCGGTGAGGAAGTAGCGGAAGTTTTCCAGCCCGACAAACTCTTCCGAGCCGGGATCGAGCAGGCTGTAGTGCAGCGTCGAGAAATAGATCGTCAGCGCGAGCGGGACGATCATCCAGATGAAGAGCAGCCCGACGGCCGGGGTCAGGAGCGCGCGCGCCAGAAACTGCGTCTGCCGGGTTGCCATCCCTGACTTCTCCGCTTGCCGAAAGAAGGCGGCCATCCATCCGGGGCTGGACTGGAGGATGGCCGCCAGTTTGAGCTCAGGAGGGAGAGCTCGGGTTCACTTGATGTAACCGGCGCGCTTCATCTCGCGCTCGGTCACGGATTGCGCCGCGGTGAGCGCGGCATCGACCGTCATCGAGCCCGAAAGCGCCGCCGAGAACTGCTGGCCCACCTGGGTGCCGATGCCCTGGAACTCGGGGATCGCGGCATATTGCACGCCCACGTAAGGCACCGGCTTCACCGTCGGCTTGTTCGGATCGGCGGCGTCGATCGAGGCCAGCGTCAATTTGGCGAAGGGCGCGACCTTCAGGTATTCAGGGTTCTGGTAGAGCGAGGTGCGGGTGCCCGGCGGCACGTTCGCCCAGCCCTCCTTCGAGGCCACAAGTTTCGTGTAGTCCTTGCTCGTTGCCCAGGCGATGAACTTTTCGGCCGCTTCCGCCTTCTTCGAGCCGGCGGGGATCGCCAGATTCCAGGCCCACAGCCAGTTGGCGTTCTTGCCGAGCCCGGTGTTGGGCGCGAGCGCAAAGCCGACCTTGTCGGCGACCTTGGAGTCCTTGGGATTGGTGACGAAGGACGCCGCCACCGTCGCGTCGATCCACATCGCGCATTTGCCGGCGTTGAACAGTGCCAGGTTCTCGTTGAAGCCGTTGGAGCTCGCGCCGGGAGGGCCGGCGTCCTTCATCAGGTTCACATAGGTCGTGAGCGTCGTCTTCCATTCCGGCGTATTGAACTGCGGCACCCACTTCTCGTCGAACCAGCGCGCACCGTAGGAATTGGCCATCGCGGAGAGGAACGCCATGTTCTCGCCCCAGCCGGCTTTGCCGCGCAGGCAGATGCCATAGACGCCCGCGTTCTTGTCGGTCAGCTTCTTGGCGGCGTCGATCACGAAATCCCAGGTCGGCTTCTCCGGCATCTTCAGGCCGGCCTTGTCGAACAGGTCGGTGCGGTACATCACCATCGAGCTCTCGCCGTAGAACGGCGCGGCATAGAGCTTGCCGTCGGTGGAGACCGCGTCCTTGATCCTGGGCAGCAGGTCGGCGACGTCGTAATCGGCACCGAGATTGGCGAGCGGCACCAGCCAGCCCTTCTTGGCCCAGATCGGCACCTCATAGGTGCCGATGGTGAGCACGTCGAACTGACCGCCCTTGGTGGCGATGTCGGTGGTGACGCGCTGGCGCAGCACGTTCTCCTCCAGCGTCACCCATTTCACAGTGATATCGGGGTTCTTCTTGGTGAATTCACCGGTCAGCCCCTGCATGCGGATCATGTCGCCGTTGTTGACGGTGGCGATCGTCAGGGTGGTTTCGGCCATCGCGGGGATGGCCAGCAGGACGGACGCGCCGCAGACGGCGCCGAGGACGTGTTTCACGGTGACCTCCCTCAAACTCGCGTTTTGAGCATATGCCCACGCGTTGGGCGTATGTTCGGATGAGGGATACCGCTTGTCAAGCAGGCGCGCGGGTGTTTCGGCAACTTATGAGTGCTGCGATGCGGGAGGGCGGGCTGTTGCGCACCCTCCCCTGTCATGCCCCGCGCAGGCGGGGCATCCAGTACGCCGTGCTGTCTGTTGGTTTGCCCCAAGTGAGGCCGCGGCGTACTGGATCATCCGCCTCCGCGGATGATGACAGTGTTGTGCGGGGAAAGACCTTCCGCCTCGCAAGGATGCTGACGTGCTGGCTCGCCTCAGCGCTCCAGGATCGCCCTTGCCGTCGCCTCGTCGGTGATCAGGCCGTTGATCAGCCCTCCGCTCAAGGCCGCCGCGATCGCCGGGACCTTGGCGGCGCCGACCGCGGCGCCAATGGTCGTGGTCTTCGCCGGAACTTCCGGCGGAATGCTGGTGAGGCGCTTGTTGGTGCCGGCCTTGAGCAGGCGGCCCTTGGCGTCATAGGCCCAGCCGGTGATCTCGCCGATCGCCCCCTGCCGCATCATCTCGAACAGTTCGTCGCGGGTGACGAAGCCGTCGATATGGACCTGCGCCTTCTGGTCCATCTGACCGATGCCGACGAGGCGCAGATCCGCCTTGGCCGCGACCGCCTTCACCTTGGCGATCGGCTCGATGCGCACCATCCTGTTGCGCTCGTCCTCCGACGACATGAGGAACGGCAGCGGCATCGGGTAGTGCCGCGCCCCGGTGCGGTCGGCGAGCCGCCCGACGGTGTCGTAGAAGCTCGCCGAACCGTCGGCGGAGATGTTGCCGACCAGCGAAACGATCTGGTGATTGGGCCGGTCGATCGGCGTGACGCGCTCGACCGCGGCGCGCACCGCCCGCCCGGTGCCGAGCGCGACGATGACGGGCGTTTCGGAGCGCAGCGTGGAATCGAGCAGGTTGGCGCAGCGCTCGGCAATGCCGGCGGTCGCCTGCGGCGCGGCGGGATCTTCTGGCACCACCTCGCAATGGACGAGATCGAACCGCTCCTTCAGACGCGCCGCCAATTCCATGCAGGCGGCGATGGGATGTTCGAGCCGGAAGGTGATCAGCCGCTCGGCAAGGCAGAGCGAGACCAGCCGCTGCGCCGAGGCGCGCGAGACCTGGAGCATTTTTGCGATCTCGTCCTGGGTGTGGCCGGCAATGAAATAGAGCCAGCCGGCCCGCGCGGCGTCGTCGAGTCTCGACTTGTCGTTCTCGGCGGCCATGCGGGCTCACATCTCCCAGAAATCGCTCATGCGCGCGAAGACCCGATCGGCCCCGGCGGCGGACAATATAGCCCGGCCGTCGCGGGCGCGATAATGGCTGCCGCCGACAAATCCCCATACGGTCATGCCGGCCGCCCTGCCGGCCTGCACACCGCTGACGCTGTCCTCGATCACCAGCGTGCGCGCGGGCTCCGCGCCCATCTGCGCCGCCGCGTGAAGAAAGAGATCCGGCGCCGGCTTGCCGTGCCTGACCATCTGCGCTGTGTAGAGCCGCGCGCCGAAATGCGCCCGAAGGCCGGTGACATCGAGCGAGAGCGAGACACGGTCGATGTCGCTGGACGAGGCCACGCAGAACGGCGCGGCGAGCCCGGAGATCACCGCCCCTACCCCGGGGATCGGCTCGAGCGAAGCAGAGAACGTCTCCAGCACACGCGACTTCAATCGCGGCAGGAAGCCATCCGGCACGACCTGCCCGAGATCACGGTAGTGCTGCTCGATCGCCCTGGTGCTGCGCCCGAGAAACAGCTCGAGCGCCTGCTCCTCGCTGAGCGCGAGGCCGAATTCGGCCAGCACCTCCGACAAGCACCGGCAGCTCAAGAGCTCGCTATCGACGAGCACGCCGTCACAATCGAAGATGATGAGATCGGGTTTTGGCCGGCCTTGGTCCATTCGGACATTCGATCATATACTCACCGCATGAGCAATAGCTCAGGCAAGAACGCGGTGCCGCGGCGTTCCCGCCTCAATGCGCCACCTGCCGGTAGATCGCCGGCAGCGCCGCAGGCAATCGCTTGATGTTGCCGACGATCGCATAGCCGCCGCGCCCGAACAGCGTTGGAAAATAGGATTGCGCGGTCGCGTCGACCGTCACGCCGAAGACGGCGATGCCGAGCCGGCGCGCTTCCTGCACGGACTTCCTGGTGTCCTCGACCGCAAAGCGCCCCTCGTAGTGATCGACGTCGTTCGGCTTGCCGTCGGTGAGGACGAGCAGCAGCTTCTTGCGCTGCGGCTGGCGCGCCAGCTCGGCCGAGGCGTGGCGCACTGCGGCGCCGATCCGCGTATAATAACCGGGCTTGAGCGCGCCGATCCGGCGCTCGACCAGTCCGCTCATCGGCTCGCCGAACGCCTTGATCGTTTCGAGCCGCACCCAGGACCGCCGGCGCGAGGTGAAGGTCAGGATGCTGTGGTGGTCGCCGCAGGCCGACAGCCCGTGTGCGAGCACGAGCAACGCCTCCTTCTCGACGTCGAGCACGCGGTAGCCGTCAACCCAGGCATCCGTCGAGAGTGAGACGTCCGCGAGCAGCGTGACGGCGAGATCGTGCCCCTGCGGCCGCATTGCCATGTGGACGCGATCAAGACCCGCGCCATTGCCGCCGGCGCGAAGATCGCACCGCGCGCGCACGAGCGCATCAAGATCGAGATCGTGTCCGTCGGCCTGCGCACGCATCAATTCGTGGCGCGGCCGCAGGATCTCGAAGCGGCGGCGCACCTGGCGGATGTGGCGGCGCATGGTCTCGTCCGGCGTCCAGCTCTCACCTCGCTCGGAGGCCGCGCCGGCGAGCACGCGGCAATGATCGGACAGATAGGAGCTGCTGCGATAATCCCATTCGGGATAGGTCAAATCCGCGTTCAGGCGCGAGGCGTCGAGGGCTTCCGGCGGCAGGTCGAGATCGAATTTGAAGCGGCTCGCCGGCTTGCCGCTGCGGCGGCTGAGCGTGATCTCCTCGAGATCGTCGGCCGCCTTCTGTGCGTCTTCGTCATCGCTGTCGTCGGCCGGGCGATCGACATTGACCATTTCGGCCATCGCGAGGATCTTTTCGAAGCGGTTGAGCACGAAGGGATCGCTGCGATTGGCGCCGTCCTCGCGCTCGCGGACGGCGAAACGCTTGCGATTGTCCTGGGCTGCGGGCTCCGCGCCATCAGCGCACTCGTCCTCGCCGGCATGCGCGGGCGACAGCTCGCGCGTCCAGCAATCGCCCCAGAGCGGGCACGGCAGGTTCGAATGATAGCCCGGCGGCGCCTTGTCCGGCAGCGGCTCCGTTCCCATCATCGCCGGCCATAATTTGCCCGCGGGCGCAGGTCCCGCTCCGAGCAGGGCGAGAACGATCTGCTCGATCTCCTGCTCGATGCGCGGTAACGGACGCCGCGGCCGGGCCGCGGCGGTTGCCGCGGCAAGCTGCGCGTAATCGGCGACGAGCCCGGGAAACTGCGTGAGCACAAAGACCGCCGTTTCGGCGGCGCGGCGCAGCACCAGCAGATCGCGCCTAAGCGGATCGGCCTCCACAATCGTCTCGATCGGCGCGACCGCGAACCATGCCGCGAGCCAGCGATAGAGGCATGCGTTGAGCTCGCGGTCGGGAAAGATCGCGATGCGATCGGGCAGGAAGATGGTTGCGGCGTCGCGGCCCGGCTGCTCGAGACGCTCGTCGCCGAGGCCGATGCGTTGCCGCCAGCCGAGCCGGTGCCCGGACTTGCGGGCGCCGGCGCTTGCGATCTGCACGCCGGCCTCGCCGCCGAGCGCGCGGAACATCACCGCGATCCGGTCCCTCACCTCGGTGAGCGACACCGCGTGATCGGCGTGAACCGGATAGCTCGCGGTGCCGCCGACCATCCGGTGCCAGGCACGGCCGACCGTTTCCTCCAGTTCGAGGAAGTCGAGCATGGGCCCGTCCTCACCCGATCACGGCGCGCGCGACGTCGAGCAGCGCGGCCTTGACGTCGGAATCGTCGGTCAAGGGCTCGATCATGCCGGCCAGCACGGCGTCGGCGATCGGCGTGCCCGCGGCGATCAGGGTCGCGCAATAGACGACGAGGCGCGTCGAGACGCCCTCCTCCAGATCGTGCCCCCTAAGTGCGCGCAGCCGCCCGGCCAGCGCAACCAGCGGCCGCACGCGATCCGGCGGCAGCCCGCTCTCGGCGGACACCACCGCGACCTCCTGCTCTGGGGCTAAGAAGCCGAACTCGATGGCGACGAAGCGCTGCCGCGTCGAGGGCTTCAGTGCCTTGAGCAGCGTCTGGTAACCGGGATTGTAGGACACGACGAGCATGAAGCTCTTCGGTGCCGCCAGCTCCTCGCCGGTGCGCTCCAGCGGCAGGATGCGGCGATCGTCGGTGAGCGGATGCAGCACCACGGTGACGTCCTTGCGCGCTTCCACCACCTCGTCGAGATAGCAGATGCCGCCCTCGCGCACCGCGCGCGTCAGCGGACCGTCGGTCCATACGGTGTCGCCGCCCTTCAATAGATAGCGGCCGGTGAGATCGGCGGCGGTGAGATCGTCGTGGCAGGCCACGGTGTGGAGCGGCAGTCCGAGCCGTGCCGCCATATGCGCGACGAAGCGCGTCTTGCCGCAACCGGTCGGCCCCTTGAGCAGGACCGGAAGCTGATGACGCCAGGCGTGCTCGAACAGCGCGCATTCATTGCCGGTTGCGACATAGGCCGGCAACGCGGGCGCCGAGGTCACCGTGTGAAGGGCAGGTTTCATGATGTCTCTCCGGACTTTCCAGGAAGCAGGCGGCCGCGGCGAACCGCGGCCGCCATTTGCGTTTACTCAGCCGGCTGCAGCGCGGCGGGCACGGTCGCCTGCTTCTCGCGGCCCGGCACCAGCACCGCCCAGACGAACATCAGCGCGGAGATCGCGACGAACACGCCGGAACCGAGCCGGACCCAGTAGAACATCGCGAGCTGGTCCTGCACGTCCATGTAGCTCTGGCCGAGCACGCGCTGGAGGTGGACCTGGACCACGCCGGCGAAGGTCAGCGCAAAGGTCATGGTCATCATGGCCGTGCACATGATCCAGAAGCTCGTCATGCTGAGCCACTGGTTGTATGGCGCGCGTCCCTTCAGCTGCGGGATCGCATAGGCCATCACCGACAGGTTCAGCATCACATAGGCGCCGAAGAAGGCGAGATGGCCGTGCGCGGCGGTGACCTGGGTGCCGTGGGTGTAGTAGTTCACCGAGGACAGCGTGTGCAGGAAGCCCCAGACGCCGGCACCGAGGAACGCCATCACCGAGCAGCCGACCGACCACAGCAGCGCGGCGCGGTTCGGATGCTTGCGGCCGGCCTTCCAGGTCATCTGCACGGTGAAGATCACCATGGTGAAGAACGGCGCGACCTCGAGCGTCGAGAACAGCGAGCCGATCCACTGCCAGTAGCCGGGCGCGCCGATCCAGTAGAAGTGATGGCCGGTGCCGAGGATGCCCGAGAACAGGGCAAGGCCGATGATGACGTAGAGCCACTTCTCGACCACCTCGCGGTCGATGCCGTTGAGCTTGATCATCAGGTAGGCGAGCACGGAGGCCATGATCAGCTCCCAGACGCCTTCGACCCAGAGATGGACGACGTACCACCAGTACATCTTGTCGACGGCGAGGTTCGCCGGATTGTAGAACGCGAACAGGAAGAAGATCGCAACGCCCCACAGGCCGAACAGCAGGATGTTGGTCACCGTGGTCTTGCGGCCCTTGAGCGCCGTCATGGTCACGTTGAACAGGAACATCAGGCAGACCACGACGATGCCGACCTTGATGATGAAGGGTTGCTCGAGGAATTCGCGGCCCTCGTGGTAGTGGAAGAGATAGCCGACCACGGCGACGCCGGCCGCGCCGAAGAACATCCAGAACTGGATCTTCGCCAGCAGCGGGCTGTACAGCTCGGTCTCGGTCTCCTCCGGGAGCAGGAAGTAGGTCGCACCCATGAAGCCGATCAGCGACCATACGATCAGCGCGTTGGTATGGATCATCCTGACGATGTTGAACGGCAGGAGGGTCGACAGGGTGTTGGGCAGGACGTAGATGGTTCCGGCGAGCAGGCCGAACAGGACCTGGGCCAGGAACAGCGTCAGCGCGCCGTAGAAATACAGCATCGCGACTTTCTGGGTCTGATATTTCATCTCGGTTCTCTCTGTCTTGAAAGAGGATTAGCGGCGCTCAACCGGCCTTGTTCGGCGGCCAGTCCTGGCGCTTGATCGTGCTCACCCATTGCAGGAAGTCGGCAAGATCGTTGAGCTCCTGGTCGGTCAGGTTGAACTGCGGCATCTGCCGCCGGCCCTCGGCGCCCGACGGCTGCGACTGCATCCAGGCCTTCAGCGTCTCGCGCGCAGCGGCCGGATCTTCCTTGCCGCCCCAGCGATCCCAGACGTTGCCGACCTCGGGGGCGAAATAGGCGCCCTCACCGAGCAAGGTGTGGCAGTTGATGCAGGAGTTCTTCTCCCAGACATGCTTGCCGCGGGCGACCGACGACGTCAGCGTCGAAGCGTCGGTCGAGGTCGTGGCCATGTAGTAATGGCTGTGCGCCGTCAGCCCTATGAAGATGGCGAAGAAAAAAGCCGAGCCGCCGTAGAAGACGTTTCGAGCGGCCGACTTGGTCAGGCGTTCAGCCATTGCCAATCCTTTCCGGTTGATTCCTGTCGAGGTCCGATGCTGCGATTTATTGCCGCTTCGCGCGGCCGGTTCTTTGTCAGGGCGCAATGAGCGCGTCAGATCAGGGCGACGACGGCCGACACGGACCAGGCAAACAGCACGACGATGACGACCCAGGCGCTCACGAGGCCGCGCCAGAGCGCCGGCGCGGCGCGGAGATCGAGGAAATCGAGCACGATCCGGCGCCCCTTGAGCGCGGCGAAGGCCAGCAGCAGGGCGTTGCCGAGCAGCGGACGCGTCACAAGGGATGGCACCAGGACGGTCGCGAGCGCGAGGCCGATCAGCACGATCCATGTGAGGTCGAGACGATCCGGCATCATCAGCGCACCAGATACAGGATCGGAAACATGACGATCCAGAGCAGGTCGACCATGTGCCAGAAGGCGGCCCCCGTCTCGACGCCGATCACCTCTGCCCTCCGGGAAACCACGGCCAGGATCACGATGCCGAGGCCGACATGCAGGAGATGAAAGCCGGTGAGAAGGAAGTACAGCGTGAAGAACGGGCTGGTCTCCAGCCCGTTTCCCTGCGCGATCTCGCCGGCATATTCGAGCAGCTTGATCGCGATGAAGACGCCGCCAAGGGCCATGGCACCGAACAGCCAGCCGCGCGCGGCCTGCTTGCGTCGTGCCCGTGCGGCAGCCGTGCCGCGGGCCGCGGCCCAGCCGCTGGTCACCAGGACGATTGTGTTGAGCCCGGCGAGATGCGCATCGAGCGTGGCCTGTCCGGCCGCGAACATCGCGGGATGAATGGCGCGGGCGACGATGAAGGCGCCGAGGAACAGGCCGAACGCGGCCAGCTCGCTGAAGATCAGCACCCAGATCATGGGATCGCCGGGGAGATCCTCGAGGATGCCCCAGCCGGTTCCCTGTTGTTCGCAATCGGTTGCCGACATCTGCCTTCCGGATCAGGACACCGGACAGACTTAGCTGACCCGCCCCGATCCGAGTTTGTCGGCGGACAAACTGGTGGATTGCGCCGGCTTGTTTGCGCCGACGCAACGTCCACCCGCCCGGATCACGGTAGGAACCACCTCAGGATTTCAGGGAGCGGCGAGCAACGATATGAGCGACGCACAAATCGGGCTGATGACCGCGACCCCCATCATCATCGCGTTCGCCATCGCGCTCAGGCGCATGGGGGTACTGTCAACCGTGGCGACCGTCTCCGCGGTCAGCCTCTCCGTCGCCATCGCGGCGGTGCTGTTCACCACGCAGTAGCGGCTGCCGTAGGGTGGACGCGTGCCCACCACTTCTCGCGCGATCGTGGAAGGGTGGTAGGCACGGCGCTTACGCGCCTTTGCCGACCCTACAACAGTCCACTCACCGCCGCTGATTATACACGTCGATGCACACCGCTCCCAGCAGCACCAGGCCCTTGATGACCTGCTGATAGTCGATGCCGATGCCGAGGATGGACATGCCGTTGTTCATCACGCCCATGATCATGGCGCCGACCACGGCGCCGCCGACGCGGCCCACGCCGCCATAGGCCGAGGCGCCGCCGATGAAGCAGGCAGCGATGACGTCGAGCTCGAAGCCCAAGCCCGCCTTCGGCGTTGCGGTGTTGAGGCGCGCGGCGAAGACGAGGCCGGCGAGCGCGGCCAGCACGCCCATGTTGACGAAGGTGAGGAAGGTCAGCCGCTCGGTCTTGATGCCCGACAGGCTTGCCGCCTTGGCATTGCCGCCGACCGCGTAGATCTGCCGCCCGATCACGGTGCGACGGGTGACGAAGCCGTAGAGCGCGATCAGCGCGCCCATGATCACCAGCACGTTGGGCAGGCCACGATGCGAGGCGATCAGATAGGTGAAGTAGAGCACGGCGCAGGCCAGCAAAATGCTCTTGCCGAGAAAGAAGGCATAAGGCTCGACCTCGATGCCGTGCGACTGCTCGCGCGACCGGCCCTTGGCGCTGACATAGACGAGGCCGAGCGCGAGCACGGCGCCGATCAGCATGGAGGTCGGATGCAGCGTGCCGGCCTCGGGCAGTATCTCCGGAATGAAGCCCGAGGACAGTTTCTGGAAGGTCGCCGGGAACGGCCCGAGCGACTGGCCCTGCAACACCGCAAGCGCAAGACCCTTGAACACGAGCATGCCGGCCAGCGTCACGATGAAGGACGGGATCTTGAAATAGGCCACCCAATAGCCCTGCGCCGCGCCGATCGCGGCGCCCAGCAGCAGGCAGGCGATGAAGGCCAGCGTGTAGTCGACCTTGTACGTCACCATCAGCACGGCGGCCACCGCGCCGACGAAGCCCGCGACCGAACCGACCGAGAGGTCGATATGGCCGGTGACGATCACCAGCAGCATGCCGAGCGCCATGATGACGATGTAGCTGTTCTGGAGCACCAGGTTGGTCAAATTGAGCGGCTGGAGCAGCGTGCCGCCGGTCATGACCTGGAAGAACAGCATGATCGCGATCAGCGACATCAGCATGCCGTAATTGCGCAAATTATTCTTGATGAAGCTGCCGTGCCGGCGCTCCTCGGGCAGCGAAACCGTCTTGTCGGTCATGGCTGCAATCCTCCCATCTCCGCGGCCTCAGGCACGCCGTTTCCGTTGCTTCTCTGGTTGCGCATGATGGCGCGCATGATCTTCTCCTGCGTCGCTTCCGTGCCGGAGAACTCGCCGACGAAAGCGCCGTCGTTCATCACGCAGATGCGGTCGCAGATGCCAAGCAGCTCGGGCATCTCCGAGGAGATGACCACGACGCCGCGGCCGGCCTCCGCAAGCTCGTTGATGATACAGTAAATCTCGTATTTGGCACCGACGTCGATGCCCCTTGTCGGCTCGTCCAGGATCAGCACTTTGGGGTCGGTCATCAGCCATTTCGACAGCACCACCTTCTGCTGGTTGCCGCCGGAGAGCTGGCCGGTCTCCTGGTAGACGTCCGAGCAGCGGATGCGCATGCGGTTCCTGTAGTCGCTGGCAACCTTCAGCTCGGCGATGTCGTCGATCACCCTCCCCGGCGCGACCTGGTCGAGGCTGGCGAGCGTGATGTTCTTGCGGACGTCGTCGGCGAGGATCAGCCCGAGCTGCTTGCGGTCCTCGGTGACATAGGCAAGGCCGGCGTCGATCGCGGCGGCGACGCTCGGCAGCACGATCTCCCTGCCTTCGAGCCGGATCGAGCCGCTGATATTGGTGCCCCAGGAGCGGCCGAACAGGCTCATGGCGAATTCGGTGCGGCCGGCGCCCATCAGCCCGGCGATGCCGACGACCTCGCCGCGCTTGACGCCGAAATTGACGTTCTTGATGACCTGCCGCTCGGGATGAATGGGGTGATAGACCGACCAGTTCTCGATGGCGAGCACGGGCTCGCCGATCTTCACGCTGCGCTCGGGGAAGCGATGGGCGAGATCGCGGTTGACCATGCTGCGGATGATGCGGTCTTCCTGGATCGGCTCGGCACGGCAGTCGATGCTGTCGACGGTGCGGCCGTCGCGCAGCACGGTGATGTGGTCGGCGACCTTGGCCACCTCGTTGAGCTTGTGCGAGATCAGGATCGAGCCGATGCCCTGCTCGCGGAACGCCATCAGGCGTTCGAGCAATGCGGCACTATCGGCTTCGTTGAGGCTCGCGGTCGGCTCGTCCAGGATCAGCATCCGCACCCGCTTGGACAGCGCCTTGGCGATCTCGACCAGCTGCTGCTTGCCGACGCCGAGGTCGGTGATCAGCGTATCCGGCGATTCCCTCAGGCCGACCTGCGCCAGCAGCTCGCGGGTGCGCCGGTACACCTCGTCGCGGTCGATCACGCCGAATTTCGACGGCGGATGCGACAGGAAGATGTTTTCGGCGATCGACATCAACGGGATCAACGCCAGCTCCTGGTGGATGATGATGATGCCGAGCGCCTCGGAATCGTTGATGTCGCGGAAGCGGCGCTCCTCGCCCTCGAAGATGATGGTGCCTTCGTAGCTGCCGTGGGGATAGACGCCGCTCAAAACCTTCATCAGCGTGGACTTGCCGGCACCGTTCTCGCCGACAAGCGCGTGGATCTGCCCGGCGTGAACCGAGAAATTGACGTCGCGCAGCGCCTGGACGCCGGCAAAGCTCTTGCTGACGTTGCGCATCTCCAGCATGGCGGTCATGGCTTTGGTGTCCTAAATCGCGGTCGTTCCGGGGCGCCCGAAGGGCGAACCCGGAACCTCGAGATTCCGGGTTCGATGCTACGCATCGCCCCGGAATGACGGAACAAGAACGTCTACTGGAACTGCGATTTCTTGTAGTAGCCGCTGTCCACCAGAACCTTCTCCCAATTGTCCTTGTAGACCACGACCGGCTTGAGCAGATAGGACGGAACCTTCTTGACGCCGTTCTCATAGGTGTTGGTGTCGTTGACCGTGACCTGCTTGCCGGCGAGCGCGGCGTCGACCATGTCGGCGGTCACCTTGGCGAGATCGCGGGTGTCCTTGAAGATGGTCGAATACTGATCGCCGCGCAGCATCGCCTTGATCGAGGGCACCTCGGCATCCTGGCCCGAGATGACGGGCATCGGCTGGTCGGCGCTGCCATAGCCCACGCCCTTCAGCGAGGAGATGATGCCGATCGAGAGGCCGTCATAGGGCGACAGCACGGCGTTGACCTTCTTGTTGCCGTAGTAGGCGCTGAGCAGGTTGTCCATGCGGGCCTGCGCGGTGGCGCCGTCCCAGCGCAGGGTCGCGACCTTGTCCATGCCCATCTGGCCAGACACGACGACGAGCTTGCCGCTGTCGATGTAGGGCTTCAGCACGCTCATCGCGCCGTTGTAGAAGAAGTAGGCGTTGTTGTCGTCGGGCGAGCCGCCGAACAGCTCGATGTTGAACGGACCCTTGCCGTCCTTCAGGCCGAGACCCTGCACGAGCGACTCCGCCTGGAGCACGCCGACCTGGAAATTGTCGAAGGTCGCGTAGTAGTCGACGTTCGGCGTGCCGCGGATCAGGCGGTCATAGGCAATCACCGTGATGCCTTTTGCTTTCGCCTGCTTGAGCACGTCGGACAGCGTGGTGCCGTCGATCGCGGCGATCACCAGCGCCTTCGCGCCCTTGGTCACCATGTTCTCGACCTGCGAGAGCTGGTTCGGGATGTCGTCCTCGGCATATTGCAGGTCGGTGTTATAGCCGCGCTCCTTCAGCACCTTGACCATGTTGTTGCCGTCGTCGATCCAGCGCGCCGACGATTTGGTCGGCATGGCGATGCCGACGGTCGCCTTGTCCTGCGCGGAGGCGGTGACGCCCGCGGCCATCGTCGCAGCGCCGGCCAGCGCCAGCGCGAGGAATGTCGTCTTCAGTTTCAGCATGCTTCACTCCCTTGGGTGTCAGACTGTTTTTCGTGTCGTCGAGAACGTTCGTCGTGTGCGGCTCCGAGCCTCCTATGCGAGCTTGACGTCGGGCTCCGCGCGACCGCGCGCGGATGCCTCCAATAAAAACGTGCAGCCGGCTTGCGGATCGGCAGCGCGTGCCGCCGCGTCCATATCCTGCCAGGCCGAGGTGACGAGGAGACGCGACAGGTCAGGGCCGACGAAGGCCGGGCAGCTCGCCTGCCTGGCCGGCACACTCAGCGAGCGCAGGCGCTCGCCCTGCGGAGAGTAGACGTCGATCCGGCTCGCGCCCCAGCACGCATTCCAGATCTGCCCGTCGGCGTCGCACACCGAGCCGTCGAGGCCGCCGATGCCGGTGTGGCGGAGCAGCACCTCCGGCTCGCCGCGCGGCAATCCGGTCGCGGGATTGAGCGGGACGGCGTAGAGCATGGCGCGCGGGGTGTCGGTGAAATAGCCGGTCGCGCCATCCGGCGAGAAGCAGATCGAGTTGGGAATGCTGATGCCGGGAAACAGCGTCGAGATCTTGCCGCGATGGAGCGCGTAGATCGCGCCCGCCTTCGGCTCGGCCTTCTTGCCCATGGTGCCGATCCAGAACGTGCCGGACTGGTGCACGCGGCAATCATTGGAGCGCGTCGTGGGATTGTCGGCTTCGAGCGGGCAGAACAGCGTCATCGCGCCGTCGGCGAGACTGCGGATATAGAGGCCGTCTTCCGCGACGATCAACTGCCGATCGGCATCGATGCGTCCGAGCGCGCTCGCCATCCGGCCGAGCGCGTGGACGCGGATGCCCCCGCCGCCGAGATGCGCCTCGAACAGGCGTCCTTCGCGGATATCGAACCACCAGGCGGTATCGGTGGTGACGTCATAGGTCGGCCCTTCGCCGAGATGACATTGCTCGGCGGAGAGCACGGAGGTCGGCACTTCTTCCATCATGGCGCCCTCACTGCAAAGCGATAGACGGTGTGATGCCGGTAGATTCCGCCGGGATCGAGACGCGGGCTCGGAAAATCCGGCCGGTTCGGCGCGTCAGGCCAGATATGCGGCTCCAGGCACATGGCGTCCGATTGCCGGATCAGCTTGCCGCCCTTGCCCGAGATCGTGCCGTCGAGATAGTTGCCGGAATAGACCTGGATGCCGGGCTGATTGGTGAACAGCTCCATGATGCGTCCCGAACGCGGCGCCTCCAGCCGTGCCGCGAGCGCGAGCTTGCCGTCGCGGCCGAGGCAGTAGGTGTGGTCGTAACCCCTGCCGCTCTGCAATTGCCGATCGTTTTCGCGGATGCGCTCGCCTACGGCATGCGGGTTGCGGAAGTCGAACGGCGTGCCGACAACGCTGCGCGGCGGCTCCGGCAACGGAATGGCGGTGGGATCGATCGCGAGGAAATGCTCGGCTGCGACCGTCAGTCTGTGGTCGAGAATGGACGTGCCTGATGTCGCGCCTTCGAGATTGAAGAAGCTGTGGTTGGTCAAATTGACGATGGTCGGCCGGTCCGTCCGCGCCTCCATCATCAGCGACAGCTCGGCGGGGCCGGTGACGCGATAGGTCAGGCGCACATCGAGCCGGCCCGGATAATTCTCCTCGCCGTGCGGGCTCGTATAGGTGAGCGTCACCGCGGGCTCGGCGCCCTCTTCGATCCCGGCGATCGCCCAGAGCTTGCGGTCGAACCCGTCGAGGCCGCCATGCAGCGCATTCGGGCCATTGTTGACGGGAAGCTGCACCGTCTCGCCATCGAGCGAGAACTGTCCCCTGGCAATACGGTTGGCGTAGCGGCCGACGGTTGCGCCCAGGAATTTTCGTTCGGCGAGATAGCCGGCGAAGGCGTCGTGGCCGAGCACGACATCGTCGTAGCCGCCCTTGGCGTCCGGCGCGATCAGCGCCTGGATCACCGCGCCATGGGTGATGATACGGGCTTCAAAGCCGCCCTCGCCGCGCAGCACGATGCGCTCGACATTGCGGCCGTCCGGCAGCGTTCCGAAGACGTCTTTTGTTATTTTTGAGCCAGCCATATTCAGTCCACAAACGGTTCGACGATCGTGCGCCTGCCGAGCAGGAAAGAGTCGGCAACGAGACGCAACGGCGCCAGATCGACATCGCTTGCGCCGGTCGCCGCGAGTTCGACAAAGCGCCGGTACAGCTCGCGATATTCCTGATCGGGCGCCTCGGCAATGGCCTTGCCGTCGACAGCCATCCGACGCCCGCCGCCGGACAAATTCATCCGGCCCTGATCGGTTTCCACGAGGATATCCCAGCTCTGCGGCCCGGTCTGGCGGAAGTCGAATTCGGCGGTGACCGGCAGGCCGCCGATATCGGTCAGCGTCAGGTTCGCGGCAATCGGGGCCTGGCAGTTGGCCGGAAAGGCAAGCTCGGCCGCGGTGACGAACACCGGCTTGGGCAGGATGCGGGTCAGGATCGACAGCGCATTTATGCCGGGATCGAACACGCCGAGCCCGCCCGGCTCCCAGATCCAGGCCTGGCCGGGATGCCAGACGCGGACGTCTTCCTTCCAGTTGATGTGCACGGACTTGATCCGGCGTGTCGCCAGCCATTCGCGGGCCGGCTCGACCGCCGGCGCATAACGCGAATGCCAGGTCGCAAACAGCGTGCGCCTGGCATCGGCCGCCATCGCGATCAGCGGATCGAGCTCGGCAACGCCGGTGCCAGGCGGCTTCTCCAGCATGACGTGCTTGCCGGCGGCGAGCGCCGTGGCGGCCTGGGCGCGCCGCACCTGCGGCGGCGTGCAGAGCGAGACCGCGTCGATCGCCGGGCCCTTCTCCAGCAGCTCTTCGATGGTGGCAAAATGCGGCAGCTCCGGCAGCGAAGCATTGCGACTGGCAACAGCCGCGAGAGTCGCGCCCGGTACCGCCGCGATCGCACCGACATGCTGGTCGCGCGCGATCTTGCCGAATCCGACGATGGCAATGCGAAGGTCGGTCACGCTTATTCTCCAGTATCGGCTGACGGCAGCACCTCGGCCGGGGCGGTCTCGATCACCGTGTCCTCGTGGCGGCTCATGCCGTTGTGAATGACAAAGACCATGGCCTCCGATGCCGCCTCGGCATCGCCGGCCGCGATCGCGTCGACGATCTTCTGATGCCAGAGCAGCACGGCGTCGCGGTCCTCCGGCTCGACCGGGGCGCTGAGCAGGAACGAGGCGCGCAAGGCGGCTTCGATGACATGCCCGATCGAGCGCATGAACAGATTGCCGGAGGCCCGCGCCACGGCAACGTGAAGCGCGAGGTCGGCATCGGCAAAGCCCACCGAGTCGGAGGCTTCACGCCGCATGCGCTCCATGCTGCGCCGGAGCTCGGCGACGTCCTCCTCGGACCGCTGCTTCGCTGCGAGCTCGGCCGCGCGCGGCTCGACCGCCAGACGGATCTCGGCGAGGTCGTTGAGGAAGCGCTTGTCGATGCCGGCGTCGAGATGCCAGGCCAGGACGTCGGCATCGAACATGTTCCAGGCCGCACGCTCGCGCACGACGGTGCCGACCCGGGCCTTGGTGGTGAGCAGGCCCTTGGCCACCAGCGTCTTCACGCTCTCCCGCAGCACCGGCCGCGACACGCCGAACATCGCGATCATCTCGGCATCGCCAGGCAGGCGTGTCCCCTCCGCGTAACGGCCGGCGATGATGTCGACGCCGATCGAGCGGGCCACCTCCGCGTGATTGGAGTGGGCCCGGCGCGTCGGGATGACGACAATGCGCGAGGTCATGTGGCAGCTCCCGCACTCTTGGCCGCGGGCCGGCGCGCGAGCGCGACCAGCCCCTGCTGCAAGGCGATGAAGGCGAACAGTAGCACGCCGGTCGCGATCTTGGTCCACCAGCTCGACAGCGTGCCGTCGAAATTGATGTAGGTCTGGATCAGGCCCTGGATCAGCACGCCGAGGAAGGTGCCGATCACCGAGCCCTGCCCGCCCGTGAGCAGCGTGCCGCCGATCACGACGGCGGCGATGGTGTCGAGCTCGACGCCGACGGCGGACAGCGAGTAGCCGGCGCTGGTGTAGAAGGAGAAGACGATGCCGGCGATGCCTGCAAGCAGGCTCGACAGCATGTAGATCTTCACCGTCATCTTGCCGACCGCAACGCCCATCAGGCTTGCGGTGCTCCGGCTGCCGCCGAGCGCATAGACATTGGCGCCGAACCTCGTGAGATGCAGCAGCAAGGCGCCCCCGATCACGATCACGAGCATGATGATCGCAATCGCGGTCAGCCGCCCGCCGCCGGGCATACGCAGGGCGAAGTCCGACACGGTGGAATAGACCGGCGCGGTGATCGGGACCGACTCCGTCGAGAGCAGGAAGCTCGCGCCGCGGGCCAGGAACATCCCCGCCAGCGTCACGATGAAAGGCGGCAGATCGAAGACATGGATGACCGCGCCCATCGCCGTACCGAACGCCGCCGAGAGCGCGAGGATGGCGACGAAGGCGACCAGCGGCGGCACGCCCCAGCGCTCGATCGCGAGCGCGACGAAGACGGTGGTGAAGCCGATCACCGAGCCGACCGACAGATCGATGCCGCCGGAGATGATGACGAAGGTCATGCCGGTCGCGACGATGCCGAGAAAGGCGTTGTCGGTGAGGAGATTGCCGACCACGCGGGTGGAGGCGATGTTGGGGAATTGCATGGCGCAGAGCGCGAAGCCCGCGACGAGCACGATGGCCGTGATCAGGACGGGCGGCAGGCCTTTCATGCTTTCGCCCTCCGCAGCCGCGCCGCGATACCGGCAAGCCCCGAGAATTTCGGCGATTGCAGCAGCAGAACCGCGAGCACGACCACCGCCTTGACCAGCAGATTGAACTCCGGCGGATAGCCGGACAGCAGGATCCCGGTGTTCATGGTCTGGATGATCAGCGCGCCGAGTACGGCCAGAACGAGGCTGAAGCGGCCGCCGAACAGCGAGGTGCCGCCGATCACCACGGCCAGGATCGCGTCGAGCTCGAGCCAGAGGCCGGCATTGTTGGCATCCGCGCCCATGATGTCGGCGGCCGCAATCACGCCGGCCAGCGCGGCGCAGACGCCGCACCAGACATAGACCGAAAGAATCATCGCGCGGGTGCCGACGCCGGCAAGCTCGCTCGCCCGCGCATTGCCGCCGGTCGCCTCGATCAGGAGCCCGAGCGCCGAGCCGCGCACCACCGCGCCGGTGAGGATCAGCATGCCCAAGGCGATCGCGACAGGCACCGGCAGGCCGAGGATGGCACCATTGCCGAGCCAGACCAGGTCGGGCGAGGAAAACGTCACGATACGTCCCTCGGTGATGAGCTGGGCGATGCCCCGCCCCGCCACCATCAGGATTAGCGTCGCCACGATCGGCTGCATGCCGAGCACCGCGACGAGAAAGCCGTTCCACAATCCGCAGACGAGGCCGGCACCGAGCGCGGCCGCCAGCACGATCGGAAGCCCGTGGCTGTCAGCGAGGCTCGCCGCAATCGCGCCCGAGATCGCCATGATTGCGCCGACCGAGAGGTCGATGCCGCGCGTCGCGATCACCAGCACCATGCCGAGCGAGAGCAGCGCCACCGGCGTGCCGCGGTTGAGCACGTCGATCAGGCTGCCGAACAGACGGCCGTCCTGGAGGCGCAGGTCGAAGAATTGCGGCGACACCACGCGGTCGACCGCGAGGATGACGATCAGTGCGAGGATCTGGGCAAGGCCGCGGCGCGGCAACAGCGCTATCATGCCCGCCCCTCATGCGCTGTGGCGGCGCCGTCGGCCGCGATGGCCGCGAGAATGTTGCCGACGTCGATCGCCTCGCCCGCGAGCTGCTCGATATGGGCGCGGTCGCGCAGCACCACGACCCGATCCGAATAGGTCACGATCTCGTCCAGCTCCGAGGAGATCACGAGCAGAGAGAGCCCTTCGTCGCAGAGCTCGCGGATCAGGCGGATGATCTCGGCATGCGCGCCGACGTCGATGCCGCGGGTCGGCTCGTCCAGCACCAGCAGCCGCGGCGAGGTCGCGAGCCAGCGCGCCAGCAGCACTTTTTGCTGATTGCCGCCGGAGAGCAGGCCCACCGGGCGCTCCGGATCGGACGGACGGATGTCCAGCATCCTGACGTAGCGGCGCGCGATCTCGTCCTGCTCGCGGCGCGACAGCGGCCGATGCAGCCCGCGTTTGGCCTGGAGCGCCAGCACGATGTTCTCGCGCACGCTGAGCTCGGCGACGATGCCGTCGGTCTTGCGTTCCTCCGGGCAATAGCCAAAGCCGTGGCGCACGCCGTCGCGCGGCGAGTGCAGCCGCACGGGCGCGCCTTCAACCTTCGCCTGCCCGCGATCGGCGCGCTCGGCGCCGAACACCAGCCGCGCCGTCTCGGTGCGGCCCGAGCCGAGCAGGCCGGCGAGGCCGACGACCTCGCCATGGCGCAGCTCGAGATTGAACGGCGCGACATAGCCGGATTTGCCGTAATTCTCGAAGCTCGCGCAGATCTCGCGCGCCTGATGCTCGCGTGTCGCCGCCCGCGCGCCGGTGGTCTCGGCCAGTTCGCGGCCGAGCATCATGCGGATCAGCTCGATCCGCGGCAGCGAGGCGGTCTCGCGCTCACCGACCAGGCGGCCGTTGCGCAAGACGGTGATGCGGTCGGAGATCTCGTAGACCTGATCGAGAAAATGACTGACGAAGACGATGCCGATGCCCCGTTTCGCCAGCTGGCGCATGATGCCGAAGAGGATCTCGACCTCGTGACGGTCGAGACTCGCGGTCGGCTCGTCCAGGATCAGCACGCGCGCGGACAGATCCACGGCGCGCGCAATCGCGGTGACATGCTGCACGGCGACGGAATAGCTGCCGAGCGGCGCTGATACGTCGATGTCGAGGCCGAACTCCGCGAGCAGCGCTTTGGCGCGGCGGCGCATCTCGCCGTCGCGCACGATGCCGAAGCGCATCGGCTGACGGTCGAGAAACAGGTTCTGCGCCACCGAGAGATTCGGCAGCAGATTGACCTCCTGGTAGACCGTGGCGATGCCGGCCTGAAGCGCGGCCTTGGCCGAGCGCGGCGCGACCTCCTCGCCACCGAGCCTGACGATGCCGGCGTCGCGCGGGAATACGCCGGTGACGACCTTGATCAGCGTGGACTTGCCGGCGCCGTTCTCGCCGAGCAGCGCATGGATCTCGCCGGCGCGAAGCGTGAAGTCGACCTCCTGCAACGCACGCACAGCGCCGAAGCTCTTGCTGATCCCGCGCACCTCCAGAAGGGGCGGAGCAGGATCGGGGCTGTTCTCCATAACGACGTCACTCCCACCGGCGTCCGCTGATGCTGCGGACACCCAGCCTATTCGTTCGCGCAGCGGTGCCGAAGGGGGTGCCGGACCACAAATGGGCGGTCCGGCACGGCGCCCGCCTCAGTAACCGAGGCCCTTCTTGCTGTCGTAGATCTTCTGCGGATCATCGGCCGCGGTATAGAGCTTGGACTCGGTCTGGATCCACTTGGGCGGAACGGTGCCCTTGTCCTTGAAGGCCGCGATGGCATCGAGTGCGGGGCCCGCCATGTTCGGCGTCAGCTCGACCGTGGCATTGGCTTCGCCGGCGGCCATGGCCTTGAAGATATCGGGAACCGCGTCGATCGAGACGGTGAGGATCTCCTTGCCGGGCTTGAGGCCGGCTTCCTTCATCGCCTGGATCGCGCCGACCATCATATCGTCGTTGTGCGCGTAGACCGCGCAGATCGACTTGCCGCCGCCTTCGGCCTTGATGAAGCTCTCCATCACTTCCTTGCCCTTGGCGCGGGTGAAGTCGCCGGTCTGGCTGCGCACCACTTTCAGGTTCGCGTGCTTGGCGATGGCAGTGTCAAAACCCTTCTTGCGGTTGGCAGCGACGCTGGCGCCGACCGTGCCCTGCAATTCGACGATGTTGCAGGCCTTGCCGCCGACGGTCTTGGCCAGCCAGTCGCCGGCGACCTCGCCTTCGTGCACGCTGTCTGACGTGACGGCGGTCAGATAGAGTTCCTTGCCGGAGGGATCGATGTCGCGGTCGAGCAGCACGACCGGGATCTTGGCCTCCTTGGCCTCCTTCAGCACCGAATCCCAGCCGGTCGAGACGACGGGCGCGAGGAAGATCGCATCGACGTTCTGCGCGATGAAGGAGCGGATCGCCTTGATCTGGTTCTCCTGCTTCTGCTGGGCGTCGGCGATCTTGAGATTGACCTTGCGCTTGGCGGCCTCCTGCTTGGAGACCGAGGTCTCGGCCGCGCGCCAGCCGGATTCCGATCCGATCTGCGAGAAGCCGATGGTGAGCTCGGCGGCATTCGCCGGCAGCGCGAGCAGCAACGCGGCCGTGGCGCTGGCTGCAAAGAGGGCTTTGAGGATCATCAGGCGTGTCTCCCAAGAAGTGATCTTGTGTTTATCTCAGGCGCCGATTGGTAGCATGGCACCTGCGGACCGTCCTTTGCGGGCGGCGGGAGGCACTATTTCACGGAAGATCGGTTCCGACTAGTCATATTATCTGACTATTTGGAGGAAACCGCGCGTTGGCGGACTGGGTGGCTCTATGACACACCCAGCGCGTTTTTGTTCCAGCGATGCAACGAGGAGATGAAGGGGCGCTCCCTCGCCCCGCTTGCGGGGAGAGGGTTGGGGTGAGGGCGCTCGCAATGACGACGTGTGGAGCTCGGCATAGGTCGACCAAATCGACTCGCGGAGACTCCCCCTCACCCGGAATTCGCGCTTCGCGCAAATTCCGCCCTCTCCCCGCAAGCGTGGAGAGGCGAAAAAGAAGCTAGATCAGCTTCCGCTGCGCGAGGTTCTTCATCAGCGCACCGATGCCAAACGTCCACGGCTCGCACTCGTCGCTGGTGCGCATGCGGTTGACCAGCTTGCCGAGCTGGGGCGCGGCGATGGTGACGATGTCGTCGCGCTTGTGGGTGAAGCCCTGCCCCGGCGCATCGCGGTCCTTGACCGGCGCGAACATGGTGCCGAGGAACAGCACGAAGCCGTCAGGGTATTGATGGACCTTGCCGATGGTCTGTTCGACAAGGTCGGTCGGATCGCGGCTGATCTTGCTGATCGAGGAATGGCCGTCGAGCACGAAACCGTCGGTCCCCTTCACGTTCAGGCTGATGTCGAGCTTGCGCGCGTCGTCGAGCGTGAAGGTGTCGTCGAACAGGCGCAGCAGCGGGCCGATCGCGCAGGAGGCGTTGTTGTCCTTGGCTTTCGAGAGCAAGAGCGCCGAGCGTCCTTCGAAGTCGCGCAAATTGACGTCGTTGCCGAGCGAACCGCCGACGATCTTGCCGCGGCTCGAGACGAACAGCACGAGCTCCGGCTCGGGGTTGTTCCAGGTGGACTTCGGATGCAGGCCGGCGTCCATGCCGGTGCCGACCGAGGACAGGGTCGGTGCCTTGGTGAAGACCTCGGCATCGGGACCGATGCCGACCTCGAGGTACTGGCTCCAGGCGTTCTGATCGATCAGCACCTGCTTCAGGTGCATCGCCTGGTCGGAGCCCGGCTTGAGCTTTGACAGATCGTCGCCGATCAGCCGCGTCACCTCTTTCCGGATCGCTTCGGCCGAGGCCGGATTGCCCTTGGCGCGCTCCTCGATGACGCGCTCCAGCATCGAGATCGCGAAGGTGACGCCGGCCGCCTTCAGGGTCTGGAGATCGACCGGCGCGAGCAGCCACGGCTTCCTGGGGTCACGTCCATCGGGGGCCGTATTGGCCACGATGGCGTCGAGATCGCCGATGCGCTCACCCCCGGTCGCGGCGAGCGCCTTGGCCGGATTGTCCTCTTCGCAAAGCGCGCTGACGGTCGGAAATTTGGCGGTGACGTCGAAGACACCGTCGCCGCGCACGGCGACCACGGCCGGACCGTTCGCCTGCGGCAGCCAGACGCGGCCGACCAGCGTCCCCTTCGTTCCATCTTCGGGGAGAAGGTCTCTAACGGACAGTGTCGTCATGGCCGGCGTCCTCGCTGTTTTTCGGACCGGCCGCGTTCGAACGGCAGGCCGATCCCATTGGCGAAGACCAATAAACGTCTGGCAGGGGAAGTCCAGACCGGCAGCGAAGAGCCGCTATGCCCCTGCGCGCGCTTTGCGGGCCGCGATCTGCTGGAGTGCCCAGCGTGCGTTCTTGCGGACATCAGGGTCGGCATCGTCGGCGATGACGGCGAGGAACGCCTCGCCGTCGGGATGGGCGATCTCGCCGAGCGCGGCGGCCGCCTCCTTCCGCAAATTGGCCTGGTCATGGTTGATGCAATTGCCGATCGGGCGCACCGCGCGCTCGATCTTCATCCTGCCGAGGCTGCGGATCGCCTTCAGCCGCACCTGCCAGAATTCGTCGCCAAGCGAAGCCACGAGCTGGTCTGCGGCGAGCGAGCCGTTGACGTTGAGGCCCAGCGTTTCGGCCGCCATCTCGCGCACCATCCAATCGCTGTCCTTCAGCGCGCGCGTGATCGTCTCGGCGGCCGGCTTCATCTGCGAGAACGCCAGCGCACTCACGGCGGCGCGGCGCACATGCGCATCAGGGTCGTTGATCAGCGCGGTCAGCGCCGGGATGGATTCTTCCAGCTTGAGGAAGCCGATCACGCCGATCGCCTGCACGCGCACGGCGGCGTCCGTGTCCTGGAGCGCTTCCAGCGCCGGCTTCAGCGTATCCTTGGACCGCAATTCCTTCAGCGCGCGCAGCGCGCCCATGCGGACGAAGGCGTGGGCGTGCTTGACCAGCGGCAGGATGATTCCGGCACAGGCCGGATCCTTGAACTCGGCCATGCTGTCGGCAGCGGCCGACGCCACGATTCTCTCAGGGTCGACCAGCAGCTTGACCAGCGCGCTCGCGGCCTCCGGCCCGTCGAACTCGCCGAGCGCCATCGCGACCTGCTGGCGTACGCCGGCATCGGGATCTGCGACCATGTTGGCGAGATGCGCAACCGCCGCCGGATCGCCGGAATGGCCGAGCGCGATGATGGCGACGCGGCGCTCGGCGGGATCGGCGGCCTGAAGCCGCTCGTCGGCGTCTTCGAGATCGTCGTAGGATTCGAACGGGCTCGACATGATCACCTCAACAGATAGGGAATGTTGACGGTGACGGCGCCGGTCGGGCAATCCGCTTCGCAGGGCATGCAGTACCAGCACTCGTCATAGGCCATGTAGGCCTTGTTGGTCATCTCGCTGATGCGGAGCACGTCGAGCGGGCAGACGTCGACGCAGACGGTGCAGCCCTTGTCCGCGATGCATTTGGCGTCGTCGACGACCACCGGAACCGATGTCTGATAGGACGCGAGAGGCATTTTATGTCTCCTGTTGCTATGGTCTGGTGGATCAGGCGGAGGCGCGGATGCGCTGCTTGTCGTAGAGGTCCTTCTCGTCGTCGGCGATCGGCACGACATAGGGCTCCACCGCGCGCTTCTCGCTGGTCATCTTGCCGTTCTGCTTGGAGAGCAGCGTGTGGCAGAACCAGTTCTCGTTGTCCTTCTCCGGGAAATCGGTGCGCCAGTGATAGAGGCCCCAGCGGCTCTCCTCGCGGTAGAGCGAGGCATGCACCGCCATGTCGGCGCAGTCCATGATCGACTGCACTTCGAGCGCGCGCAGCAGCTCGTGCGCGTTGCGCGCGATCATGTGTTCCTGCATGTCCTGCCGCGCCTCGGCAAGGCGGCGCATGCCGAGCTCGTATTTGCGCGTGACTTTCGGCGGCTGGAGATAGTCGTTGACCAGGCGCCGGGTCTTGTATTCGACCTGGTTCGGCGGAATGCCGTCCTCGCGCTTGGTCGGCGCCATCACGCGGTCGCGCTCCAGCGCGACATCGGCGGCGTCGAACTCCGCAAAGTCGTGGCTGTCGGCGAACTCCATCGCGTCGATGCCGGCGACCGAGCCGTTGGTGAAGGCGCCGAGCATGTAGTTGTGCGGCACGCTCGCCATGTCGCCGGCGGCATAGAGGCCGGGCACGGTGGTGCGGGCATTGTCGTCGACGAACACGCCGGAGGCGCTGTGGCCGGAGCAGAAGCCGATCTCGGAGATGTGCATCTCGATCGAGTCGCTGCGGTAGTCGACGCCGCGTCCCTGCTGGAACAGGCCGCGCGTCGGACGCTCGACCTTGTGCAGCGTGGATTCGATCTCCGAGATGGTGTCGGGGTGAAGATGCTTGAGCTGGAGGAACACCGGCCCCTTGCCGGACAAGAGCTCATTGTAGAACTCCAGCATCATCTGGCCGGACCAGTAGTCGCATTCGATGAAACGCGAGCCTTCGTTGTTGGCGGTGAAGGCGCCGAAGGGACCGGCGACATAGGCGCAGGCCGGGCCGTTATAGTCCTTGATCAGCGGATTGATCTGGTAGCATTCGAGGTTCGCGAGCGCTGCGCCGGCGTGATAGGCCATGGAGTAGCCGTCGCCGGAATTGGCGGCGTTCTCATAGGTGCCGAACATGTAGCCGGAGGTCGGCAGACCGAGGCGGCCGGCGGCGCCCATGCACAGGATCACCGCCTTGGCCTTGATCACCAGCATCTCGGCCGTTCGCGTGTTGACGGAGATCGCGCCGGCGATGCGGCCATCAGACGATTTCAGCAGCCGCGTCGCCATGTAGCGGTTGGAGATCAGGATGCGGGCGCGGCGGAGCTGACGGTACAGCGCCTTCTTCACGGTCTCGCCGTTCGGCATCGGCAGCACATAGGTGCCGATGTGATGCACCTTCTTGACGGCATAGTCGCCGTTCTCGTTCTTCAGGAAGCGGATGCCGAAGCTGTCGAGCTCCTCGATGATCTTGTAGCAGTTCTGCGCGTATTTATAGACCGCCTTCTGGTCGACGATGCCGTCATTGGCGATGGTGATTTCCTTGGTGTACTGCTCGGGCGTCGCGTAACCGGGGATGACCGCGTTGTTGAGCCCGTCCATGCCCATGGAGATCGCGCCGGAGCGCTTGACGTTCGCCTTCTCGAGCAGGACGACATTGGCCTTCGGATTCTTCAGCTTCGCCTTGAGCGCCGCCATCGGGCCGGCCGTGCCGCCGCCGATGACCAGTACATCGCAGGAAACCTCCGAAAGTCCGTCGACGATCTGATCTAGTGCCATCGCTTGCTCCTGGTTCGCCGATAGCCGGCGCCTTTGCATCAGATTTGTTCAGGTGACGTTCCGGCGATAGCAATTAGTTGTCGCCGGGCCGCGATTTGCGCCTCAGCGCTCGACAAAGGCCTTTTCGATCACGAAATGGCCGGGCTGGCTGTGATTGCCCTCGACAAAGCCGCGCGCGGAAAACATCGCAGGGAGCTCCTCCAGCATCGCCGGGCTGCCGCACAGCATGATGCGGTCGGTCTCGATATCGAGGCCCGGCAGCCCGATGTCGTCGAACAGCTGGTTCGAGGCGATCAGATCGGTGATGCGGCCGCGGTTCCTGAATGGCTCGCGGGTCACGGTCGGGTAGTAGACGAGCTTGTCGCGGATCAGGGGACCGAAGAATTCGTGGCTGCGCAGGCCTTCGACGAGGTGCTCGCCATAGGCGAGCTCGGAGACCTGGCGGCAGCCATGGGCGAGCACGATGGTCTCGTAATTCTCGTAGACGTCAGGATCCTTGATCAGGCTGGCGAACGGCGCGAGTCCCGTGCCGGTCGAGAGCAGCAGCAGGCGTTTCCCCGGAATGAGGTTGCCGGTGATCAGCGTGCCCGTCGCCTTGCGGCCGACCAGGATGATGTCGCCTTCCCTGATCTTCTGGAGGCGCGAGGTCAGCGGGCCGTCCTGAACCTTGATCGAGAAGAACTCGAGCGCCTCCTCGTGATTGGCGCTCGCCATGCTGTAGGCCCGCATCAACGGCTTGCCCTCGACCTCGAGGCCGATCATGGCGAACTGGCCGTTCTGGAAGCGGAAGCCCGGATCGCGTGTCGCGGTGAAGCTGAACAGGGACTCGGTCCAGTGCCTGACCGACAAAACCGTTTCCCTCTGAAATGCGCTCATGGTCTCTCCTTGGCCATCGACGACGCCCAAGGTTTCGGAGCGAGGAGAGTCCGGCAATTCGTAAGTGAAATTTCCGGTCGATTAGTTTCACATTTCGCGGGCGGTGACTGAAGAGCAGGCAGCGAAGGTCAGGCGAGCGCACGCGCGCTGGCAATTAGTTGCTATCGCAGTGGCGTCACAACGACGTAGAGAGGAGTCGGAGGTTCGTCATGACCATGACTTTGGTGGCACCGACCGTAGCCGACTACGAAGCCAGCGCCGATCTCGCCGCGCTCCTCGTCCGCACCACGCAGGACGATGCGTTGAGCCTGCCCGCCGAACAGCTTCGCCTCTCCTGCAAGTGCGCCCATTGCACCCGCGCCCGCTTCGACGGCCGCTTCCCCGACCGCTTTCCGGGCATCGCCATCACCGAGATCGGCGATCTCGGCTATGGGCTGAACATCTCATTTTCGGATGGGCACAACCGGGGGATTTACCCCAAGCCGTATCTGCTGAGCCTGGCGGGGCGCTAACCCATCGATGTCGTCCTGGCGAAAGCCAGGACCCATTACCCCAAGAGCAAGTTGCAAAAGCGGGCTGTGGCAACATGGCCGCGCAACAACGCACACGTGTGGTAATGGGTCCTGGATCAGCGCTCCGCTTCGCTCGCTTGTCCAAGACGACGATGTTGGTGAGGCACGCTAGCCAAGCCACAAATTCCGCTGTCATTCCCAGCGAAGGCGGGGAATCCAGTACGCCGCGGCCTCTCGATAACCCATTGACGCCTCTGGAATACTGGATCGCCCGGTCAAGCCGGGCGATGACAGCGGAGTGAATCTGGCACGGACATTGCTCCTCATTAGAACGACTTGAACGTTCCGGAGGCAGGTGATGTTGCAGGCGGCCAATGTGGTTCGCGGGGCTGTTCCCCCGGCAGTCCGGCCTGCCGGAAGCTCCTCGCTGCTGCTCACCGAGAACCAGCAATGGATCGGCGGACCGCCGGCGCTGATGGACAAGCTGACGCCGCGCGAGCGGGAGCTGGTGCTGAAGCAGGGTCGCCGCAAGGTGCTCAACCGCGGCCAGACGCTGTTCAGCCAGGGCGGCAAGCATGACGGCATCTGGCTGATCGAGAGCGGCCGCATCCGCGTGTTCTACACCTCCCCGCTCGGACGCGAGATCACGCTGGCCTATTGGCATGTCGGCAATTTCGTCGGCGGGCCGGAGGTGTTCGAAGGCACCGTGCATCAATGGTCCGGCGTCGCATCCAGCAATTGCAGCGTGGTGCACCTTCCCGGAAAGGAACTGCGGTCCCTTGCCGCAGAGATCCCGAACCTTGCGATCGGCCTGATCGAAGGCCTCACCTTCAAGGGCAAATGCTATTCCGCGCTGGCGCAGATGCTGGGAACGCGCTCGATCACCCAGCGCCTTGCGCATCTCTTGCTGCATCTCGTCGAGCTCTACGGCGTCGATGATGCGGACGGCCGGGTGATCGCGGCCGCCTTCACCCATGCCGACATCGCCCACATGGTCGGCGCCACCAGGCAATGGGTCACGATCAGCCTGAAGCGCATGCAGGAGAAGGGAATCGTCGTGACCAAGCGCTCGCAGATCGTGGTGTGCCGGACCGACGTGCTGGAGGAGATGCGCGGCCAGGCGTCCGATTAAGGGAGCCCGCGACCACGGCCGCTGCACAGGCAAGCGGCTTTATAGTGCAGGACTGCCCAAGGAGTATGCAATTAGCTTTTCCCGGCAACTAATCGACTGCGGCGCTCATTCCGGATTTGCCCTGTCCAGGCCCTCACCCAATCATGGCAACCACAGCACATCCAACCGAATGAGGATGAGAATGGTCCGCCATCTTCCCACGCTCTCGATCGCGATGTCGGTGACGTCGCTGGCGCTGATCCTCGCGCAGCCGGCTTCGGCGGAAACCGTCACGCTCGGCATCGGAACGCAGGACACCACGACCAACACGGTGACCGCCGGCGTCGTGATCCGCCAGCTTCATCTCCTCGAAAAATATCTGCCGAAGGACGGCAAATACGCCAACATCAAGTTCGAGCTGGAGTGGCAGAACTTCACCTCCGGCCCGCCCGTCACCAACGCGATGATGGCGAACAAGCTGCAGATCGGCATGATGGGCGACTATCCGCTGATCGTGAACGGCTTCACCTTCGAGAGCAATCCGGAGAGCAAGAGCCGCCTGATCGGCATCGCCGCCTACAGCCTGTCCGGCTCCGGCAACGGCCTCGTCGTCCACAAGGACTCGCCCTACTACGACCTTGCCGATCTCAAGGGCAAGCTGGTCAGCGTGCCGTTCGGCTCCGCCGCGCACGGCATGGTGCTCAAGGCGATGCAGGACCGCGGCTACGCATCCGACTTCTTCCAACTCGTCAGCCAGAGCCCGGAGGTCGGCTCGACCAATCTCCAGGAAAAGAAGATCGACGCGCATGCCGACTTCGTCCCCTTCGCCGAGCTGCTGCCGTTCCGCGGCTTCGCGCGAAAGATCTTTGACGGCGTCGAGACCAATCTGCCGACCTTCCACGGCATCGTGGTCCGCACCGACTTCGCCGAGAAATATCCTGAAGTCGTCGTCGCCTACTTCAAGGCGCTGATCGCCGCCAACCAGTGGCTGCGCGACGATCCCAAGCTTGCCGCCGAGAAGATCCAGGAATGGACCGGGATCAACAAGGAGGTCGTCTATATCTTCCTCGGCCCCAGCGGCAACATGACCACAGACCCGACGATCAAGCCGGCGCTGATCGATGCCGCCACGACCGATGTCAAGGTGCTCCAGAACCTCGGCCGCATGAAGGAGTTCGATCCGAAGAAATGGGTCGACGACAGCTACATCCGCAAGGCCTATGCCGAGATGAAGCTCGACTATGACGCGCAGCTTGCGAGCACCAAGAACTACGAAATCACGGGCGAAGACAGCTTCTGCAAGAAGCCGATCACCGATCCGCGCAAGGCCGGCGAGGTCTGGGTGGATGAAGCCGGCATCCTGCCGTTCGCGTCCGCGGCCTGCACGTTAGGCGCCTATGCCGACTTCAAGGCCAAGGGCAAGAAGATCAACGTCGCCTACGTCTTCGACACCACGCGCGGCATCAAGCTGTTCGCCGACCAGGCCTTCTTCGCGGTCGGCAATGGCGACGTCGCGCCGTTCCTGCTGAAGAAGGATGCCGAAGCCCATGCCGCCAAGGTCGGCGGCAAGGTGCTCGGCTTCGACGACGCGGTGAAGGCGGCGGTCGGCGGAGGCAAGACGTGAGCAGTCCCGCCCTCGTCAGACAGTCCGAGGACAGCATGCCGGCAACAGCAGTCGCGGAGGCAGGCCCGGCGCCCGCCGCACCGCCCAAGACACCGCCCTCCTTCGGCACGCTCGCGCTGCGCTGGTATCGTCTCAACCAGGGCCGGCTGCGCGCGACCGCGATCGGCATCGCCTCGCTGATCGCGTTCCTGCTGGTCTGGCACCTGCTCACGACCTACCGCGTCGTGTTCTTCGTGCGCTTCACCAACGTGCCCTCGCCGCTCGCGGTCTATGCCAGCTTCACCAAGGCGATCCACGATCCCAAGTTCCTGATGCACATCGTGCTCAGCTGCCGGCGCATCTTCATCGGCTTCTCGCTCGCGGCCATCGTCGGCGTGCCGCTCGGCCTGATCATGGGCCGTTTCAAGCTGGTCCACGAGATCATCTTCCCGGTCGCCGAGGTGCTGCGGCCGATCCCGGCGATCGCCTGGGTGCCGATGGCGATCATGCTGTGGCCGACCAACGAGCAGAGCATCGTCTTCATCACCTTCCTCGGCTCGTTCTTCCCGATCCTGGTCAACACGCTGCACGGCATGTCGCTGGTCGATCCCGTTCTGGTGCGCGCCGCGCAGTGCCTCGGCGCGCGCGAACGCTCGATCTTCCGCGAGGTGTATTTCCCGGCCTCGCTGCCGCACATCTTCACCGGCCTCACAGTCGGCATGGGCGTCGCCTGGGTGTCGCTGATCGCCGCCGAGATGATCTCGGGCCAATACGGCATCGGCTACTTCACCTGGGAGGCCTATTCGCTGGTCCAGTATGCCGACATCGCGCTCGGCATGATCGCGATCGGCGTGCTCGGCCTCGGATCGAGCCTGCTCATCAGGGGCGCGGGACAATTGGTGATGCCGTGGAGGTCGACATGAGCGAGATGCTCGCGAACCCGTCGAAGGGCCATATCGAAGTCCGGAACTTCTCACTCAGCTATGACAGTATCGAGGGACCGGTGCAGGCCGTCACCGATACGCAGATCGATGTGAAGCCCGGCGAGTTCGTCTCGATCGTCGGTCCCTCCGGCTGCGGAAAGTCCACGCTGCTCAACGCGGTCGCGGGATTCCTCAAGCCCACCACAGGCATCGTCACCGTCGACGGCGAGCGCGTCAACGGCCCCAGCGCCGAGCGCGGCATGGTGTTCCAGCAATATTCGCTGTTTCCCTGGAAGACGGTGCGGGAGAACGTCGAGTTCGGCCTGAAGATGCGCGGCATGCCGCGTTCCCAGCGTGAGCGGGCCGCGCGCACGCTGCTCGGGCTTGCCGGGTTAGAGGCCTTCGAGAAGCATTATCCGGAAAAACTCTCCGGCGGCATGAAGCAGCGCGTCGGCATCGTCCGTGCGCTCGCGACGGGACCGAAGGTGCTGCTGCTGGACGAGCCGTTCGGCGCGCTCGACGCGCAGACCCGCGTCATCATGCAGCAGATCCTCACCAATATGTGGCAGCGGCTGAAGATCTCGGTGCTGTTCGTCACTCACGACATCGACGAGGCGATCTTCCTGTCCGACCGCGTCTACTGCATGACCGCCCGCCCCGGCTCGATCAAGGCGGAGATTCCGATCCCGCTGGAGCGGCCGCGGCAGCAAGCGATGATGATGTCGTCGGAGTTTTTGGGCCTGCGCCGGGGGCTGATGTCGCTGATCCGCGAGGAAAGCCTGAAGGCGATGGGCGGCGAGATCACCGACATGGGCATGCAGGGGCTGAACATCGAGCTGCACGGGCATTCGCTGGCAGATGTGATTTAGGCGCAGCTAGCGCTCTTACTTCCCTTCTCCCCTTGTGGGAGAAGGTGGCGCGAAGCGCCGGATGAGGGGTTCTATCCGCGAATGACACCGTGAGAGAAGTACTCGTGGAGACAACCCCTCACCCGTCTCGCCGCTTTCGCGGCGAGCCACCCTCTCCCACAAGGGGAGAGGGTCAGCACCGCCATCGCGGCAAGATCACTTAAACCAATGCACCAGCGCGATGCTGATGCCGAGCAGCAGCATCAGCGACAGCGTCACCGCAGCCGTCACCCGTCCGCCGACATTGGCGAGCACACGGACGTCGACGCCGAGGCCCAGCGCCGCCATCGACACCACCGTCAAAAAGCTGGTGATCTTGGTCACCGGTCCGACCACCGTGCTAGGGACGATCTCCAGCGAGCGCAGCGTCGCCAGCGCGAGGAAGCCGAGGATGAACCACGGGACCAGGCGGAAGAAGCCGACATTGGTCTTCTTGGCGTCGCTCTGCCAACGCGAGGCGACCAGGGACAGGCCGACGACGACCGGTCCGAGCATCAGCACACGCATCAATTTCACCAGCGTGCCGATCTGCGTCGAGACGAGGCCGGCCGGCACCGTCGCCGCGAGCACCTGCGGCACCGCGTAGACGGTGAGGCCCGCGAGAATGCCATATTGCGTGGCGGAGAGTTGCAGCAGCGGGATCAGCAACGGCAGGCCGAGCACCATCATCACGCCGAGGATCGCCGTGAAGGAGATCGAGGACGCGATCTCGTCGTTGTTGGCGCCGATGATCGGCGCCACGGCCGCGATCGCGGAATTGCCGCAGATCGAGTTGCCGCAGGCGATCAGGATCGACAGCCGCGTCGACAGGCCGAGCAGCCGGCTGAGGCCGAAGGAGACGCAGAGCGCGATGACGACGACCGCGGCGATCGATGCGAGCAGCGCGATGCCCGAGGCGGCGATGGCCGCGAAGCTGATCGAGGCTCCGAGCAGCATGACTGCGACTTCAAGCAGCTGTTTTGCGCTGAAGGCGATGCCGGCCTGCCAGCGCGGCGCGGGCTTCCAGAAGCTGCGCAAGGCCATGCCGAGCAGGATCGCCATCACCAGCGCCTCGACATAGGGATGCTCGAACACGCCCAGTTCCGCCCGCTCCAGCAGGGCGGAGACGCCGGCGACGGCAATGCAGAGGAGGATGCCCGGAATCAGCGCCGCAATGCGGCTTATGGCGGTGGCCGGCTTGGCATCGGCCGGGCTGGATGCTTGATTCTGCGACACAAATCTCTCCCAGAGGAGAAAGATTTATACGCAGCACGATCCAATTGGGAAATAAGTTTTCGACATATCAGGGCCGAGCGAAGTTCTGTCCTCGACCCGGAATAAACCGGCTCAGAAGATCAGGTTCTTGGCCAGCGAGGCGACGCGGCTGAAGCCGTCATAGATGCCCGGCTCAAAGAAGGCCGCGCGCGCCAGCACGATGCCCGCGACCAGCGACCAGAACAGCGTGGTACCGGCCCGCAACAGGAGCTTCGAGGCGCGCGACTTGGGCTGGGTGTCCGTCGCGGACACCAGCTGCTCGCCGAAGGGTTCAAATCGAGTGCGTTCCATAGCTTGCGCCAATCCATCAAATTCTGAACGGAATGTCGTCGTTTCGGCCCCAAACGGCAATGGAAGCGATTGGCGTTTTTGCGCCTCGACGGGGAAACTCCTTCCGTCGGACACCCCCGGGACAACAGTTTTCTTCTTCCGGCCTATTTGGACACCGGCGCCCAGGCTATAGGGCCAGATAACGCCGCCGGATCGCCTCGTTGGCCTTCAGCTCGTCGATTCCGGCGGCATAGACGATCTGGCCCTTGTCGATCACCGTGGCATGGCTCGCCAGGCCAAGGCAGAAATGCATGTTCTGCTCGGCGATCAGCACGGTCGAGCCGAGCTGACGGAGCTGGCGCAAAAGCTCACCGATCCGCTGCACGATGATCGGCGCGAGGCCCTCGCTCGGCTCATCGAGCAGCAACAGCGCCGGGTTGCCCATCAGCGTGCGCGCAATCGCCAACATCTGCTGCTCACCGCCCGACAGGCGTCCGGCGATACGATGGCGCAGCGGCTCCAGCAGCGGGAAGACTTCATAGATGCGCTTGATCGGCCACTCGTCCTGGCCTTCCGGCCCCTTCTTGCGACCGATGACGAGATTGTCCTCGACCGTGTGCTCCGGGAAGATCTGGCGGTCCTCCGGCACGAAGCCGAGCCCGGCGCGGGCGATATGGTGCGGCTTCCGGCCGGATATCACCGCGCCGCGCAGGCTGACCCTGCCCCGCCGCGGCGGTGCCAGGCCCATGATCGCCTTCATCGTCGTCGACTTGCCGGCGCCATTGCGGCCGAGCAGCGCCATGGTCTCGCCCTGCCGCACGGAAAGGCCGACGCCGAACAGGATCTGGCTGGTGCCGTAATAGACGTCGAGATCGGCGACTTCGATGATGGCTGCGCTCATTCGGCCGCTCCCGCATGTTCGGTGCCGAGATAGGCTTCGATCACCGCGCTGTTGTTGCGGATCTCGTCCGGCGTGCCGGTGGCGAGGATGCGGCCATAGCAAAGCACGACGATCTTCGGCGCGATCTTGAACACGATGTCCATGTCGTGCTCGATGAAGACGACGGTGATCTTTTGCGTCTCCCAGAGCTCGCGCACCTTGTCGATCATGCGCCAGCGCTCCTCCGGGCCCATGCCAGCGGTCGGCTCGTCCAGCAGCAGCACCTTTGGTTCGAGCACGAGCGCCAGCGCGATGTCGAGCAGCTTCTGATCGCCATGCGACAGCGTCGCCGCGGTGCGGTTGCGCTTGCCGGACAGGCCTAACAGCTCCATCACATGCTCGGCGCGATCGCGCGTCTCGGGCAAGGGAAAGCGCTTGTGCAGCACTGCGGAAGTGCGCTGATCGGCGCTGACCGCGGCGAGCATGGTTTCCTGCACCGTCAGCGATTTGAAGATGCTGGCGACCTGGAAAGCGCGGCCGATGCCGTGGCGCACGATCTCCGGCGGCGAACGCCCGGCGAGATCGACGCCGTCGAGCAGGACCTCGCCGGAATCCGGCCTCAAGGCGCCGGTGATCAGGTTGAAGAAGGTGCTCTTGCCGGCGCCGTTCGGGCCGATCACGGCGGTGAGCGAGCCATCGGGGAAGTCGAGCGTCACGTCGTTGGTCGCCTTCACGCCGCCAAAGGACTTTGCGAGGTTGCGGATCTCGAGCATCGCTAGCGCCCCTCGCCTGTCTCGCGCCGTTGTCTGGCATTGTCATTCCGGGATGGTCCGTCAGGACCAGACCCGGAATCTCGAAGTTCCGGGTTCGCACTTCGTGCGCCCCGGAATGACTGCCCGATGGATACACCTGACATCGCTAGCGTCCCTCGCCGGCGTCGCGCCGGTGTGCGAACCATTCGGCGACGAAATCGAGCAGGCCTTTGCGCAGGCCCAGTGCGAAGAACAGGATGACCACGCCGAGCACGATGCCGTGGTACTCGGTGTACCGCGTCACGGTGTCATTGAGCAGCAGCAGCAGCACGGTGCCGACCATCGGCCCGAGGAAGGTCGAGACGCCGCCGAGCATGTTGATGAAGATGGCTTCGCCCGAGATGGTCCAATAGGCGAATTCCGGATAGGCGCCGGAGACGAACAGCGCCATCACCATGCCGCCCATCGCCGCGAACAGCGCCGCCAGCACGAACACGGTGAGCTTTGCGCGCCAGACGTCGATGCCGAGGAAGCTTGCGCGCGCGGCGTTGTCGCGGATCATGCGCAGCGTGTAGCCGAACGGCGATTGCGCGATCTGGCGCATCGCGAGCAGGCCAAGGACGAGGAGCGCGCAGCTCGTGACATAGAGATGGACGTGGTTCGACAGATCGATGCCGAGGAACGCGGGACGCGGGATGCCGCCGCGCAGGCCCTGGTCACCACCGGTGAAGGACGCCCAGGACAGGATGGTCGAGTGGATCAGCATCTGGAACGCCAGCGTGACGAAGGCAAAGTAGATCTCCTTCAGCCGCACGCAGATCGCGCCGATCACGGCGGCGATGAGCGCCGTGATCGCCAGCGTCGCGACGAAGGCGACCGGAATGGGCAGGCCAAGCTTCTGCATGATCAGGCCGAAACTGTAGGCGCCAAGGCCGAAGAACATGCCGTGGCCGAACGAGGTCAGCCCGGTGTAGCCGACCAGGAGGTTGAGCGAGGTCGCGAACAGGCCGTAAGCCGAGCAGCGGATGACGAAGTCGAGCAGCGCCTTGCTGCCGGTGAAAAGCGGCAGGCTCGCCAGCACGGCGAAGGCGATCAGCGCGATCAGGACGTCGCGGTAGCGATGAAGTGCCGCGCCGCTGCGCACCGGCGCCAGCGTCTGCGCGCGTCCGGCCTCCAGCTCGGTCATGCCGCCTCCTTGCCGAACAGGCCGGTGGGCTTGGAGACCAGCACGATCACCATGAACAGGTACATCAGACCTTCCGTGAACAGGGGAAAGCCGAGCGAGCCGAACGAGCGGATCAGGCCGATCAGCAGCGCGCCGATCAGGGCGCCCAGGATCGAGCCCATGCCGCCGATCACGGTGACGATGAAGGATTCGATCAGCACCGAAAATCCCATGCCGGGGGTCAGCGACCGCACGGGAGCAGCGAGCGCACCCGCAAGCCCCGCCAGCATGCCGCCGAGCGCGAACACGCCGCCATAGATCAGGCCGGTGTTGATGCCGAGCGCCGACACCATGCCGGGATTGTGCGCGGCGGCGCGGATCACCTTGCCAATGCGGCTGCGCGACAGCCCGATGCCGAGCACGATGGCCGCGACGAGCGCGACGCCGATCAGCAGCAGGTAATAAGGCGGCACCACGCCGCCGGCGATGAACAGCGGCATCACCTGGAACGCCGCGGGCATGCCCATCGACTTGAACTCGGGGCCCCAGATGATGCGCACGACATCATCGAAGATCAGCACGAAGGCGTAGCAGACGAGGAGCTGCATCAAGACGTCGGCGCCATAGACGCGACTCATGAAGACGCGCTCGAAGATCAGGCCGAGGATGGCGGTGCCGCCCGCACCGGCCAGCATCGCCAGCGCAAAGCTGTCGGTGAGATGATAGGCCGTCATCGCAAAATAGGCGCCGAACATATAGAAGGCGCCGTGGCTGAAATTGACGACCTTGAGCACGCCGAAGATCAGCGTCAGCCCGACTGCGACCAGAAACAGCAGCATGCCGATGATGAGGCCGCTGGTGGTTTGCGTCACCAGGCAGGCGGAGCTGGAGAGGCAGCCGGCAAGCGCGTCGAGATCCACGGGATCACTTTCATTGCAGCGCGCCGGACCTGGCGCGGAGAATCAAACGAAACAGGCGGAGACGGTCACCCGTCTCCGCCGCGCATCGGATCAGGTGTAGCCCTTGCTCTTCTTCCACTCGGCCTCGAGCTCGAAGATCGTCTTCCAGTCGCCGGCCTTGACCTCGGGCACATAAGGCTCCTGCGGGATCGTGGTGCCCCAGCCGATGGCGTAGCCGACGAGGGTGTGATCATCGCCGCGCATCGTCACGGTGCCGTCGGCGCCGAACGGGCACTTGATGGTGAGGCCGGCCAGCACCTCGGCGATCTTCTTGCCGTCGGTGGAGTTCGCCTTCTTGGCGGCTTCGGCCAGGAACATCACCGCGGTCGCGTTCTGCCACGACCAGTTGGTCGGGTATTCGTTGTACTTGGACTTGTAGGCGTCACCCCAGGCAGCGTTCTCCGGCGTGGTCGGGAAGGTCTTGATGTAGCGGTTGCCGGAGTGGATGCCCTTGGGCAGGTTCTTCACCACCGTGAGCGCGGTGTAGTCGGCCATGTTGACCGCGAACACCTCCATCTGGCTGAACATCGCGTAGATGTTGGCCTGGTCGATGTAGGAGGTAAGATCCCCGCCCCACAGGCAGGAGTACAGCGCCTGCGGCTTGGCCTGGAGGATCTTGGTCACCACTTCGGTGTAGTCGGGCTGGAACAGCTTTGGCCAGGACTCGCTGATGACCTCGACGTCCGGCGCGAAGCGCTTCAGGTACAGCGTGAACTCGCCGGTGGTGTCGCGGCCATAGGCATAGTCGGGCGAGCAGGTCGCCCACTTCTTCAGGCCCTTGGCTTTGGAGATTGCGGCGGCGTAGCTGCCGCCGACGATGGAATCGTGGATGCCCTGGCGCACGCAGCGGAACGCGTTCGGAATGTGCTGCTTCGGATCGGCGGTGAGCGAGGATGCCTCCGAGCAGGTGTGGACGCAGAGCACGCCGAGATCGCGCGCCACCTCGTGCACCGCGAACGATCCGGACGAGGCCTCGCCGTCGATCAGCCATTCGCAGCCATCGGTGTTGACGAGCTCTCGCGCGACGCGCGCGGCTTCCTGCGGCTGGCCCTTGGAATCGCGGATCACCATCTCGATGGGACGCCCGGCAAGGCCGCCGGCGGCATTGACCTTGTCGACCTCGAGCATCACCGCGTTGCGCGAGGACGTGCCGAGCTGCGCCACGCGGCCCGACAGAATCGTCGGCATGCCGACCTTGATCGTCTTGGCCTGGGCGCGCGCCACCCAGGGCGCTGCAACACTCGTCGCACCGGCGCCCATCAGCGCCAGCGTTGAACGGCGGCTGATGCCCGGCGTGCGGGTTCTCGTCATTTTTCCCTCCCTCTGTCGGGTCGGCGTTTCCAAATCCCTGTCGGAGATCGTCTCGTCTCCGTGTTCCCAAGGATTTCAGAGGTAGGGGGGTGACGTCAAGCCAAAGATGAATTACGAGTCAGAATTCATCAAGGGAGGACATGAGGCCGCAACCGGCCCAAAATCCGCACAATGATCAACCTGTCGAGCTTCATCGCCTTTCATGCCCGGCGCACGCCGGAGCGGCCCGCGCTGAAATACCGCGGCGAGGAGATCTCCTACGCCGTCTTCGACGCGCGCATCCGGAAAGCGGCCGGCTGGCTGGCCGCGCAGGGCATTGGCGCCGGCGATGTCGTGGCCGTGCTGATGAAGAACAGCGCGGCGTTCCTGGAGCTGGTGTTCGCCACCAGCCATCTCGGCGCGGTTTTTCTGCCGATCAACTTCCGCCTCTCCCGTGACGAGGTCGGCTACATCGCCGGCAATGCCGGCGCGCGCCTTCTGATCGTCGATGAGGAATTGGCCGCGAACGCGGCGGGTGCGAGGATCGTCGTGCTGGACGAAGCCTCCCAGCAGAGCGTTACGCGTCTCGCGGGCGGCGCTGCGGCTGCGCCGATGCACGTCCGCGCGCCGTCCGACCTGATGCGGCTCATGTACACCTCGGGCACGACCGACCGCCCCAAGGGCGTGATGCTGTCTTACGATAATTTCTACTGGAAGTCCGCCGACCAGACCATCGCGCTGGGTCTCAGCGCCGAGACGCGCCTCCTCGTCGTCGGTCCGCTCTATCACGTCGGGGCACTCGACCTGCCTGGCATTGCCGTGCTCTGGCATGGCGGCTTCATCCGCATCGAGCGCTATTTCGAGCCTGAGGCCGCGCTTGCAGCGATTGCGGAGGACAAGCTCAACGCCGCATGGTTCGCGCCGGTCATGACCACGGCGATGCTCACCTGCCCCACCCGCGATCGCTACGACGTCTCCAGCCTGACATGGGCGATCGGCGGCGGCGAGAAGACGCCGGAGCTGCGCATCCGCGCCTTCTCGGAATATTTCCGCAATGCGCGCTACATCGACGCCTATGGCCTCACCGAGACCGTGGGCGGCGACACCTTCATGGAGGCCGGCCGCGAGATCGAGAAGATCGGCTCGACCGGGCGCGCCATCGCCCATGTCGAGATCGAGATCCGCGACGAGGACGGCAGGACGCTGCCGCCGAACGTCAACGGCGAGATCTGCCTGCGCGGGCCGAAGATCACCCGCGGCTACTGGAAGGACCCGGAGAAGACGGCTGCGGCTTTCTTCGACGACTGGTTCCGCAGCGGCGACGTCGGCTATCTCGACGACGAGGGCTTTCTGTATCTGACCGATCGCAAGAAGGACATGATCATCTCCGGCGGCGAGAACATCGCCTCCTCCGAGGTCGAACGCGTCATCTACGAGCTATCAGAGGTGCGCGAGGTCGCGGTGATCGGCCTGCGCGATGCGCGCTGGGGCGAGCGGCCGGTCGCCATCGTCGTGCTGGCGGAAGGTGCGAGCCTCGAGCTCCCTGCCCTTACCGAACATTGCCGCGCGCGGCTGGCGAGCTTCAAGGTGCCGAAGCAGCTCGTCGTCCGCGACAGCCTGCCGCGCAACCCGAGCGGAAAGATCCTCAAGCGCGTGCTGCGCGCCGAGCTGGAGACGTCTGAATGACGCAAGCGAATGCCAAGGTCACAAAGCTCAACCGCGTCGAGCGCAACGCCTGGACCAAGCAGAAGATCTTTGACGCCGCGACCAAGGTCGTCGGCAAGCATGGTTATGCCGAAGCCTCCGTCGCCCGCATCACCGAGCAGGCCGGCGTCGCGCAAGGCACCTTCTACAACCATTTCGAGAACCGCCAGGAGCTGCTCGACCAGCTGCTGCCCAAGATCGGCCTCGACATGGTCGGGTTCATCCGCGCCCGCACCGGCACGGCGGATGCGGCGCGGCAGGAGATCGAGCGCTTCTCCGCCTTCTTCGACTTCATCCGCGAGGTGCCGGAATTCCTGCGCATCCTCAACGAGGCCGAATTTTTTGCCCCGATCGGCTACCAAAAACATCTCGACAACATCTCGGTCGCCTATGTCCGCATCCTGCGCCGCGCCCGCCTTGCGGGTGCGATCGAGGATTACAGCGACGAGGAATTCGAGGCGATCGTCCACATGCTGATGGGCGCGCGCGGCTATCTCAGCCGCCGCTACTCCTATTCGGAAGGCGGCGTCACCGCCGTGCCCGACCACGTCATCTCCGCCTATCGCAAGCTGATGACGCGCGGCCTGTTCAGTTCATCGGGAGATCAGGAAACGCCATGAACATCGCATCTCCCCACCACCCGCTCGACATCGCCTCGGCGATCGCGGAAGGCGACATCCGCTGCCTCCTGATGGTGCTGGTGCACATGACCGGCGAGGCGCGCTGGCTCGAGCCGCCGTACTTGCCCAAGCGCGACATCCGCCTCATTCCCGATCCCGAAGCCGGCGTGCCGAAGGAGATCCAGGACGAAATCCGCGCCGCGGTGGTCAACCTCTTCGCCAATGGCTCACCGCAGCCGGTCATCACCGACCCCGGCGAAGAGCTGCTCTTGAAGATGATGCGCGCCTGCCTCGGCGAGAACGTCGCGCCGGAATATGCGCCCCTGATGCGCGAGGAGATGGGCTTTGTGCCGCGCGAGACACGATGGACGACGCGTCCTTCCGACGACAAGCTCGCGGAGCAGCACGTTCTGATCGTCGGCGCCGGCGTCTGCGCCATTGCGCTCGGCGTGGCGCTCGGTCATCTCGGCATCCCCTACACCATCGTCGAGAAGAACGACGAGCTCGGCGGCACCTGGTGGATCAACCGCTATCCCGGCTGCGGCGTCGATACACCGAACCATTCCTATTCGTATTCGTTCGGCTCGCGCAACGCATGGACGCGGTACTTCTGCCAGCGCGAGGAGCTGCTCGGCTATCTCCTGAAGGTCGCCGATGAATACGGCATCCGCAAGCATCTGCGCGTCAACACCGAGCTGACCTCGTCGCGCTGGGACGAAGGCAAGAGGCGCTGGATTTCCACGCTCAGGACCAAGGACGGAGAAGAGACCTTCGAATCCACCGCGCTGGTCAGCGCGATCGGCCAGCTCAACGATCCCTCCCGCGCCCGCTTCAAGGGCGAAGAAAGCTTCAAGGGCACGATCCTGCATTCGGCGTTATGGTCCGGCGATATCGATCTGGACGGCAAGCACGTCGCCGTGATCGGCACCGGCGCGACCGCGATGCAGCTGGTGCCGGCGATTGCCGGCCGTGTGGCCTCGGTCACCGTCTATCAGCGCAGCGCGCAATGGGCGCGGCCGGTGAAGGGCTATTCCGACCCGATCAGCGAGGGCGCGCGCTGGCTGCTGGCGCATCTGCCGTTCTATGTGCAGTGGTATCGCTTCAACATGTTCTGGCGCTATGGCGACGGCCTGCTGCCGTTCCTGCGCAAGGACCCGGCCTGGCCACATCCGGAGCGCGCCGTCAACAAGGGCAACGACCGCCACCGGCAGGAGCTGACCGACTTCATCCTCACCGAGCTGAAGGACCGCCCCGACCTGATCGAAAAATGCGTGCCGACCTATCCGCCTTACGGCAAGCGCATCCTGCTCGACAACAACTGGTTCAAGACGTTGACGCGACCGAACGTGGAGCTCGTCACCGACGCGATCGACCGTTTCGACCAGGGCGGCATCGTCACCGCGGACGGCAAGCACCGCCTCGCGGATATCATCGTGGTCGCGACCGGCTTCAAGGTCACGGAGATGGCGGCGCGCCTGAACATCAGCGGCCGCAACGGCAAGAATTTGCGCGAGGCCTGGGGCAACGACAATCCGACCGCGTTCCTCGGCCTTACCGTGCCTGATTTCCCCAACTTCTTCTGCATGCTCGGCCCGAACTCAGGTCCCGCGCATGGCGGCAGCGTCATCTTCCAGTCGGAGTGCCAGAGCCGCTACATCTCGGCGTGCCTGGCCGACATGATCGCGCGCGATGTCGCAGCGATCGACGTCCGTCCGGACGTGCTCGACGATTACGTCCGCAAGGTCGACGCCGAGCACGAGGGCATGATCTGGACCCATCCGGGCATGACGACTTACTATCGCAACTCAAGCGGCCGCGTGTTTTCCGCCATGCCCTGGCGCTTCGTGGATTACTGGCGCATGACGCATGATCCGGATCTTGGGCAGTACAGGCTGACGAAGGCGTAGAGTTGATGGCGCCCACAACGTCGGCGCACCCTCTCTCCACGTCGTCATTGCGAGCGCAGCGAAGCAATCCAGAATCTTTGCGTGGAGATACTCTGGATTGCTTCGCTACGCTCGCAATGACGGAACTGGCGGCCCGTCTACGCCGCGAGCCCGGTCTCCACCGGAGCGAACTCCAGCCCGAGGCTTTCCGCGACCGCCTTGTTGGTGATGCGGCCACGGTGGACATTCAGGCCGTTGCGCAAATGCGGGTTCTCCAGCACCGCCGCAAAACCCTTGTTCGCGAGCATCAGGCCGAACGGCAGCGTCGCGTTGTTCAGCGCCTGGCTCGACGTGACAGGCACCGCACCCGGCATGTTGGCGACGCAATAATGCACGATGCCGTCGACCTCGTAGGTCGGGTCCGTGTGCGTGGTCGCATGCGACGTCTCGAAGCAACCGCCCTGGTCGATAGCGACGTCGACCAGCACGGCGCCCGGCCGCATCGATTTCAGCATCGCGCGCGTGACGAGTTTGGGCGCGCTCGCGCCCGGCACCAGCACCGCACCGATCACGACGTCGGCGGCAAAGACCTCCTCCTCGACCGCCTCGATGGTTGAAAAGCGGGTGCGCACCCGTCCGAGAAAGACATCATCCAGCTCGCGCAGCCGGGGAATCGAGCGATCGATCACCGTGACCTCCGCGCCAAGGCCCGCGGCCATGCGCGCGGCCTGTGTTCCCACCACGCCGCCGCCGAGCACGACGAGCCGCGCCGGCTGCACGCCGGGCACGCCGCCCAGCAAAAGCCCGCGACCGCCGGCCGACCGCTTGAGCGCGGCGCCAGCGGCCTCGATGGCGAGGCGGCCGGCGACTTCGCTCATCGGCGCAAGCAGGGGGAGGTGACCGGCCGCGTCGGTGACGGTTTCATAGGCGATCGCCGTACAGCCGGAGGCGAGCAAGCCCTTGGCCTGTTCGGGATCCGGTGCAAGATGGAGGTAAGTAAACAGGATCTGGCTTTCGCGAAGCTGGGTCCATTCGCTCTTCTGCGGCTCCTTCACCTTCACGATCATGTCGGAGCTGGCGAAGACGTCGCGGGCGCTCCCGGCGATCTCCGCCCCTGCCCGCCGATAGACCTCGTCCGAAGCACCGATGCCGCTGCCAGCGCCTGTCTCGACCGTCACCTGATGCCCGGCCGCGACATATTCACGGACCGCGCCCGGGGTGAGCCCGACGCGATATTCCTGCACCTTGATCTCCTTGGGCACACCGACACGCATCCTAGGCTCCTTCCAACGTCTTGATTCACCTCGCCATGGTAGCGACGGGTCCAGTTTGGTTTCGTGCAAATATCAGCTAGTTTCGCGATCTCCGCGCCGGTTTCCGGCGCCGAAGTGCCCTTTCACGCTGGAAACGAAACATTGGCCCTCGACCGGAAAGACCTCGCCATCCTCGCGGAACTCACGACCAACGCGCGGGCCAGCCACACCGAGCTTGCCAACAAGGTCGGACTATCCAGCACGGCGCTGGCGCGGCGGCAGAAGGCGCTGGAGGACGACGGCTACATCCAGGCCTATCAGGCCGCGCTCGACCTGGCGCAGTTCGGCCTCACCACGACGGTACTGGTGCGCATTGCGCTGGAGAGCCAGAGCGACGAGGCGCTGAAAGCGTTCGAGGCGGAGGTGGTGAAATGCCCCTCCGTCGTGCGCTGCTTCCTGATGTCGGGCACCGACGACTACATCCTGATCGTGCTTGCGCGCGACATCCAGGATTTCGAGCGCATCCACCGCACCGAGCTGTCGCGATTGCCGCGCGTCGCGCGGGTGCAATCGAGCTTCGCGCTGCGCGAAGTCGTCAACCGCGCGGTGCCGACGGTGGTGTTCAGCGAGGCCAAGCGGTAGCGGACTTCTCCCTCTCCCCGTTCTTACGGGGCCGCGCCGAGCTTCGCTCGCGCTGAGAGCGTTGGGGTGAGGGGCTGCACCCACAAAGGCGGTGATAGTCGGACTCGCGGAAGCTCCCCTCACCCGGATTGCTGTGCAATCCGGCCTCTCCCGCAAGCGGGGAGAGGCGAAACGCCAGCCGCAGCTCCCGTCATCCAACTGTCATCGAATGTGCCGAGAGCTGTGTCTCCAGTACATTCGGGACAGACAATGGACTATTTCAAGCGCTTCAACTTCCTGTTCGCCGCACCCGTGTTCGACGCCGACGACCTCGAAGGCGTCCGCTTCAACCAGATCATCGAGGAGATCCAGCGCTCCGGCTTCGAGGTCGTCCGGGCCCGCAAGCTGGAGGACGCGGAGATCGCGGTGCAGACCGACGCCGCGATCGGCTGCATGGTGGTGGACTGGGGCAAGAAGGGCCTGGAGGGCAAGACCTCGGCGCTGATTAATTTGATGCGGCGCCGCGGCCTCGACTTCCCGATCATCCTCCTGATCCGGCGCAAGCGGTTCGAGGATCTGCCGGTCGAGGTGCTCGACTTCATCGACGGCTATGTCTTCCTCTCCGAGGAGACGCCGACCTTCATCGCCAAGAACCTGATCAGCCGGCTCAAGCAATATGCCGAGACGCTGAAGACGCCGTTCTTCGGCGCGTTGGTCGACTATGCCGAGGAAGGCAACCAGCTCTGGACCTGTCCGGGCCACAATGGCGGCGTGTTCTACAATCGCAGCCCCATCGGCCGGGTGTTCGTCGAGCATCTCGGCGAATCCGTGTTCCGCGACGACCTCGACAATTCCGTGCTCGACCTCGGCGACCTCCTCACCCATGAGGGCCCGGCGCTGAAGGCGCAGAAGGAAGCCGCCCAGATCTTCGGCGCGGAGAAGACCTATTTCGTGCTCAATGGCACCTCGACCTCGAACAAGGTCGCGCTCGGCGCGCTCGTCACCGACGGCGACCTCGTGCTGTTCGACCGCAACAACCACAAGGCCGCCCATCACGGCGCGCTGATGATCAATGGCGGCATCCCGGTCTACGTCCCGACCATCCGCAACGCCTGGGGCCTGATCGGCCCGATGCGCTGGGACATGCTCGACGAGAAGGCCCTGCGCGAGGCGATCCGCAGCCATCCGCTGGTCAGGGATCGCGACGCCTGGCGCAAGGAACGGCCGTTCCGCGTCGCCGTGGTCGAGCAGTGCACCTATGACGGCTCGATCCACAGCGCCGAGATGATCCTGAAGCGCATCGGCCATCTCTGCGAATACATCCTGTTCGACGAGGCCTGGGCCGGCTTCATGAAATTCCACCCCCTCTATGCCGGCCGCTTCGCCATGGGGCTGGCGAACCTTCCCCCGGAAGCGCCCGGCATCATCGCGACGCAGTCGACCCACAAGCAACTCGCGAGCTTCTCGCAGGCCTCGCAAATCCACATCAAGGACCGTCACATCCGCGGCCAGAAGCGGCGGGTCGAGCACCGCCGCTTCAACGAAAGCTTCATGCAGCACGCTTCCACGTCACCGTTCTACCCGCTGTTCGCATCCCTCGACGTCGGCGCGCAGATGATGAAGGGGCGCTCCGGCGAAGTGCTGTGGGACGACACGATCCGGCTCGGCATCGAGCTGCGCAAGAAGATCCGCGCGATGCGGCGTGAGTTCGAGGAGAAGGAGCAGAACCCCGATCGGCGCTGGTTCTTCGAGCCCTTCGTCCCGGATCGCGTCGCCATTCCCGACGTCAGCCGCCCCGGCGCCGCCCACAACGTCGCCTGGGAGACGCTGTCCACCGACGAGCTCGCCACCAATCCCGCGCTGTGGCAACTCTCTCCGGATACCAACTGGCACGGCTTTCCCGATCTCGCGGAAGGCTTTGCCATGACCGATCCGAACAAGCTGACGCTGCTCACGCCTGGCTTCGATCGCACCACCGGCGCCTATGCCGAGCACGGCATCCCCGCCCCCGTCGTCGCGCAATATCTGCGCGAGAACCGCATCGTGCCCGAGAAGAACGACCTCAACTCCCTGCTCTTCCTGCTCACTCCCGGCGTCGAGGCGAGCAAGGCCGGCACGCTGATCTCCGGCCTCGTCGCCTTCAAGAGGCTGCACGACGACAATGCGTTGCTGGCGGACGCAATCCCGGAATTCTACCAGCGGCGGCAGGCGCGCTATGCCGGCGTGCGGCTGCGCGATCTCTGCGGCGACATGCACCGTTTCTTCCGCGCCGCCGATGTCAGCGCGCTCCAGGCGCGGCAATTCATGCCCGAGCACATGCCCGAGATCGCGATGTCGCCCCGCGATGCCGCCCGCTATTTGTTCCGCAACGACGTCGACTATCTGCCGATCGAGGCGATCGCGGGCCGCATCGCCACCACGCCCTTCGTGGTCTATCCGCCCGGTATCGCCACCATCGTGCCCGGCGAGCGGCTGACGGAACGCGCCAAGCCCATGGTCGACTATCTCAAGATGTTCGAGACCTGCTTCAACACGTTCCCGGGCTTCGACGTCGAAATCCAGGGCGTCTACAAGGAGATCGATGCCCAGGGCCGTATCGGGCTCTATACTTACGTCGTTGCCGAGTAGGTGCCGATGAACGAGACAGCCGCTATACGAGCGGATGACGAGCCGGTCCAGGTCCGCCCCTCGCGCGAGAGCGATGTCGAGGCGATGCTGGCGATCTACCGCCATCATGTCCGCAACGGCGTGCCGCGCGATGTCGAGGGAACCGGCGCGCCGGAGCCGGACGATCTGCGCGACCGGCGCAAGAACCTGAAGCAGACCCGCCTGCCGCATCTGGTTGCGACCTATCGCGGCGAGGTGGTCGGCTACGCCTATGCGGTGCTGTTCCGCAAGCGCCCGGCCTATCGCTACACCGCCAAGCACTCGATCTACGTCCACCACGCGCATCTCGGCCGCGGCGTCGGACGGCTATTGCTCCAGGAGCTGGTCGATGTTTGTGCGGCGGCCGGCTTCCGCCAGATGATCGGCTATATCGACGCCGACAACGCGCCCTCGCTGGCGCTGCACGAAAAGTTCGGTTTCGCGCGCGCCGGCCTGCTCTGCGGCGTCGCCTACCGGCACGGCCGCTGGTCCGACACCGTCATGGTGCAACGCTCGCTCGGCGCGGGCGCAACCGCGCCGCCGCCGGCAACGGCACCCGGCCGGTAAGCCTTACGAGGGGAAGTCGGCCGGTCTGACGTGGATGCGATCGGCATGCAGCGACCAGTCACACAACGCCTGGTCCTTGCAAAACCGCGCCTTCGCCCGTTCCCTGGCCTCGTCCTCGTCGGCGGCGTCGATCTCGAGCGTGCCCTGGCAGACCTCGATCTGCCGGCCGTACTCCCCGAGCACGTCCTTCATGAACCTGACGACATAAGTGGACATGGGACCTCCTGCTGCCTCGGCAGCACTCTAATCCCATTTACCCGGTTTCGGGGAGGCAGATTTTGACCGGGATCAAGGCCGGCAACGGTTCCCGCCGCCGGTCCAGGCGTCGGTTCGATCCGTCAGCCGCCCCGCCCTGCCCAAAGCCTCGCGGAAGGCGCGCGCGACACGAGGCGCACGGGCCGACATCAATCATTACGTCGTGATATCGAGCAGCGACTCTGTCGTCTCGGCATAAGCTTGAATGACCTTCGCATTGGCAATGAAGCTGTACTTCGCGGTCGCCAGTTCAACGAATTCGCCGGCGAGATCGACATTCGGCGCTGCGACCAGGCCGTCCTCGTTTGCGAAGGGAGCGCTCGGATCCGACTGTGCGATATAGCTCGGCGAAACCGCCGACACGGTCGCGACCGTACCGCCCGGCGTCGAGCCGCTCGATTGGGAGACCTGATCGACGCGCAGCGGCACATAAGCCGCGGGAAAGGTCGGAGCTATGCCCGCACCGGCCGATGTGCTCGATCCGCCTGGTGCTGGCAGCGGGCCGGTCGTGCTGATATTGGCGATGTTGCTCGCGGCCACGCTCACGCGCAAACTCGCTGCAGAAAGTCCGGATGTGGCAATCGAAAATATGCTCATGGCCTTTCATCTACAGGACAAGCAATACGCGTTCCCTCACGCAATCGATAAGATGCGCCACTTTGTATTTTCATCGCGGTAACCAATGATTGGAACGCAATCGACCTTCGTGCGCGTCCCTACCCCGGCATCACGCCGAACGCCCGCTTGAAGCGCTCGGCGTAGCGCGGCCAGACCTCGGGATTGATGATGCGCGGCGGGCGCTTGCCGTCGAGCGTCTCCAGGACCTGCTCGGCGGCGATGCGGCCCATGTTCTGGCGCGCCTCGGTCGTCACGCCCGCGGTATGCGGGCTCGCCAGCACGTTGTCGAACTGGAGCAGCGGATGCTCGGGCGGCGGCGGCTCCTTGGACCAGACGTCGAGACCGGCCCCCGCAATGCGCTTGTCGCGCAGCGCCTGGAGCAGCGCGTCCTCGTCGTGGATGAAGCCGCGCGCGGTTGTAATGAAATAGGCATGCGGCTGCATCAGCGCGAATTCACGCACGCTGATCATGTTGCGGCTGCCCTTGTTGAGCGGGCAGGAGATCGAGACGAAGTCGGCGCGGCGCAGCAGCTCGTCGAGCTCGACCTTCTCGCCGCCGCGCTCGGCCATCACTTCGGCGGTTAGATACGGGTCATAGGCCAGCACCTTCATGCCGAGCAGGCCCTTGCACAGCGCGGCGATGCGGCGGCCGACATTGCCGAGGCCGATGATGCCGACGGTCTTGTGCTCGACCTCGTTGCCGACGAGGTCGTTGCGGTTGACGTCGCGCTCGCGGCGCAAGCGACGGTCGGACTGGATGATGCGCTTGGACAGCGTCAGCATCATCGCCAGCGCGTGCTCGGCGACCGAATGGGCGTTGCCGCCGGACTGGTTGACGACCAGCACGCCCGCATCCGTACAGGCTTCGACGTCAACGGGATCGAAGCCCGCGCCGTTGCTGGAGACGAGCAGCAAATTCGGCGTCCGTTTCAGGAAGGCGGCATCGACATGGAAGTGCGGGGCGAGCTCGTCGCGGGCCGCGCCGATCTGGTAGACATGGGCGGCCGAGAGGATCGGCGCATAGAAGTCTTCGGGGCTCTCGTTCTCGATGCGGTCGAGCCGGACGTCGGGCCGCGCCTTGAGGATGTCGATATAGATCGGATTGGCCAGATATTTGACGTAGAAGACGCGCTTGTTGTTGACGGACATCAGGACCCTTCCGGCTCTCTCGAGGAGGTCCACAAGGTCAGCGCGGCGCGCGCCCGTCCATGCCTTCCTCCCAATTTCTCATTGTCGCCGCTTATGACATGGCGGTGCCGGCCACGGCAGGCCGCCTGGCGCAGATCACGGTGCCGGCCCGGACATGTTGACAATCCCGCGGCCTGCGTCAAGTTCGGCGGATCGCCGCGACGGCCAGGGCAATGGCAAAGACCAAGAAGCATGCGCGGCCCAAGGAATACGCCAAGGGAGAGCGCAATGGCGATTGCGGAACAGCAGACCTCGACGCAGGGGTCCGGCGACGGGAGCTGGCACGGCATCGTCCTGCAGACCTTGAAGCGGAACGAGATCAGCCTGATCCCTTACGTGCCCGACCGCGTGCTGACGCCGCTGATCAAGAACCTGCATGCCGATCCCTTCTTCACCACCTTCGCCACCGCCCGCGAGGAGGAAGCCGTCGGCATCGTCTCGGGCGCCTGGATGGGCGGACGGCGCGGCGCGGTGCTGATGCAGACCTCGGGCTTTGCCACGCTCGCCAACGTGCTGGCCTCGCTCGCGGTGCCCTACCAGATCCCGCTGATCATGTTCGTGTCCGAGCGCGGCACGCTCGGCGAGTTCAACTACGGCCAGTCGCTGGTCTGCCGCACCATGCGCCCGGTGCTGGATTCGCTGGCGCTGGAGCATCACACCATCACCCGGCTCGACGAGCTTGAATTCATCGCCGACCGCTCGATCAAGCAGGCGATCACCACGCAAGCGCCGGTGGCCCTGATCCTCAACCCGCTGCTCACCGGCGGCAAGGTCTTCGACAAGTGAGGCCGGCCAAATGAGTTCAAACATGAACACGCGCAACACCAAGGTGATGAACCGCTTCGACGTGACTTCGCGCCTGATCGCAAAGCTCAAGCACGAGGAGGCCGTGATCGGCGGCATCGGCAATACCAATTTCGACCTCTGGGCCGCCGGCCACCGCCCGCAGAATTTCTACATGCTCGGCAGCATGGGGCTCGCCTTCCCGATCGCGCTCGGCGTTGCGCTGGCGCAGCCGGAGCGCCGCGTCCTCGCGCTCGAAGGCGACGGCTCGCTGCTGATGCAGCTCGGCGCACTCTCGACGATTGCGGCGTTGAAGCCGAAGAACCTGATCATGATCGTGATGGACAACGGCATCTACCAGATCACCGGCGCGCAGCCGACGCCGGCCGCTGACGTCGCCGATATCGTCGCCATCGCCGCCGGCTCGGGGCTCGCCAACAGCGCCTGGGCCGCCGACGAGGAGGATTTCGAGCGCCTAGTCGAGAAGGCCATGTCGGCTAACGAGCCCAGCCTGATCGCGGTCCGCATCGACGACAAGCCGGGCGTCGGCACCACCCGGCGCGATCCCGTGCAGATCCGGGAGCGTTTCATGCAGGGCCTCGGCGTGCGCGAGCCACTTTAACGTTTCGTCATTAACTACACGGCGATCTGATCCGCAGCCCGCGCAGGCCCTGCAAAACCATGCTAAGCGGTGCGGATGTCCATTTTGGTTCGTGCCTTTGCCTGGCTGCTCGCTGCGGCCGTTGCCTTTGCAACCCTCGGTCCGCCCGGCCTGCGCCCCCATTCCGACCTCGGCCAGGACGGCGAGCATGCGCTCGCCTTCATCCTGGTCGGGCTGGCCTTCGGCCTCGCCTATCGGAAGCGACGCCTGGCAGCGGCGGCCGTCTCGGTCATCCTGATCGGCCTGCTCGAGCTGATGCAGTTCTGGACACCGGGACGCCATGCACGGCTGGAGGATTTTCTGGTCGATGCCGCCACCGCCTGCGCCGGCTTCGCGCTCGCAGCCGCAGCCGATTGGGTCATGACACGCCTACGCCCCAGCGTATCCGTCACAAGCGAAGGCCCCGCGGAGTGACGCTCCGCAGGGCCCGTTTTCACTCAACGCTTATGCCGGTCAGTCGATGATCTTGACGACGCGGCGGGTCCGCGGCTCGACGATGACGCGGCGATCGTTCACGACCGCATAGCGATATTCGGTGTAGTTCGGCACGGGACGCAGCACCACGGTCGGGGGCAGCGGCTCGCCGACCACGACGCGCTCGTGGATCACGACAGAGTCATCGCGCGGGATTCCGCCCAGGATCGCATTCGGGATTTCGAGGCCGGCGCCGACGGCCGCACCGACGGTGCCGCCGACCATCGCTCCGACCGGGCCACCGATATCGCCGCCCGCGCGTGCGCCGTTCCTCGCGCCCTCTTCGGTCGTCGACTGAGCAAAGGCCGCACTCGACGCCAGCAGGGACGCGGCAGCCAACGAAATCGCAAGACGGGTTTTCATGCGCTTATCTCTCCAGTGATTGTCATGCACTCCCAACCCGCGGGAGCGGACCATTGTTCCGGTTCCCGCGCGACGAAAGACAGGTCAAATCTGGAGAGTGTTCCTGCGTAACACTTACGCAGCGGCGATCTCGTGCCCCGCCATCAGTTCCAGCGCGCGCACCATCGCCGAGTGATCCCAGCCCTTGCCGCCATGCGCGGTGCAGGACGAGAACAATTGTTGCGCCACCGCTGTGCTCGGCAGCGACAGTCCGAGCGAGCGAGCGCCTTCGAGCGCGAGATTGAGATCCTTCTGGTGCAGCTCGATGCGGAAGCCGGGATCGAAATTGCGCTTTACCATGCGCTCGCCATGCACTTCGAGAATCCGCGACGAGGCAAAGCCGCCCATCAGCGCCTTGCGCACCAGCGCCGGATCGGCCCCGGCCTTCGATGCGAACAGCAGCGCTTCACTCACCGCCTCGATCGTCAGCGCGACGATGATCTGATTGGCGACCTTCGTGGTCTGTCCGTCGCCATTGGCGCCGACATGCGTGATGTTCTTGCCCATCCTGTCGAAGATCGGCTTCATGGTGCCAAAGGCCCGCTCCGGCCCGCCGACCATGATGGTGAGGCTCGCAGCTTTCGCCCCGACCTCCCCGCCCGATACTGGCGCATCGAGATAGTCCGCACCCAGCGCCTCGATCTTCTTGGCAAACTCCTTCGTCACCAGCGGCGAGATCGAGCTCATGTCGACGACGATCTTGCCCTTGGAGATGCCGCTCGCGACGCCGTCCTTGCCGAATAGCACGGCCTCAACATGCGGCGTATCCGGCACCATGATGATGACGGCATCCGCCTCCTCCGCGACCTCCCTGCCCGACTTGCAGGCGATGCCGCCCGCCGCGATCAGCTCGGGCGGCACCGGCGCAACGTCGTGCAGGAGCACGCGATGGCCCGCGGCCAGAAGATGGCCGGCCATCGGCCGTCCCATGGTGCCAAGTCCGATAAAGCCGATGTCGATCATGTCAAATCATTCCTCTCTGTTCAGGCTAAGTCGATCCGCGGGCTCGGTGCACCTCTCCCGCTTGCGGGAGAGGTCGGCGCGAAGCGCCGGGTGAGGGTTCTGTCCGCATCGGGATTATCGACGCATCTCACGGGCCCCGTTGCGGAGGCACCCTCACCCCAGCCCTCCCCCGCAAGCGGGAGAGGGAGCGCACCGTGACCGTGGCTATGACTACGTCTCGAAGGTCTGCGCCGCGTGCCAGGACAGGCCTTCCAGCGTCGTGGTGCGCGGCTTGTATTCGCAGCCGATCCAGCCGCGATAGCCGATCGCGTCGAGGTGGCGGAACAGGAAGGGGTAGTTGATCTCGCCGGTGCCCGGCTCGTGACGGCCGGGATTGTCGGCGAGCTGGACGTGGGCGATCTGGGGGAGATATTCCTGCATGGTGCGGGCGAGATCGCCCTCCATGATCTGCATGTGGTAGATGTCGTACTGGATGAACAAATTGTTCGACCGCACCTCGGAGATGAGCTGCACCGCCTGCTCGGTGCCGTTGAGATGGAAGCCGGGAATGTCGAGCGTGTTGATCGGCTCGACCAGCAGCCTGATGTTCTCCCGCGCCAGCGTCGAGGCGGCAAAGCGCAAATTGCCGACGAGGGTCTCGTTGAGTTCGCGCGGATCGGCATCGGCGGGCGCGATGCCGACGAGACAGTTGAGCTGCTCGCAATCGAGCGCCTTGGCATAATCGATGGCGCGGAACACGCTGTCGCGGAATTCGGCGGTGCGGTCTGGCAGGATCGCGATGCCGCGCTCGCCCCCGGCCCAATTGCCGGCCGGTAGATTGTGCAGCACCTGCGTCAACCCGTGGGCCTCGAGCTGCTCTCGGAGCTGCGCCTTGTCGAAATCATAGGGGAAGAGATACTCGACCCCGGCAAAGCCCGCCGCTTTCGCCGCGGCGAAGCGGTCGAGGAACGGCATCTCGTTGAAGAGCATGGTGAGGTTGGCGGCAAACTTCGGCATGATGCTGTCCCCTATTCCGCCGGCTGAAGCACGCCGGGCCGCTTGGTCCCGACCTCGTCGAGGGCCAGGTCCAGCACCTCCTCGAACTCGACGATGTTGTCGATCTCCGTCCCCATCGCGATGTTGGTGACGCGTTCGAGGATGAACTCGACCACCACGGGCACGCGGTGCTTCGCCATCAGCTCGCGCGCCGTCGCAAACGCGGCCTGCGAGTCCTTGGGATCGGTGACGCGGATCGCCTTGCAGCCGAGGCCTTCGGCGACGGCGACATGGTCGACACCGTAGCCGCCGAGCTCGGGCGCGTTGATGTTCTCGAACGAGAGCTGGACGTGGTAGTCCATGTCGAAGCCGCGCTGGGCCTGGCGGATCAGGCCGAGATAGGAATTGTTCACGACGACGTGGATGTAGGGCAGGTTGAACTGCGCCCCGACCGCGAGCTCCTCGATCAGGAACTGGAAATCGTAATCGCCTGACAGCGCGACGATGTCGCGATCCGGGCAGGCCGCGCGCACGCCGAGCGCCGCGGGCAGCGTCCAGCCCAGCGGCCCCGCCTGCCCCGCATTGATCCAGTTGCGCGGCTTGTAGACGCCGAGGAACTGCGCACCCGCGATCTGCGACAGGCCGATCACGGTGACATAGGTGGTGTCGCGGCCGAACGCCTTGTTCATCTCCTCGTAGACGCGCTGCGGCTTGATCGGGACGTTGTCGAAATGGCTCTTGCGCAGCATCGAGCGCTTGCGATCGCGGCAGGCCGCGGGCCACGCCTGGCGCTCGCGAAGCCTGCCTGACCGACGCCACTCCCTGGCGACGGTGACGAAAAGCTCGAGCGCGGCCTTGGCGTCCGAGACGATGCCGAGATCGGGATTGAACACCCGCCCGATCTGCGTCGGCTCGATGTCGACATGCACGAAGGTGCGGCCCTTGGTGTAGGTCTCGACCGAGCCGGTGTGGCGGTTGGCCCAGCGGTTGCCGATGCCGAGCACGAAATCGGATTCGAGCATCGTGGCGTTGCCGTAGCGGTGACTGGTCTGAAGGCCGACCATGCCGGCCATCAGCACGTGATCGTCGGGGATCGCTCCCCACCCCATCAGCGTCGGCACGACCGGCACGTTGGCAATCTCGGCGAATTCGACCAGGAGGTCCGAGGCGTCCGCGTTGATGATGCCGCCGCCCGCCACGATCAGCGGCCGCTCGGCCGCATTGAGCATCTCCAGCGCCTTCTCGACCTGCTTGCGGGTCGCGGCCGGCTTGTAAACCGGCAGCGGCTCATAGGTCTCGTCGTCGAACTCGATCTCGGCGAGCTGCACGTCGAGCGGCATGTCGATCAGCACCGGCCCCGGCCGCCCTGAGCGCATGACGTGAAACGCCTGGCTGAACACCCGCGGCACCAGCGCCGGCTCGCGCACGGTGACCGCCCATTTGGTCACGGGCTTTGCGATCGACTCGATATCGACCGCCTGAAAATCCTCCTTGTAGAGCCGCGCCCGCGGCGCCTGCCCGGTGATGCAGAGGATCGGAATCGAATCGGCGATCGCCGAATAGAGCCCGGTGATCATGTCGGTGCCGGCCGGCCCCGACGTGCCGATGCAGACCCCGATATTGCCGGCCTTCGCCCGCGTATAGCCCTCGGCCATGTGCGAGGCGCCCTCGACATGACGCGCCAGGATATGGCGGATCGAGCCGCGCTTCTTCAACGCCGAGTAAAGCGGATTGATCGCGGCTCCTGGAACGCCGAAGGCTGTCGAGATGCCTTCCTTCTCCAGAATTCGCACGGCCGCATCGATAGCTCGCATCTTCGCCATATCGGACCTCGCTCGAGTTGCGTCAGCGAGCGAGATCATCGGGCGCGCAAGGTGCGATCTCAACGAGATCGATTTTATTTTCCACGATGCGGCAGCCGTGGAAAAATCGTGGGCGTGTCAATCAGTTAGATCGAGATATCCGTGAAAGCGCTTCACTCGAACAGCGGCGCCAGCTCCATCTGCGGCACCAGCACGAGGCCCTTGTCGGTGATGCGAATTTCCGGAATGACCGATAGCGGAATCAGATTGAAGCCCATGTAGGGGATGGTGCAACCGGCTTCCGCCCATTCCTTCTTCAGCACCTTGACCTCCTCGGCCACCTCCGTGACACGCTTGTCGGACAACAGCCCCGCGATCGGCAGCGGCACCAGCGCTCTCACCTTGCCGTCGGCGACGACGCAGACAGCGCCCTGGTGCTCCTTGATCGCCGCGATCGCGACCTGCATGTCGGGTTCGTTGGTTCCGGCAACGATGATGTTGTGGCTGTCGTGCCCGACGCTGGAGGCGACCGCACCACGCTTCAGGCCAAAATCCTTCAGCAGGCCATAGGCGACATTGCCGGCCGATTTGCCGTGGCGCTCGACGACGGTGACGAAGCACAGGCCGTAGCGTGCGAACAGCGTCGGCCAGTCCTTGGCCGGCTCGATTGCGACTTTCTCATGGACCAGCGTGATGCCGGGCAGCGCGGTCTTGATGGCGTTGACGGTGCAGGCCTTGGCCGGCAGCTCCGGCGTCAGCTTCATCTTCTCCGGCAGCTTCACCGTCGCATAGGCCGCCTTCGGGTATTGATAGCGCTGCGACAGCGCCTGATCTAGCCGCGGCGTGATCTTGCCATGCTCGACCACAAGCTCACCGCCATACCAAGTGCATTGCGGCTTGAGCTGATCGTCCATCAGCACGAGATCGGCGCGGCGGCCGCCGCCGAGCCCGCCGATATCGCCCTCCATGCCGAAGCGGGTGGCGCCGTGCAGCGAGCCCATCGACCAGGCCTGTTCGGGCGACATGCCCGCCTTCACCGTCTCGCGCACCACCCAGTCGAGGCCGAACAGCAGGAGATCGTCGGCGTCGCGGTCGTCGGTGCACACGGCGGTGCGCTTGTGCGAGGCCCCGAGCTCGGTGATCGTCCGGATCGCCTGCGGCAGCGAGTGCCAGGGCGTGGTCGGCGGGCCGCCGCGCAGGAACACCCAGACGCCGGCGTCGAGCAGATCGTCGGCGATATCGCGGTCGATCGCCTCATGGGTGTCGGTGACGCCGCTCGCCGCATAGGCCGCGACGAATTCACGGCCGTAGACGTGGCCGGACACCGGGCGTCCGCGCTTCAAGGCGGCGGCGAGGATGGCGTGGCTCCGCTCGTCGCCCATGGTCACCGGCACGAAATCCATCTTCTCGCCGAGCGCCACCGCCTCGGGCCAACGGTCGAACAGGCCAGCGATCTTGTCCGGCGTGAGGTCGCCACCCGCGGTCTCAAGCTCCGCCGACGTGGCCGGGACGGTCGACGGCACCGTCAAGAAGATCGAGAGCGGCGCCTCGCGCGCGTCCTCCAGCATCGCCTCGACGCCGGCGACGTCCATGACGTTGCCGATCTCGTGGCTGTCGCAGAAGATGGTGGTGGTACCGTTCAGCAGTGCGGCCTCGGCGTAGGCGCAGGCCGTCACCATCGAGGATTCGATGTGGATATGCGGATCGACCAGCCCCGGCGCGATGATGCCGCCGGCCGCGTCGTAGAGGGCAACGCCGCTCCACGCCTTCTTGGCCGTTCCAGCCGGCTTGACCGCGGCGACACGGCCGCCGGTGATCCAGACCTCGCGGTTCGCGTGGATGCGCTCCGAATAGGTCGAAAGCACCCGGCCCCCGGTGACCACGAGATCCGGCGCGACGCGCGCGGAGGCGACATCGGCCAGCCGCCGGGTCATCGAATGCAGCGGTGCGACGGCGAAGCGGGTAAGTCTGGTCATCGGGACCCTCGCGTGGCGTTACGGCCCACCGATGGTTACGCCCCGCGCCATAGCGGGCAAGCGCAAATATAACGGCAGGCCCTGCTTACGCCTTAGGCGCCGAGCCGCCCGTCGCCGCCCTTGCAGGCCTGCGCGGGTTCCGCCTTCTCGGCGGCGCTGCGGCAGCGGGCTTGACTCGAATCCGCATCGAGCGGCCCTTTGACTCGTCGATCTCGAACGAGTTCGTCTTGCGCACGAGGTCGCTCAGCTTGCGGAACCCGAACGTCCTCGGATCGAAATCGGACGCCAGATTGGCGAGCTGCCGCCCGACTTCCCCGAGCGCGACCCAGCCGTCCTCGCTCTCCATCTGGGTGATGACCTTCTTGATGATGGGGGTCGCTGCATCAAGCGGCTGAAGCGACGTCGATCTTGCGGCGGCGTCCTGGGTGGTCGCCGGGGCGGCAAGCAGGTTCTCGGTGTAGACGAACCTTCGGCAGGCCTGCCTGAAGCTTTCCGGCGTCTTCTGCTCGCCGAACCCGAAGACATCGACGCCCTGTTCCCGGATGCGGGCGGCCAGACGGGTAAAGTCGCTGTCGGACGACACCAGGCAGAAACCGTCGAACCGGCCGCTGTGCAGCAGATCCATGGCGTCGATGACCAGGGTGATGTCGGACGCGTTCTTTCCCGTCGTATAGGCGAATTGCTGCTGCGGGATGATGGCGTGCTTCGACAGAATATCAGCCCACCCCTTGGACCGCGAGCTGGAGAAGTCGCCATAGATGCGGCGAACGCTGGCCTCGCCGATCTTGGCAATCTCCTCGAACAGGCCATCCGCGATCTTTGCGGAGGCGTTGTCGGCATCGATCAGGACGGCGAGACGGGGCGAGCGAAGTTCCGACGGCATGGCGTTTCCTCAACGAGCTGGACGCAGCATTCAAGGACGCGCGCGCCGGGACGGCTAGTCCTCATTTGCCTTGAAGCGCCCCATCCCCTTCAGCACGAATGGGGCCAGCAGCGCAACCAGCGCGATGACGAGCAGCGTCGCCGAGATCGGACTCTGGAGCAGCGTCATGGGATCGCCGAGGCTGATCGCAAGCGCTCTGCGCAACTGGCTCTCGGCGATCGGCCGAGGATCAGGCCGACAACGACCGGCGCGATCGGAAAATCGAACCGGCGCATCAGGAAGCCGAGCACGCCGAAGCCGGCCAGCATCGACAATTCGACCACCGACGGCTTGGCCGCGATGGTGCCCATGGTCGCGAAGACGAGGATGCCGGCATAGAGCCACGGCTGCGGGATCGCGAGCAGCCGCACCCACAGCCCGACCAGCGGCAGATTGAGCACCAGCAGCATGCAATTGGCGATGAAGAGGCTCGCGATCAGGCCCCAGACGAGATCCGGCCGCTCGGCGAACAGCAGCGGCCCCGGATTGAGGCCGTATTGCTGGAAGCCCGCCAGCATCATCGCGGCCGTCGCCGAGGTCGGCAATCCCAGCGTCAAGAGCGGCACCAGCGTTCCGGCGGCGGAGGCATTGTTGGCGGCCTCCGGTCCCGCGACGCCCTCGATCGCGCCCTTGCCGAATTCTTCCGGGTGCTTGGTCAGCCGTTTCTCGGTCGAATAGGACAGGAAGGTCGGGATCTCCGCGCCGCCCGCCGGCAGCGCACCGATCGGGAAGCCGAACATGGTGCCGCGCAGCCACGGCTTCCATGACCGCTTCCAGTCTTCCTTCGTCATCCACAGCGAGCCGCGCACCGGCTCGAGCTTCTCCTCGGTGTGGTGGCGGCGCGATGCGACGTAGAGCGCCTCGCCCAGCGCGAACAGGCCGACCGCGAGCGTCGTCACCTCGACGCCGTCGAGCAGTTCGGGGACGCCGAACGCGAGCCGCGCCTGACCGGTCAGCTTGTCGATGCCGACGAGGCCGAGCGTCAGGCCGATGAACAGGCTGGTGAGGCCGCGGACCGGGGAATCGCCGAAGGTCGCCGACACCGTGACGAAGGCGACGCACATCAGCGCGAAATAGTCCTCGGGGCCGAAGCGCACGGCGAAATCGACCAGCCAGGGCGCGAGAAAGGCAAGCCCGATGGTGGCGATGGTGCCGGCGACGAAGGAGCCGATCGCGGAGGTCGCGAGCGCCGGCCCGCCGCGGCCGGCCTTGGCCATCTTGTTGCCTTCGAGCGCGGTCGCCATCGAGGCGCTCTCGCCCGGCGTGTTGATCAGGATCGCGGTGGTCGAACCGCCATACATGCCGCCATAATAGATGCCGGCAAACATGATCAGCGAGCCGCCGGGATCGAGCTTGTAGGTCACCGGCAACAGCAGCGCGACCGTCAATGCCGGGCCGATGCCGGGCAGCACGCCGACGGCGGTGCCCAGGAATACGCCGATCAGCGCATAGAGCAGATTCATCGGCTGGACGGCGACCGCCATGCCGTGCGCCAGCGCGGCGAAGGTGTCCATCACAGCAGTCGCTCCAGGGGGCCGGCGGGAAGGCTCAGCGTCAACAGCCGGTCGAACGCGAGATAGATGAGGGTCGACATCACGAGCGCGATGACGGAATCGACAAGGACGGCACGGCGTCCGAACGCCGCCGACGTCGTGACGAACAGCGCCGACGTCGCCAGGATGAAGCCGCCGCCGAAGCCGATGATGGCGATCAGCAGCGCAAGGCCGACGAGGATCAAGACCACAGGCACGGGATCGGCGCTCTCGCGCGCCGGCAGGTTCCCGCGCAGCGCGTCGACGAGATTGCCGATCGCGAGCAGCGCGAGGCCAGTGGCGATCACGACCGGCATCGCCTCCGGCCCCATCCCGTACATCGCGGTGGATTGCAGGCCGCGCGCGTCCCAGACCAGCACCCCGGCAAGACCTGCGAGCAATGCTGCGATGACGATGCCGGCGCGATCGACGCGCCGCGGCGGCTGGGCGGGATCGCCTGAGGTCATGACTTGACCAGGCCGACCGACCTCAGCACGTCGGTGACGCGCACCGTTTCCTTCTTCAGGAAGTCGGCGAAAGCGTCGCCGCCGAGATAGGCGTCCTCCCAGCCCTTCTGCTTGAGGATGTCCTTCCAGGCGTCCGACTTCACCATCTTCTCGACCGCATCGCTCAAGGTCTTGCGCTGCTCCGCGGTGATGCCGGGAGGCGCGACCACCGAGCGCCAGTTGGCGATCACGAGGTCGATGCCCTGCTCCTTGAAGGTCGGGATGTCGCTGCCCGCGATGCGCTTCTCCGAGGTCACACCGATTGCGCGCAGCTTGCCGGATTTGATCTGCCCTTCATATTCGCTCATCCCCGAAATGCCCGCGGTGACCTTGCCGCCGAGGATCGCCGCCAGAGACTCGCCGCCGCCGGAGAACGGGATGTAGTTGATCTTCTTTGCATCGGCGCCGACGGCGCCGGCGAACAGTGCCGCCATGACATGGTCGACGCCGCCGGCCGAGCCGCCGGCGAAGGTCACCTTGGCAATATCGGCCTTCACCGCGGCGGCCAGATCCTGCGCCGTCTTGATCGGCGAATTCGCGGGCACCACGATCACCTGGATTTCCTCGGTGAGGCGCGCGATCGGCGTCACCTGCTCGAGCGTCACCGGCGACTTGTTCATGGCGAGCGCGCCGACCATGACGAAGCCGTTGACCATCAGCTGGTTGCCGTCGCCCTTGGCGCCGTTGACGAACTGCGCGATGCCGACGCTGCCGCCGGCGCCGGGAACGTTGGTGACCTGCACGCTGCGCGCGACGCCCGCGGCGACAAGCGCCTGCTGCATCGAGCGCGCGGTCTGGTCCCAGCCCCCGCCCGGTGCCGCCGGCGCCATCAGCTTGAGCTCGAGCTGCTGGGCAAGGCTCGGCGTGGCTGCCGCCAGGGTCAGCGCAACGGCTGCGCCGACAAGGCGCGCGGGAAATCGAAACATGAGGGCATTCTCCAGGCTCGTGCGGACGTTGCTGATCAGCTGCCGCATTGTGTCGTTTGGTCGCATATCAGCCAAAACGGCCGATGCTGTCCAGCGACGGAGCCCGTGTTCCTTCAGCGGGAGTTCGGCATCACCCCGCCGAGCGCGACCGTCAGCTCACCGGCGACATCGCGCACAATTCGCCCGATTTCCGGCAGCCTGTCGTCGGTCAGACGGCTGGTCATGCCGGAGACGGAGATCGCCGCCAGCGGCTCGGCGCAGTCGTTGTAGACGACTGCGGCAATACAGCGCAGGCCCATGCAGGCCTCTTCGTCGTCGATCGCAAAGCCCTGCTTGCGGATCGTCGCGAGCTCCTTGAACAGGTCGCTCGGCCGCACGATCGATTTCTCGGTCAGGCGCGGCATGCCGTGATGGCGGATGACGGCGCCGACGTCCTCGTCGGAATAGGTTGCGAGCACCGCCTTGCCGACGCCCGACGTCACCATGGCGACGCGGCCGCCGACCTGGGTCAGCGAGCGCATGATCTCGCGGCTCTCCATGCGAGTCAGCACGATGATGAACTCGTCGTCGACGACGGCGAGATTGGCGGTCTCGCGGGTGAGATCGCGCAGCTTGCGCAAATAGGGAATCGCCTGCGTGGAGAAATTACGCCGCCGGGCAAAGCTCGCGCCCACCGTGAAGCCGCGCACGCCGACATGCCATTTGGATTCGGCGCGGTCGAACTGCACGAAGCGACGGCTTTCGAGCGTTGCCAGCAGGCGGTGGACGGTGGAGGCCGACAGGCCGGTGCGCACGGCGAGATCGCTGAGGCGATAGCCCTCGTCGTCTTCGGCCAGCGTCTCGAGGATCGACAGCGCGCGGTCGACGGACTGCACGCCGCCGTCGCGTGCGTCATGGTCGGCCTCCGAAGGCGACCTGGGCTCGAGCGATTTGCGCCGGATCACGTTCTTGCTCATCGCGACCTGCCGCTTGTGCATCCGTCATTCCGGGATGGTGCGCCGGGACTGCGCGCAGCGCGGGCCTGGCGTACCAGACCCGGAATCTCAAGATCCTCAGGTGCGCAAGTGCGCACCATAGTTCGACGCTTCGCGTCGCCCCGGGATGACGTCAGAGATGACGCTCAGAGCAGCCCTGCCCCGCGCGCCCACTTGTACTTGGCACCCAGGACCTCGACCGGCAGTTCGGTCGAATAGGCGTAGGCCGGGATGCCGTTCTGGTAGAGATATTCGGCGGCTTCCTCGACCTCGACGTCGCCGGCGAGCGAGGCCACAATCGGCTTCACGAAGCCCTTGGCCTCCATCTCCTTCTTCACCTCGACCATGTTGCGGGCGAACACCATCGGCGGGGTGACGATGGTGTGCCAGTATCCGAGGATCAGCGAATGAATGCGCTCGTCCGACAGGCCGAGCTTCACCGTGTTGACGTAGGTGATCGGCGGCTCGCCACCGGTGATATCCACAGGATTTCCGGCGGCTCCAAACGGCGGGATGAACTTGCGGAAGGCCGCATCCAGATCCGGCGGCATCGACATCAGCGACAGGCCGTTGTCGACGCAGGAGTCCGACAGCAGCACGCCCGAGCCGCCCGCACCGGTGATGATCAGCACGTTCTCGCCCTTCGGCGTCGGCAGCACCGGCACGCCGCGGGCGAATTCGAGCAGCTGGCGCAAGCTGCGGGCGCGGATCACGCCGGACTGCGCCAGGACGTCCTCGTAGATCTTGTCGTTACCGGCGAGCGCGCCGGTGTGCGAGGACGCCGCCTTGGCACCGGCCGAGGTGCGGCCGGCCTTGAGCACGACGACCGGCTTCTTCTTGGAGACGCGCTTGGCGGCTTCCGCGAAGGCGCGGCCGTCCTTGAGGTCCTCGCAGTGCTGCGCGATCAGGTTGGTGTTGGGATCCTGCTCGAAGAAGGCGAGCAGATCGTCCTCGTCGATGTCGGACTTGTTGCCGAGGCCCACGATCGCCGAAACGCCCATCTTGGCCGAGCGCGAGAAGCCGATGATGGCCATGCCGATGCCGCCCGACTGCGACGACAGCGCCGCGTGGCCCTTGACGTCGTAGGCGGTGCAGAAGGTCGCGCAGAGATTGGCGGGCGTATAGTAGAAGCCGTAGATGTTCGGCCCCATCAGGCGGATGTCGTACTTCTTGCCGACCTCGACGATCTCGGCCTGCAGCTCGGGCGCGCCGGCCTCGGCAAAACCCGACGGGATCAGCACCGCACCCGGGATCTTCTTCTCGCCGCATTCGGTCAGCGCCGCGGCCACGAACTTCGCGGGAATCGCGAACACCGCCGTGTCGATCACACCCGGCACGTCCTTGACACTCTTGTAGGCCTTGTAGCCGAGGATCTCGGTGGCCTTGGGATGGATCGGATAGATGTCGCCCTTGTAGCCGCCGTTGATGAGGTTCTTCATCACGGAGTTGCCGATCTTGCCGTCCTCGGCGGAGGCGCCGACCACGGCGACCGCCTTCGGCTGCATGATGCGGCTCATGGCAGCTACGATCTCTTCGGTCGGGCGCGGCTTCGGCTTGGGCACATAGGCGAAGTCGACGACGATACGCACGTCGGCGGCGATCGCGCTCTTCGCCGTCGCGAACACCGGATTGAGGTCGAGCTCGACGATTTCAGGGAAATCGGTGACGAGCTGCGAGACCTTGACGATGACGTCGGCGAGCGCCGTGCGGTTCACCGCCTCGCCGCCGCGCACGCCCTTCAGGATCTCATGGGCCTGGATGCCGTCGAGCATCGAGAGCGCGTCTTCCTTGGTCGCGGGCGCGAGGCGGAAGGTGATGTCCTTCAGCACTTCGACCAGCACGCCGCCGAGGCCGAAGGCGACCAGCTTGCCGAACGAGCCGTCGGTGATCGAGCCGACGATGACCTCGGTGCCGCCGGCCAGCATCTGCTGCACCTGGACGCCCTCGATCTTGGCATCGGCTTTGTACTTCTTGGCGTTGCCGAGAATGGTCTCGTAGGCCTTCTCGGCATCCTCCGCCGTCTTGAGGCCGACGATGACGCCGCCGGCTTCGGTCTTGTGGAGAATGTCCGGCGAGACGATCTTCATCACCACTGGGAAGCCCATCGAGGCGGCCATCTTGCCGGCCTCGCCTGCCGACCTTGCCACGCCCTCCTTCGGCACCGGAATGCCGTAGGCGTCGCAGACCAGCTTGCCTTCCGGCGCCGTCAGGCTGGTGCGGTTGTCCGCCTTGACCTGGTCGAGCACCTTGCGGACGGCATCTTTGGAATTGGACATGTGGCTTCTCCCTTGACCTAGTTCGTTCTTTGCAAAGCGCGCGTATTGCGGCTGCCCGTGATGCTTGCCATTCGCCGCGCTCTGTTCCATGCGGCGGAACGGAGTGGCATAAAGCCCGAGATTACTCCGCCCGCTTGGATCAAAAATGGCTGGCGATGGCATTTGGTATGCCAGAAGCCAATTTGTCAAGCTGCGGCGCCTCCTGGAACGCCGCAAAAAATAGGCAGCTTGACATTCTGGCATGTGGTATGCCAAAAACTTTCCCGTTAATAATCCTGTAAAAGACGACTCCCACTGGAGGAGATTCGTCGTGTCACTGCGGAAACCAACCAAGGCGTTGCCGAACATGGCCGAGGCAGATATCGCAATCGTTCGTATTGCCCCGGAGAGCAGCTTCAAGAACAAGGCGTATGACGCCTTGAAGGAAGCCATCCTCAAGATGGACATCTACTCGACGCCCGAGCCGGTGATGCTCGACGAGCGCGCGCTGTCCGAGCGCCTGGGTGTCAGCCGCACACCGATCCGCGAAGCGATCGCGATGCTCGAGCAGGACGGATTCGTGAAGACGGTTCCGCGCCGCGGCATCATGGTGGTGCGCCGGACCAAGAGCGAGATCGTCGACATGATCCGCGCCTGGGCGGCGCTGGAGAGCATGGCGGCCCGCCTCATCACCACCACCGCGCGCAAGAAAGACATCACGGCGCTGCGCGACTTCTTCAAGGACTTCGGCAAAGACCGCCTGCCCGAGGACCACGTCGAGGAATATTCGCGCGCCAACATCGCCTTCCACCAGGCGCTGATCTCGCTGTCGGAATCCCCCGTGCTGGTCGATCTCACCAACGACCTGCTGCTGCACGTGCGCGGCTACCGGCAGCTGACCATCGGACGCAAGGACCGCACCGCGACCTCGCTGCCCGAGCATCTCGGCATGATCGAAGCACTGGAAGCGCGCGACACCGAGCTCGCCGAGAAGCGCGCCCGCGACCACACCCTTGGCCTTGCCGCTTACGTCGAAGCGCACGGTCAGGAACTCTTTACCTAGCAACGTTCACCAGAAGGGCGAAACATTCGCCCCAGTATTGAGACCAGGGAGACAAGGCCCATGCTGAACACCGCGACCAAGTCCGAGGCACCGGGCACCGAGCAGGAATTGACGGATGGCTTCCATCTCGTCATCGACGCGCTCAAGCTGAACGGCATCAACACCATCTATAATGTGCCGGGCATCCCGATCACGGACTTGGGCCGCATGGCGCAGGCCGCCGGCATTCGCGTGATCTCCTTCCGCCACGAGCAGAACGCCGGCTATGCCGCGGGCATTGCCGGCTACCTCACCAAGAAGCCCGGCGTCTGCCTCACGGTCTCCGCGCCCGGCTTCCTCAACGGTCTCACCGCGCTCGCGCACGCGACCACCAACTGCTACCCGATGATCCTGGTCTCGGGCTCCTCGGAGCGCGAGATCGTCGACCTCCAGCAGGGCGACTACGAGGAAATGGACCAGCTCGCGATTGCGAAGCCGCTGTGCAAGGCGGCCTATCGCGTGCTGCACGCCCAGGACATCGGCATCGGCTTCGCCCGCGCCATCCGCGCCGCGGTCTCGGGCCGTCCGGGCGGCGTCTATCTCGACCTGCCGGCCAAGCTGTTCGGCCAGGTGATGAACGCCGAGGCCGGCCAGAAGTCGCTGGTCAAGGTGATCGACGCAGCACCCGCGCAGATCCCCTCGCCCGCGTCGGTCAAGCGCGCGCTCGACGTGCTCAAGAGCGCAAAGCGTCCGCTCATCATCCTCGGCAAGGGCGCGGCCTACGCGCAGGCCGATGAGGAGATCAAGAGCTTCGTCGAGAAGAGCGGCGTACCGTTCCTGCCGATGAGCATGGCCAAGGGCCTCCTTCCCGACACGCATCCGCAGTGCGCCGGCGCGGCTCGCTCGACGGTGCTGAAGGAATCCGACGTCGTCATGCTGATCGGCGCGCGGTTGAACTGGCTGCTCTCGCACGGCAAGGGCAAGAGCTGGGGCGAAGCGCCCAAGAAGTTCATCCAGGTCGATATCGAGCCCAGGGAAATGGACTCCAACGTCGAGATCGTCGCGCCCGTCGTCGGCGACATCGGCTCGGTCGTCTCCGCCTTCAACCAGGCGATGGCTTCGGGCTGGACCGCCCCGCCCGCCGACTGGACCAAGGCGATTTCATCCAAGCGCGAAGAGAACGTCGCCAAGATGGCGCCGAAGCTCATGAACAACAAGTCGCCGATGGACTATCACGGCGCGCTCGGCGTGCTGAAGAACGTCATCAAGGATCACCCCGAGGCGATCCTCGTCAACGAGGGCGCCAACACGCTCGACCTCGCCCGCGGCGTCATCGACATGTACAAGCCGCGCAAGCGTCTCGACGTCGGCACCTGGGGCGTGATGGGCATCGGCATGGGCCAGGCGATTGCGGCCGCGCTGGAGACCGGCCACCCCGTGCTCGCGGTGGAAGGCGACAGCGCATTCGGCTTCTCCGGCATGGAGGTCGAGACCATCTGCCGCTACAACCTTCCGATCTGCGTCGTCATCTTCAACAATGACGGCATCTATCGCGGCACCGACGTCAACAGCGTCAACGCGGATCCCGCGACGACCGTGTTCGTCAAGGGCGCGCGCTACGACAAGATGATGGAAGCCTTCGGCGGCGTCGGCGTGAATGCCACCTCGCCCGACGAGCTCAAGCGCGCCGTCAACGAGGCGATGGCTTCACGCAAGCCGACGCTCATCAACGCGGTGATCGATCCGGCCGCAGGCTCGGAGAGCGGCCGCATCGGCAACCTCAATCCGCAGAGCGTCCTGCAGAAGAAGTAAGTCCTCCCCTTCAACCCATTACTCCCTGCGGGTGCAGGGGCAGACAGAGTATACGGAGCAATACGATGACCAAAGCGCTCACGGGCGTTCGCATTCTCGACTTCACCCACGTCCAGTCCGGACCGACCTGCACGCAGCTGCTCGCCTGGTTCGGCGCCGACGTGATCAAGGTTGAACGCCCGGGCGTGGGTGACATCACCCGCGGCCAGTTGCAGGACATCCCGAACGTGGACAGCCTGTATTTCACCATGCTGAACCACAACAAGCGTTCGATCACGCTCGACACCAAGAACCCCAAGGGCAAGGAAGTCCTCACCGAGTTGATCAAGAAGTGCGACGTGCTGGTCGAAAACTTCGGCCCCGGCGTGCTCGACCGCATGGGCTTCCCCTGGGAGAAGATCCAGCAGATCAATCCGAAGATGATCGTCGCCTCGATCAAGGGCTTCGGTCCCGGACCGTACGAGGACTGCAAGGTCTATGAGAACGTCGCGCAGTGCACCGGCGGCGCCGCCTCCACCACCGGCTTCCGCGACGGCCTGCCGCTCGTGACCGGCGCGCAGATCGGCGATTCCGGCACCGGCCTGCATCTGGCGCTCGGCATCGTCACCGCGCTCTATCAGCGCACGCATTCGGGCAAGGGCCAGCGCGTCACGGCGGCGATGCAGGATGGTGTCCTGAATCTCGCCCGCGTAAAACTGCGCGACCAGCAGCGCCTCGCCCACGGCCCGCTTAGGGAATACAGCCAGTTCGGCGAAGGCATTCCGTTCGGCGATGCCGTGCCGCGCGCCGGCAACGACTCGGGCGGCGGCCAGCCCGGCCGCATCCTGAAGTGCAAGGGCTGGGAGACCGATCCCAACGCCTACATCTACTTCATCACCCAGGCGCCGGTCTGGGAGAAGATCTGCGACGTGATCGGCGAGCCGACCTGGAAAACCGACCCGAACTACGCCAAGCCGGCGGCCCGCCTGCCGCGGCTGAACGAGATCTTCGCCCGCATCGAGCAGTGGACGATGACCAAGACCAAGTTCGAGGCGATGGAAATCCTCAACAAGGACGACATCCCCTGCGGCCCGATCCTGTCGATGAAGGAGATCGCCGAGGACCAGTCGCTGCGCGCGACCGGCACCGTGGTCGAGGTCGACCACCCGACCCGCGGCAAGTACATCTCGGTCGGCAACCCGATCAAGCTGTCGGATAGCCCGAGCGACGTGCAGCGCTCCCCGCTGCTCGGCGAGCACACCGACGAGATCCTGCGCAGCGTGCTCGGCTTCTCGGATCACCAGGTCGCCGACATCCACAAGTCCGGCGCGCTCGCCCCGCCGCAGAAGCAGGCCGCCGAGTAAGCGGTTCGACCAGAGACACGAAAGGCCGCCGATTTCGGCGGCCTTTTTTGTTGGTGGCGAGAGGGACTGCATCCCGCAATCGGCACGCTTGCTGCGATGAACCAGCCGACACCGAATTGAGGATGGGTCCGGGGGAACAAATGCGGCCGCCGGCCGTTATTCTTTTGCCGGCGCGCTCCCGAAAATGCGAGCGAGCCGCCTCCACAGCGAGTGACCAGGCGCCTCGCAGAATACCTGCCCAACGCTGAAGAATTGTCCTCCTCGTCCCGAGGGTGACAAGTCGACCCATCTCAGCTTGCGAGCGGGAGGCGTCGCGTCCAGCACTTGCCGGGACCACGCCCGTTGATCAAACGAGGTCGATATGTTGAGACATCAATCCTCTGATCGCGCCAAGCGTGAAGCCAACAAGGCGTTCAAGCCCGCCAACACGCACAAGCCGATGAGCGACTATGCGAAGGACCAGCACGCCCTCAACGAGAACCGTGAGCGTCTGAAGGCGGAGCGATTGGCCCGCGAGACCAAGCCGAGTGACCGCTCCGAATAGGGAGCGGCTGAAGGGGCGCGTCACGTTCGGCGCGCGCTTGGCCTATAGCATCGAGAGCACGACGATCCCGTCTTCAAGTTCGCCGGACGCCAGCCGTATCCGCGCGATACGCTCGAACTCGGTTCGGTACTTCTGAAGATAGCTGAAGGCCTGTTTCTGCGTCTGAAACGTGGTGGCAAGCCGGCACATCTGACGACCCGCGCCAAGCGCGAGGAAAAAGGTGATTGTGCCGCCGCCATCCGGCTTGATCCTAGGCACGATCCGCACTCTTTGGCATGTGACCGGCCCCCTCGGAAATGATCGTCGGCGCTATCGAGCCCGACTAGAGCCTTTCCCGTTCCGATGGAATCGGAACGGGGCTCTAGATTCTTGTCTTGACGCGTTTTCCTGCCGCGAACCGGTATCCACTTCGCTCGAAAACGCTCTAGCGCGGCGATTTCCGCGCGCGCTTCTTCGGCACAGGCGCCGGCAACGACGCGCGAATATCCGCGTCGGCCGCTTCCTTGGCCTCCCGCAACTCGCGTAGCCGCGCCATGTTCTTGCGGAGTTCGGCGGACTGCCGTTCGGCTTCCGCCATCGCGCGCGCGCCCTCTTCAGCCGCCAGGCGTTGGCGGTTGGAACGCGCGATGCCTGCGGGCGAAGGTTCTGCCGATTTCCTGGCGCTCATCTTCCACCCTGTTTGGCAACGGACAAAACCCGCTCAATCCAGGGATCGAGCGGGTCGCATGGCCGTTTCAGTACATCCGTGAAACGGCACTGGAGAGCTTAGGCCAGCGAGAGATTCTCAGCGCTGACCTTGCCCCGCATCTTGTCGGTCTTGGCCTCGAAGTTGACCTTCTGGCCCTCGGCGAGACCCGAAAGACCAGCCCGCTCGACCGCGCTGACGTGAACGAACACGTCGTTGCCGCCGTCGTCGGGCTGAATGAATCCAAAGCCCTTCTGGCCGTTAAACCACTTCACTGTACCTGTCGGCATTGTTCTTCTCCAAAGCGCGCATGCGCGTAACCCGCGTGACGCTCACGCAGAATCGATTCAATTCGTCGATGTCTCTGGAAAAAGGAGCCCGCGGGCGCATTCAACAAGGCACAGCGGCTGAACGAATGGCGATAGGCTATACCCCATCACGGTCAGTTACAAGGCTTGGGCCGGATTTAATTGCGCGCCCGCGCCGGCGGAACGGTTGAAGCTCGCGACACTTCCCGGCGAACAACGTGTCTTAGTAGACATACACGCCACGGATTTGTGGGTATGCTTCCTCATCACCGCCCGGCCCGTGGCTTCTACCGGTGATGAGAACGCCAGTTGCGCTCCCGCCCCCATCCGAACAAGGGGAGCATTGTCATGGAACGGCGTCGCTTCAAACAAAGTCAAACTCTGAAACAGCGGCTCGTCAATGAGGTCGGCCGTCTGCGCGACGAGGCCCGCTTACTCCCTCCCGGCCGGCGCCGCGAGATGCTGCTGCGAAGGGTGCGGCAGGACGAGACGGCCATCCAGATCGACGCGTGGCTCAGCTCTCCGGGCCTGAGGGCGCCGACGTAACGCAGCGATATCGGGGTTTCGCGGGATAGAGCAGGTCAATTCGCCGCGATGAAAAGCCGCCCGGTCGAATCCCGCCGGAACGTCAGTGGAGATGCGTGGGCAGAATTGCGGCAACGCCGCAGGATATCGCCGCAGTGTGGAACATACGGCCAGCCCCCCTAAAAAAATCGGGATGTCCTGTCGGGTCGACGACGTCTTGCTCGTCCTCGTATCATGAACGGGCAACAGACGTTGATGTCGCGCCCGCCAATGCAAGAGGATGAATGAACATGCCCAGCACTGTCCGCCTGCACCGCGTTCTCACGACCAGCCCCGAGAAAGTCTATCGCGCCTTCCTCGATGCCGATGCGCTGGCAAAATGGCTTCCGCCGAACGGCTTCACCTGCACCGTGCATCATTTCGAGCCGAAGGTCGGGGGCACGTTCAAGATGTCGTTCCGGAACTTCACAACGGGCAACAGCCACGCCTTCGGCGGCGAATATCTCGAGCTCGTCCCCGGCGAACGTCTGCGCTACACAGACAAGTTCGACGACCCCAATCTGCCCGGCGAAATTCAGGTGACCGTGCTGCTGAAGAAAGTCTCGGTCGGCACCGAGGTGGACATCACGCAGGCCGGCATCCCGGACCTCATCCCGCCGGAAGCCTGCTATCTCGGCTGGCAGGAATCGCTACGGAATCTCGCGAAGCTCGTCGAGCCCGACATCAAGCAATAGCAATGACTGGGTGGGGAGCTTCCTTGCGGCCGATCCTTCGAGACGCCCGCTTTGGCGGGCTCCTCAGGATGAGGTCGTGCTTCGCGGCGAAGTCCCTCATGGTGAGGAGCGCCGCCTCACGGAGCGTCTCGAACCATGAAGGCCGAGAGGGTGCCCTACCCGCCCGCCTTCGGCGCCAGCCCACCGTCTGCGGTCCAGCGATCGGGATCTGGACTGTGTCCGATCAGCGCGAGGCCGTAGGCGATCGACTCGAACTGGTCGCCCGACATCAGCCGCTCGTTGCCGAACCGGTCGGCGAACAGCTTTCGGACGGCGGGGACGAACGATGTGCCGCCGGTCAGAAACACCTTCTCCACCTCGCGCGCGGTGATGCGGGCTTCGCCCAGCACCTTGTCGACGGTCGCCCCCAGCCTGGCGATATCGTCGGCAATCCAGGATTCAAAATTCTTCCGCGTGATGGTCGAGCCGATATCGACGCCGCCGCCCTTGAAACGGAAGTCCACCTGATCCTGCGCCGACAGCGCGACCTTGGCGTTCGACACCGCGCGGTACAGCGAAAAGCCGAGGTCGAGATCGACGATGGTGATGAAATCCTCGAGCAGCTCCGGCTTCAGCGCGCTGCGCGCAAGCTCGCGGAGCTCGCGCAGATCGCCGTTGCTCTTCATCATCGCGAGCTGATGCCAACGCGCGAGGTTGGTGTAGTGGCCGCTGGGAACCGGCAGCACCTTGTCGAACGAGCGGAAGCTGGAGCCCTTGCCGAGCCGCGGCGAGACGACGTGGTCGACGATGCGGTAATCGAACGTGTCGCCCGCAATGCCGATGCCGGCATGACCGAGCGGCTCGGCGCGCAAGGCGCCGCCTTTGCGCGAGAAGCGCATCACGGAGAAGTCGCTGGTGCCGCCACCGAAATCCGCGACCAACACGGTGGCATCGCGCTCCAGCCGGCGGGCGAAGGAGAACGCGGCGCCCACGGGCTCGTAGACATAGCGCGCGTGGCCGGCGCCCAGGCGCTCGAACGCGGCCCGGTAGCGCTGCATCGCCAGCGCCTCGTCGGGATTGCCGCCGGCGAAGCGCACGGGACGGCCGACCGTGATCGTTGACGTCTCGAAGCCGAACCGGTCGCCGCCATGGCGCGCCAGCGTGCGCAGGAACGCCGCCAGAATATCCTCGAACTTGTAGCGCTGCCGGAACACCTGGGTGGTGTTGAAGCTGCTGCTCGCGGCGAAGGTCTTGAACGACTGGAGGAAGCGGTAGACGTGGCGTCCTTCGAGAAACTGCTCGATCGCCCACGGGCCGCCCTCGGCCTGGGCGCCGGCTCCCGGCCGGTCCTCCCAGAAGCACAGGGCCGACACATAGACGCTGTGGCGCTGTCCGCCGTGATCGAAGCGGATGGCCTCGACCCGGCGGTCGTCCGCCGCGAGGGCAATGACCGTATTGCTGGTCCCAAAATCGATGCCGATCGAGACGGCGGGCGAGGCGCTCGACATGAACCACTCTGACAGATGATTGGAAGGGGGCAGACCACTAGCGGCTTTGACTTGCCGTGCCAAGACCCGGCCCGCGGCTTGCCCCCGCCGGAATTCGTGCCCGTAGGGCGACCGTTTAAGCCAGTTGCGGCGGCAAACTGGGGCATTTCGGAGCCGGCAGCGCATTTCGGCTGCCCTTCCAGCAATTTTAGGCCCGGTGCGGCCCCTTTAACGGAGCATTATGCTGCAATGCGGGATGACGCATGCTGCTATGCAATGGCATGCATAGACATTGGCATCTGGTATACATAAATTCCCTTTCGAAATGAGACAGCGCTACTGACCGTCTCAAGAAAGGAATTCCGATGTCCAAGACCGCTTCCGTCGCCCTCGCCCCCTCCTCCACCCTGTTCGCGCGTTTCATGGCCGCGGTCGACCGCTTCCTGATGGCCAGCGCCGAGATCTCGAATCACAACGGCGACCTGCCGCGTTTCGGCCTGTAAGCGCGCGCTTCCTGCGCCGCGGGAGCCGCACGCCGGTTTCACAGGTGCCGACATGCTACTTTTGATGAATGGCCCCGCAGGACGGGGCCATTTCTACTTGTGCTGTCCTGAGTCACTGCCGCGGCCGGAGAAGGGTCCTGCGGCATTTGCGCACGGTGACCGGACCAGCGCTTGAACCTTGGCATAATGAATACAAGAATGCCTCTCCAGCGCTCGCAGAAAAATTAGAGGCGCCACGGGAGGCTTTATGACGGACATGGTGCAGGCAACGGCCCCTACAACCGCGCGCGTTAGCGACACGTATCGCTGGGCGCAATTGGCGATCGGGGTAGCGGCGATGGTGATGATCGCCAACTATCAATATGGCTGGACGTTCTTCGTCCCCGACATCCAGAAAAAGTTCGGCTGGGATCGCGCGTCGATCCAATGGGCCTTTACTCTCTTCGTGCTGTTCGAGACCTGGCTGGTGCCGGTCGAAGGCTGGTTCGTCGACAAATACGGTCCGCGCATCGTCGTGCTGGTCGGCGGCGTGCTCTGCGCCATGGGTTGGGCGATCAACGCACAGGCCACCACGCTCAACGGCTACTATCTCGGCATGATCATCGCAGGCATCGGCGCCGGCGGCGTCTATGGCACCTGCGTCGGCAACGCGCTGAAATGGTTTCCCGACAAGCGCGGTCTCGCTGCGGGCATCACGGCGGCCGGCTTCGGTGCAGGCTCCGCGCTGACGGTCGCGCCGATCCAGGCCATGATCAAGGACAGCGGCTTCCAGACCACCTTCCTGTATTTCGGCCTCGGGCAAGGCCTCATCATCTGCATCCTCGCCTTCTTCCTGCTGGCGCCGAAGCCTGGCCAGGTGCCGGTCGTCGTGGCGAACGCCGCGCTGGTGCAGACGCGTCGCAACTACCAGCCGACCGAGGTGCTGCGTCAGCCGATCTTCTGGCTGATGTACTTCATGTTCGTGATCGTCGGCGCCGGCGGCCTGATGGTGACGGCCAATTTGAAGCCCATCGCGGTTGACTGGAAGGTCGACAGCGTTCCGGTGACGCTGATGGCGGTGACGATGACCGCGGTGACCTTCGCAGCCACGATCGACCGCGTGCTCAACGGCCTGACGCGTCCGTTCTTCGGCTGGATCTCCGACATGATCGGCCGCGAGAACACGATGTTCATCGCCTTCGGCATGGAAGGTGTTGGCATCTGGATGCTCTACCTCTGGGGCCACGATCCCATCTGGTTCGTGCTGCTCTCGGGCTTCGTGTTCTTCGCCTGGGGTGAGATCTACTCGCTGTTCCCCTCGACCTGCACCGACACGTTCGGCGCCAAGTTCGCGACCACCAATGCGGGCCTGCTCTACACCGCAAAGGGCACGGCCGCGCTGCTGGTTCCGATCGCCAATTACATGCAGCAGTCGTCGGGGACCTGGGACAGCGTGTTCATCATCGCAGCCGGCGCCAACATCATGGCCTCGGCGCTGGCGATCGCGGTGCTCAAGCCCTGGCGCAAGGTCGTGGTGGCGAAGTCCACGGTCTGACGCGCTTCACCACACTTCATTCTGACGGGACGCCCGGCCTTATGGCCGGGCGTTTTCGTTTCGAGGATTCGGAACCCGTGTCCGAATGGAACTGCCGATTTTGTAACGGGCGAGCCAAGATTGGGCTTGCATTCTGGGATATGGTATACCAAGCTTCGGGCCGCGCTTGCGACGATAAGCCACAATATTTGCGACATCAGGTCATCTTGGCAACCGGTGTCGACCAGACAAGCGCGTTGGGAGGTTCTTGATGATTTCCAGCACGGACGGCGCCGTCACGGCCGCGCCTCTTCGCACAGGTTTCCGTTGGTTCCAGCTTGCCATGGGCATCGTCTGCATGGCGATGATCGCCAACCTGCAATATGGCTGGACGCTGTTCGTCGATCCGATCGATGCGGCCCACCATTGGGGACGCGCCGCGATCCAGCTCGCTTTCACCATCTTCGTCGTCACCGAAACCTGGCTGGTGCCGGTCGAGGCCTGGTTCGTCGACAAGTACGGCCCCCGCATCGTCATCATGTTCGGCGGCGTGATGATCGCGCTGTCCTGGGTGCTCAACTCCTACGCCGACTCGCTCACCCTGCTCTATGCGGCCGCGATCGTCGGCGGCATGGGCGCGGGCGCCGTCTACGGCACCTGCGTCGGCAACGCGCTGAAATGGTTTCCCGACCGCCGCGGCCTCGCCGCCGGCGCGACGGCCGCCGGCTTCGGCGCGGGCGCCGCGCTCACCATCGTGCCGATCGCGACCATGATCGCCGCTAGCGGCTATCAGAGCGCGTTCTTCACCTTCGGCATCGGCCAGGGCCTGATCGTCTTCGTGCTCGCCTTCTTCATCCAGCCGCCGCGGATCTCGATCCCGCCGAAGAAGAAGCAGCTCAACCTGCCGCAGACCAAGATCGACTTCACCCCGCCGCAAGTGCTGCGCACCCCTATTTTCTGGGTGATGTACCTCGTCTTCGTCATGGTCGCTTCCGGCGGCCTGATGACCGCGGCGCAGATCGGCCCGATCGCACACGACTTCAAGATCGCCGACACGCCGGTGACGCTCGCCGGCTTCCAGATGGCGGCGCTGACCTTCGCGATCTCGCTCGACCGCATCTTCGACGGCTTCGGACGTCCGTTCTTCGGCTGGGTCTCCGACACGATCGGCCGCGAGCACACCATGTTCATCGCCTTCGGCACCGCCGCAGTGATGCTGCTGACGCTGTCGGCCTACGGCCACGTTCCGATCGTGTTCGTGCTCGCGACCGCCATTTACTTCGGCGTGTTCGGCGAGATCTACTCGCTGTTCCCCGCGACCTGCGGCGACACTTTCGGCTCGAAGTTCGCGACCACCAACAACGGCATGCTCTACACCGCGAAGGGCACCGCCTCCCTGCTCGTTCCGCTCGCAAGCGTGATCTCGGCAACGTACGGCTGGAAGGCCGTGTTCGTGGTCGCGGTCGCCTTGAACGCGACGGCGGCGCTGACGGCGCTGTTCGTGATCAAGCCGCTGCGCCGCTCCTTCATCCTCGGCAAGGAAGCCGAGAGCGCAAGCCCTGCAACGGGCGACGCCAAGACCGAGACGGCGTGACAAGCCACAGACTTTGCACGGTTGAAAAAGGGGCGCAGAATGCGCCCCTTTCTTTTTGGCCAAGGTTTTTTGGCCGAGGCCGGAGGCACCGCAAACGTCAATAATGCTGTCGCAAGATTTTTCGGATCCGCCAAATCCAGCGCTTGACGACTGGCATTATGTATACCACACTTACCTCGTCATTCACCTAGGGAGGTTGCAATGCTGGTCGGAGACATTCTGCGCAAGAAGACGCCGCGCGTTGTCACGGTGCGAATGAACGAAACGGTGGGTATCGCCGCCAAGCTGATGCGCGCCAACAACATCAGCGCCCTCGTGGTGAAGGACGTGGTCCGATCCGAGGGCAACACCGCGGTCGGCATGTTCACCGAGCGCGACGTGGTGCGCGCCGTCGCCGAGCACGGCGCCAATGCCATCAACGTCAAGGTCTCGCAGCTCGTGTCGGTGCAGCAGCTCGTCTCCTGCACCTCGAGCGATACGATCGAGCACGTGCGGCATCTGATGAACCGTCATCACATCCGCCACCTGCCCGTGATCGACGATTACAGCCTCATCTCCGTCATCAGCATGCGCGACATCGCCGCTGCCGTTGACGAGGCGATCAACGGCACGCCGCAAGCAGCAGCTTAAAGCGCCACGACCCTTCCCCTGCGACTACCGGCCCCGGCTCGGATCCCTCCGCGCCGGACCGGATCCTTCGTCCCAAAATTCCGGTCACCCGCGAGGATTTCATGAAGATCTGCATCTACGGCGCCGGCGCAATCGGCGGATATCTCGGGGTTCAGCTGGCGCGCGCCGGCGCCGACGTCAGCCTGGTCGCACGCGGCGCGCATCTCGCCGCGATGCGCGAGCGCGGCCTGACGCTTCTCGCGGGCGACGAGACGCACACCGTGCATCCGCGCTGCACCGACGATCCCGCCGAGCTCGGCGTGCAGGACTACATCATCATCACGCTCAAGGCGCATTCGATCACCGGCGTGATCGAGAAGATGCAGCCGCTCTTGGGCCCGCACACCCGCATCGTCACCGCGGTCAACGGCATCCCCTATTGGTACTTCTACAAGCACGGCGGCAAATACGAGAATTCGACGCTGGAGAGCATCGACCCCGGCGGCCGGCAATGGCGCGAGATCGGCGCCGAGCGCGCCATCGGCTGCATCGTCTATCCCGCCACCGAGATCGAGGCGCCCGGCGTGATCCGCCACGTCTACGGCAACAATTTCCCGCTCGGCGAGCCCTCCGGCGAGATCACGTCCGACGTGCAGCGCCTCGCCGATCTCTTCGTCGCCGCCGGCCTGAAGGCCCCGGTGCTCGACCGCATCCGCGACGAGATCTGGCTCAAGCTCTGGGGCAACGTCTGCTTCAACCCGATCAGCGCGCTCACGCACGCAACGCTCGACGTGATCTGCACCGATCCGGCCACGCGCGCGCTGTCGCGCGCGATCATGGTGGAGACCCAAGGCATCGCCGAGACGTTCGGCGTCAAATTCCGCGTCGATGTCGAGCGCCGCATCGAGGGCGCCCGCAAGGTCGGCGCGCACAAGACCTCGATGCTCCAGGACCTCGAGCGCGGCCGCCCGATGGAGATCGACCCGCTCGTCACCGTCGTGCAGGAGATGGGCCGCCTCACCGGCATTTCCACGCCCGCACTGGACTCGGTGCTGGCGATGGTGACCCAGCGCGCCCGCATCGCCGGTCTCTATGACGGCGTCTCCGCGCCCACCGATCCCCGCGCGCTGGCGGTGGCGTGATGACCGGCGAGATCAGGAAATGGCTGCGCTTCCGGAATAATGGCGCGACCGGTTTCGGCACGCTGACCTCATCCGGCATCAGCGTGCACGAGGGCGAGATGTTCGGCCGCCATGCAGCTACCGGCAGGACGCTGGCGCTGTCGGAGGTCGAGCTGCTCGCACCCTGCGCACCCAGCAAGATCGTCGCGCTCTGGAACAACTTTCACGCGCTCGCGGCCAAGCTGAACCAGCCCGAGCCGCCGGAGCCGCTCTACCTGCTGAAGGCCACGACCAGCATCGCGGCCCCCGGCGCGGTGATCCGCCGTCCCTCTTATTACGACGGCAAGACCACCTATGAGGGCGAACTCGGCATCGTCATCGGCAGGACCTGCGCCCGCGTCTCGCCTGGTGAGGCCGACAGCTTCATCTTCGGCTATACCTGCGTCAACGACATCACCGCCAACGACATCCTGACCAGCGATCCCACCTTCCCGCAATGGGCCCGCGCCAAGGGCATCGACGATTACGGCCCGTTCGGCCCCACCATCGCGACCGGCCTCGATCCGGCCAAGCTCGTGGTCCGCACCATCCTCAACGGCGCGGAGCGGCAGAACTACCCGATCTCGGACATGATCTTCAGCGCGCAGGAGCTGGTGAGCAGGATCTCCCACGACATGACCCTGCTCCCCGGCGACCTCATCGCGGTCGGCACCTCGGTCGGCGTCGGCGTGATGAAGGAGCCGGTGAATACGGTCACCGTCGCGATCGACGGGATCGGCGAGCTCACCAACGAGTTTCGGCTCTAGCTCTCCGTCATTCCGGGGCGGCGCAAGGCGCCGCGCCCGGAATCCATTTATCCGCAGTCTCTGCCGCCCGATGGATTCCGGGCTCGCGACTTCGTCGCGCCCCGGAATGACAGCGAAGGGCCGCAGCCCCCTCGGGAAAACTCGGCACCTCATGCCGCTCTCCACCGTTCAGCTGATGCAATCAGTCGTGGATCGCGCGGCCGGATACATACCGCTCCCCCGCGCGCCCCTTGATCTCGGTTCCGCTCTCCAATAGCAATCATGGCGAAAATGTGTGCCGGCGTGAGGAAGTCACGATGTGGCTGTTTTTCCTGGTTGCCTGGTTCGTCCTGCTCGCTGCCATCGCGATCTTCGCCCAGCAGGCGTTCGGTTACGACGTCACCCATCTGCCCGCCTTGTTTGCGGGCCTTCCCATGCCGCAGCGCATCGCGACCGGCGCGCTGCTGGCCGTGTCGCTGGCGCTGATCTGCGCAACCGCCTTTCGGCTCTCGCGCCAGGATCGGCGACTGGGCAAGCTGCGCGACCGCCTGAAGAAGACCCGCGAAGACGTCGTCGTCGCCCACGCCCTGCAAAACCACCTCGACGCCACCGTCCAGCACCTGATCGAGAGCGACCCGAGGGAGGCCGTCTCCACCCTTCACGACAAGCTGGGCGAGACCGAGCAGCGCGCCCTGCTCCAGCAGGGCCGCAACGAATCCACCGACATGCACGACCAGCTCGCCGAGATCCGCCGCCGCCAGCAAGGCCTGCGCGAGATGGTCGGCAAGGTCGCCGAGCAGCGCCGCGCGGTCGAGCCGATTTTCACCGAGATCCGCGACCGCCAGAACCAGCTCGAACGGTCGCTCCACGACCTCGAGACCGACGACCGCAAGAACCTCGCCGACCGGCTCAAGGACATCGCGCACGACATCTCGGCGCTGCTCGCGCGGGTGAACACGGTCCAGGACACGTTCGCGACCCTGAACCAGTACAAGGAAGATCTGGCGAAATCCCACGCCGAGCTCATGCCGCTGCGATCGACGGACGCCGGTATCAACGCGCTGATCAGCGAGCTCGGCCTCAGCCACGACCGCCTCGCCAAGAGCATCGACGAGCTCGAGACCGGCGGCGAAGCGCCGCTCGGCACCCGCGTCGAGACGCTGTCGAAGAACAGGATCGAGATCGAGCAGCGCCTCGCCCGCATCGACGACAGCTTCAACATCCTCAAGACGATCCGCCTCGACTTCGAGGAGCTCGGCCAGCGCCAGGCCCAGCTCGAACGCTCGCTTGCGGAGATCGAGACCGATCCCGACGGCACGACCCTCGTCGACCGCCAGAACGCGCTGAACGATTTCGTCATCCAGTCGCGCCAGCGCCTCGGCGCGTTGCAGGAGACGCTGGCGACGCTGAACGCCTTCAAGACGGACTTGTCGAAGTCTCAGGCCGACCTCGTCCCGCTGAAGGCCCCGGTGTTCGGCATCGAGGCGCTGATCGCGGAAGTCGGCACCACCCGCGACCTGCTCGCCAAAACCGTCGGCGAGATCGAGGCGAACGGCGGCGTGCCCCTCGCCTCGCGCGTCGACGCGCTGGCGAAAAGCAAGCGCGAGGTCGAAGACCGCCTCGCCCGCATCTTCGACAATTTCAACGCGCTCGATGCCTTGCGCAAGGACATCGGCGGCATCTTCTCGACGATCAGGAACAGCCTGAACCGGATCGGGTGAGGAAACGCTCGCGGCCGTGGACGCTGCCGAAACATCCAGACACATCACATCTCCGCGCGCCCGACATATGCCGCCAACATGTCCCGCGCGCGCCGCAACTTGGACGCATTCGGCCGCCCTTCTGTGAGGTGTGTCTGGGGGCACGGCACCGCCGTGTTTGGACCAAACCTTCAGGGGTATGACTGTGAAGAAGATTGTATTTGTTCTGGGTGCGACGCTTGCTCTGGTGACGGCTGCGAACGCTGCCGATTTGCCGCGCCGGCAGCCCGTGCCTGTCTATCCGGCGGAGCAGGCGCCGATCGGCAAGATGCCGATTGGCAAGAGCCCGGTTGGCAAGGCCCCGATCGGCAAGGCGCCCGGCCCGGTCGCGGCGCGCTACTGACGCACGGCGACATACGCGCAGCATCTGCGTAAGCGGCCGACAGTCGAGGGGGCACAGCGTGACGAACAAACCTGATCGATCGGGATCCTGCATCCTTGCGGGGTTCGCGCTCGCGGCGATGATCGCGTGCACGACGCCCTCGGCCTCGGCCCACGAAGCGAACAAGCGCATGGCCGACGCCAATGCGCTTGCGACGACCGACACCGCATCGCGACCGGCGCCGCAGTCGCGGCGGCCCGTCGCGCGTGCGGAGAAAGGCCCCTACTACGTCGACTTCCGCGCCCGGACGGCGGCGAGCTGGGGCCACGCCTTCGTCTGGTACGGCAAGACCAGCGAGCGCGCCGTCGAGGTCGCGGGCCTGACGCCCGCCGGCGACACCCTTGCTTACGTGCTCGGTCACCTCACCTGGGTGCCGTCAGAGACCGGCGCGAGCTACGGCGATCTCGATCCGGAATATCTGACCGCGAGCTATCGCGTCTATCTGAACGAAGCCGACGCCAAGCGCGTGTTCGCCTACATCAAGAAATTGCAGTCGAGCTCGCCGGTCTGGAACGCCGAGACCACCAACTGCACCGGCTTCATCGGCGACATCGCCGAGTTCATGGGCTTGAAGGTCCCCTATCGCTGGCAGCGCCCGGAGAACTTCGTCAACAGCCTCAAGGAAATGAACGGCGGCCGACAGATGGTGCGGCTGTCGGCGGAGTAGCCGAAGCCTCAAAGCCCTTGCGGGCTACGACATCTCGCGAACATTCGGGTCCCGTTATCACCCCCTGGCTGTCATTGCCCGCGAAGCGAAGCAATCCAGTATTCCAGAGGCGGCGCGGTAACACGGAGACGCCGCGGCGTACTGGATGCCCCGGTCAAGCCGGGGCATGACAGCGTAGGGTGGAGCGGCACCTCGCCCGTCGGGCAAGACACCCCGCACAAATCTCCCGCCTCGCCTGTCAATCCGCCGCCGCAGATATATTCCACTTTACCGAAATTCGGATTTATCGTACACACGAAACACCCTGGCCCGAGACAAGGGGCGGATCGCGATCGTCACGAACCGCGGGCCGGGCAGCGATGGACGCGACGGCGTCGGGCGCGGGCAGCATTGCAGGGCGGGAAACCGTGAGCAAGGCGCGCTCGCACGAACGACACGGCGCCGACAGCGTCTTCGCATGGCTTCGGGCGCGAGCACACGCCAGCTCTCGAAGTCCCAGCGAGGACGTGCGCGGACGGCGAAGTCGTGTGGTCCTGACGCCCGGGGTCTGTGCGTCAAGTCTTGTGGTGATATGCGCGGCCCGACCGGACCGCGTGCATCAGCCATCCGCAAGGCGACGGGGGCAATAGTGCATCGCTCCCCGGGGAGAGCACGAAGTAAGCCGTAACCCATCGCGCAGGGAAGGCCGGGCGTCCGGCGAGACCTGTGGTCCACCCCGTGTGCATCTTTTGTAGCGCACGGACTTGCGGGTGCCAGCCGCGCCCGGCCTTCCCTGCGCCCTTGTTCCGATGAGGGCAATGCGATGAAGCAAAGCTCGGGCGGGATGCGCCGCGAGAAGGCGAAGGTGTGCCTTGCGGTACGGGAGCGAGTTGCGGCCGCGAGCTCAATTTTATGACCGTCATGACGGGACGAATACTGCAGCCCCCCAATTATCCGCCCCACGGAATCCCCCCGCCTCCCGCATGATCGCCCCGCCGTCACCGCACGCTCCCGCAATAGACTTTTCGCGACCTCGGCGGCATCCTGCCGCCATCAATCGATAACAGGGCCTGCCACGCAGGCGGGGGAAACGCATCATGTTGCAGACACGGTTCACCAAGCTCGTCGGCGTCGAGCACCCGATCGTCCAGGGCGGCATGCAATGGGTCGGGCGCGCCGAGCTGGTCGCCGCCGTTGCGAATGCCGGCGCGCTCGGCTTCATCACGGCGCTGACCCAGCCGACGCCTGAGGATCTGACCAAGGAGATCGCGCGCTGCCGCGACCTCACCGACAAGCCGTTCGGCGTCAACCTCACCATCCTGCCCGCGATCAAGCCGCCACCCTACGCCGAATACCGCGCCGCCATCATCGAGAGCGGCATCACGGTGGTCGAGACCGCCGGCAACAAGCCGCAGGAGCATGTCGACGAGTTCAGGAAGCACGGCGTCAAGGTCGTGCACAAATGCACCAGCGTTCGCCACGCGCTCTCCGCCGAGCGCATGGGCGTCGACGCCATCTCGATCGACGGGTTCGAATGCGCCGGCCATCCCGGCGAGGACGATACGCCCGGCCTGATCCTGATCCCGGCCGCCGCCAACAAGGTCAAGATCCCGATGATCGCCTCCGGCGGCTTCGCCGACGCGCGCGGCCTCGTCGCGGCGCTGGCGCTCGGCGCCGAGGGCATCAACATGGGCACCCGCTTCATGGCCACCAAGGAGAGCCCGATCCACCAGTCCATCAAGGAGAAGATCGTCGCCAATGACGAGCGCGAGACCGAGCTGATCTTCCGCACCATGCGCAACACCTCCCGCGTCGCCAGGAACGCGGTCTCGACCAAGGTCGTCGCCATGGAGAAGGAGGGCGCCAAGTTCGAGGACATCCGCGAGCTCGTCGCCGGCGCCCGCGGCAAGATGGTCTATGCCACCGGCAACTCCGACGAAGGCATCTGGTCGGCCGGCCAGGTCCAGGGCTTGATCCACGACATCCCGAGCTGCGCCGAGCTCGTCTCCCGCATCGTGTCCGAAGCGCAAGCCATCATCAGAAGCCGGCTGGAGGGAATGGTCGTTCAGCCGCAACGCGAAGCGGCGGAATAATTCGCTGAAGTGATTTGAACACGACGCCCGCCACGCCGAAGGTATGCTCCCTCGCCCCGCTTGCGGGGAGAGGGTTGGGGTGAGGGAGAGTCTCCGCGCTGACGGTGACAATTGGACTCGCGGAGACTCCCCCTCACCCGCCGCGCGTTCCGCGCGTCGGCCTCTCCCCGCAAGCGGGGAGAGGCGAAGAACGGCTCCGCTCTTCACCTACAAACTCAATTGAGCTCCGAGGTAATGCATGAAGGCTTACGTCTACGGCCCTGAGGGCGCTAGGATTTCCGACGTCGCTCAACCAAAACCTAAGGGCACACAGGTGCTCGTCCGCGTCCGTGCCTGTGGCTTGAACCGTGCCGACACCGGCATGCGCAAGGGCCACGCCCATGGCGCAGCGGGCGGGGTCGGAACCGTGCTCGGCATGGAATGGGCCGGCGAGGTCGCCGAGCTCGGACCGGATGCCAAGGGCGTGAAGGTCGGCGACCGTATCATGGGCTCGGGCGGCGCGGCGTTTGCCGAGTACACGCTGGCCGATCACGGCCGGCTGTTCCGCGCGCCCTCGAACATGAATTTCGAGGAGGCCGCCACCCTGCCCGTCGCGCTCGCGACCATGCACAACGCGGTCGTCACCGTCGGCGGCGTGCAGGCGGGCCAGAGCGTGCTGATCCAGGGCGCCAGCTCCGGCGTCGGCCTGATGGCGATGCAGATCGCCAAGCTCAAGGGCGCCAAGCTGGTGATCGGCTCGTCGACCGACGCCTATCGGCGCGGCCGGCTGACGGAGTACGGCGCCGACCTCGCCGTCGACTCCTCCGATCCCAAATGGGTCGAGGAGGTGCTGAAGGCGACGAACGGCGAAGGCGTCGATCTGATCGTCGACCAGGTCTCCGGCAAGGTCGCCAACCAGAACCTCGCCGCCACCAGGATCAAGGGCCGTATCGTCAACGTCGGCCGGCTCGGCGGCACCCATGCCGATTTCAACTTCGACCTGCACGCCGCGCGCCGGATCGACTATATCGGCGTCACCTTCCGCACCCGCACCATCGAGGAAGTCCGCGAGATCTTCGAGGAGGTCCGCAAGGACATCTGGGGTGCGGTGGAATCGCGGAAGCTGCAACTGCCGATCGACAGGGTGTTTGCATTCGCCGACATCGACAAGGCGTTCGAGCACATGGAAGCGAACAAGCATCTGGGGAAGATTGTCGTGACGGTGTGAGGGTGGCCGTCATTCCGGGGCGGCTCGAAGAGCCGAACCCGGAATGACATCGTGACCGCTCCTGCAACTCACTAGCGACTACTCCTGTGGATCATCGCTTGATGTCCCGCGCCGGGCTGCTAAATCCCCCGCCATGACCTCCCAGCACAACAAGACCTCGGTCGCGGCCATCTCGATCTTCGCCAGCGGCGGCATGGCGGCGGCGAAGTTCGTGGTCGGCGTGGCGATCGGCTCGCTCGCGCTGATCTCGGAAGCCCTGCACTCCTCGGTCGACCTGGTCGCAACCATCATCACCTGGGCGGTGGTGCGGGTGTCCGACAAGCCGGCCGACGACGAGCATCACTACGGCCACGGCAAGCTGGAGAGCATCTCCGCGCTCGGCGTCACCGCCCTGCTCTACGTGCTCGCCGGCGGCATCCTGGTCGAGGCCTACAGCCGGCTGCGCGAGGGAACCCCGCCGCCGACCATTTCGGCCATACCGTTCGTGGTGCTGGTGATCGACATCGTCGTCAACCTGTGGCGCGCCCGCGCCCTGCACCGCGCCGCGCGGGAGACGCGCAGCCAGGCGCTCGCCGCCGACGCGCTGCACTTCGCCTCCGACGTCATGGGCTCCTTCGCCGTGATCGTGGGCCTGATCCTCGCCGCTCTCGGCTTCTGGTGGGGCGACGCGGCGGCTGCCGCGGCGGTCGCGGTGATGATCGCGGCGCTCGGCCTGCGCATGGCCGGCTCGACCGTGCAGACGCTGGTCGACCGCGCGCCGGAGGGCGCGCAGGAGAAGGCCACGGCCGCGATCCGCAGCGTCCCCGGCGTGATCGGCGTCGAGCGGCTGCGGGTGCGCATGGTCGGCGCGACCACCTTCATCGACACCATCGCAAAGGTGCCGCGGACCTATCCGATCGACCGCGTCGAGGAGATCAAGCGCAAGGTGCAGGCCGCCGTCGACAAGGCATTCGGCGATGCCGACCTCACCTTCACCCCGGTCCCGGTCGCCCGCGACAACGAGACCGTACGCGACCGCATCATGGTGATCGCCCGCAATTCGAGCCTCGCCGTCCACCACGTCACGGTGCACGACCTCGGCGCCAAGCTGATCGTCAGCATCGACCTCGAGGTCGACGCCGGCATGCGGCTCGACGCCGCCCACGACGTCGCCAACACGCTGGAGCGGAACATCCAGGAGGAGTTCGGCGCCGACGTCGAGGTCGACGTCCATATCGAGCCTCTGGAACCGGAACTGCCGTTCGGTGTCGATGCCGCGCCGGAACGGGTGCAGACCATCGCCGCCGCACTCACCGAATATGCCGCCGGCAGCGAGATCCACGACATCCACAATGTGCGCGTCCGCAACACCGACGCCGGCGAGATCGTCAACTTCCACTGCCGCGCCACGCCGTCGATGAGCGTGATCAAGGTGCACGAGCATGTCGACGCGATCGAGCGCGCGTTGCGCCGCGCGTTCCCGAGCGTGAAGCGCGTGATCAGCCACGCCGAGCCGCCGCGCACGTGACGCAGAATGTGCGAGGAGTCACACGTTCTCGTTTCGGACTCGTCACGCACGCGAGTTTGCGGGCACGCGACGCGCAAACTGCTCATTGGATAAGAATAAATTCGCGTTAACGATTCGTTGACTCTCGACAGCCCGGCAAAACTGGATTCAAATCGGTGTGATTCGGAAGCGATGTGGGGCTGCTTCCGAACTCAAGTTGCAAGCAAGTTTTCCAGGGGGCCGAAGGCATGTCGCGTGCAGACGCCGCGAACGCGTGCGTCCAATCCGATTCGATCAAAGGATTGGCGCAATCGATCGCGAAACCTGCCTATCACCGGCTGCTGATCGCGGAGCCGGCGCTGCGTCGCGCCGTGCCGACGCTCATCATCGCGTTCCTGATCACGATCTGCCTCGGCGCGTTCGTGCAGGTCGTCGACCAGACGCGCCAGAAGCGGCTGGTGATCCGCCATGACATCTCGGCACTCGCCGATTTGCTCGCCGAGCGCATCGACCGGCTCACCTCCTCGCGGCAGGAACGGCTGAGGAACATCGAGAGCCTGCCGGCGCTGCTGCCCGACCTGATCCCGTCCTGGGGCACGGCCACGGGCCGCCATGTCATCGTCACCTCAGCCGGCGTCGACCGCCGCATCCTCGCCCGCATTCCCGTCGACAGCGATCCCTCGGGCAACGATCGCCTGCTCGATTCCATCACCACGGCGCAGTTGCTCGCGGCGCCGCCGCGCGACGGCAACATCTCCGACATGACGCTGCCGAACGGCAACGCCGCGATGGCGATCTCGCGGCAGATCAAGTCGCTGCCCGGCTTCGTCACCGTGATCCAAGAGCGCAACGAGCCGATCTGGGGCTCGGACGCCGCGCTCTCGGTGACGCTGTCGGCCACCACCGGCTTCGTCGTCCTGATCCTCGGCTTCGCCTTCCACTGGCAGTCGACCCGCGCCCGCGAGGGCGATCTCATCAACGACGCGGTGCGCGGCCGCATCGACACCGCGCTCAACCGCGGCCGCTGCGGCCTCTGGGACTGGGATCTGTCGCGCGGCCGGATCTTCTGGTCGCAGTCGATGTTCTCGATGCTGGGCCTCGACGGCCGCAACGAGCTCCTGACCTTCGGCGAGGTCAACGCGCTGGTGAAGTCCGACGACATCGACCTGTTCGAGATCGCCGACCAGCTCATCTCCGAGAAGATCGACCACATCGACCAGACCTTCCGCATGCAGCATGTCGACGGTCACTGGATCTGGCTCCGTGTCCGCTGCGAAAAGACGAGCGGTGCGACCGACTCCAGCGTTCACCTGATCGGAATCGCCGTCGACATCACCGAGCAGAAGAGCCTCGCCGAGCGCACGGTGGAAGCCGATTTGCGCCTGCGCGACGCCATCGAGACCATTCCGGAGGCCTTCGTGCTGTGGGACGCGAGCGACCGCCTCGTGCTCTGCAACTCGCACTTCCAGCGCCTGCACAAGCTGCCCGACAGCGCCGTCATTCCCGGCACCTCCTACGAAACCGTGCTCGAGGTCGGCCGCATGCCGGAGGTGCGCACCCGCCACAACGAGACAGCCAGCCAGGGCCCGGGCGCGCGCACCTTCGAGGCGCAGCTCGACGACGGCAGCTGGCTGCACATCAGCGAGCGCCGCACCAAGGACGGCGGCTACGTCTCGGTCGGCACCGACATCACCCGCATCAAGGAGCACGAGCAGAAGCTGGTCGACAACGATCTGCGCCTGCGCGCCACCGTCATCGACCTGAAGCGCTCGCAGGCCGCGCTCGAACGCCAGACCAACGAGCTCGCCGACCTCGCCGAGAAGTATCAGCGCGAGAAGACCCGCGCCGAGGAAGCCAACCAGACCAAGTCGAAATTCCTCGCCAATATGAGCCACGAACTGCGCACGCCGCTCAACGCCATCATCGGCTTCTCCGAGATCATGGGCTCGGGCCTGTTCGGCGAGCTCGGCAGCGAGAAGTACCAGGAATATTGCCAGGACATCCTGACCAGCGGCCACTACCTTCTCGAAGTCATCAACGACATCCTCGACATGTCCAAAATCGAGGCCGGCCGCATGAAGCTCGACATGGAGGAGCTCGACCTCGCGCGGACGCTCGCGGAATCCCTGCGCGTCGTCTCCGGCCGCGCGCAGGACAAGCACCTGACGCTCGATGCCGATATCGAGAAATCGATCTCCGTCGTCGCCGACCGCCGCGCCACCAAGCAGATCATCGTCAACCTGCTCTCGAACGCGGTGAAGTTCACGCCCGACGGCGGACGCATCGTGGTGCGCAGCCGGCAGCTCGACGACAGGATCGTGCTGATGATCGCCGACACCGGCATCGGGATCGCCCCGCACTCCCTGGCGCGGCTCGGACGCCCGTTCGAGCAGGTCGAGAGCCAGCTCACGAAGACCTATCACGGCTCGGGGCTGGGCCTCGCGATCGCACGCTCGCTGGCGCAGCTCCACGGCGGCTCGATGCGGCTGCGCTCGAAGATCGATGTCGGCACCGTCGTCCGCGTGACGCTGCCGCGCGACGCCGTCAAGGCGGCGTCCGGGATATCGGCCGCGGCCTGAAGCTACAATTGCAGCGTCGGCGCGACCTCGCGCGCGACATTGACCAGCGCCGCGATCAGCGGCGTCATCGGATCGCGCTGCGGGATCACCATGCCGATGCTGTAATTGACCTCGGGGTCGACGATCGGGATCGAACGCACAGTATCGGACAGGCCAAGCGTCTCGGCGAGCTTGGCCGGCATCACGCTCGCCCAGCGTCCCGTCTTCACGTGCGTGAACAGCACGAGCAGCGAGTTCGAGGTCAGCGTCGGCGTCGCCTCCGCGCCGACCGAGCGCAGCGCGCGGTCGATGATGCGGCGGTTCTGCATGTCGGGCGTGAGCAAGCACAGCGGCACCTGCCCGACCTCGGTCCAGGTCACCGTCTCGCGATCACCGAACATCGCATCAGGCGCGGTGAGGAGGCGATAGCTCTCGTTGTAGAGCGGAATGGTGCGCACCTTGCCGATCGGCTCGTTCTCGATATAGGTCAGCCCCGCGTCCACCTCGAGATTTTCGAGCAGCCCGAGCACCTCCGATGACGTTGTGGACTGGATCCGGAAGCGCACCTCGGGATGCCTGGCGCGGAACGGCGTCGTCAGCGCGGCAACCATGCCGAGCACGGTCGGGATTGCCGCGATGCGGATCTCACCGGAGAGCTTGTCCTTCAGCGAGTTGATCTCCTGGCGCATCGCGCGGGCATCGCCAACGATCCGCCGCGCCCAGTCCAGCGCCCGCTCGCCCTCGGGCGTAAAGCCCTGGAAGCGGGACCCGCGCTGGACCAGCATCACGCCGAGGATCTCCTCGAGCTGCTTGAGCCCGGTCGACATCGTCGGCTGGGTGACCCCGCAGGCTTCCGCCGCGCGTCCGAAATGCCGTTCCTTCGCCAGCGCCAGCAGCAGTTCAAGCTTGTCGATCAACCGGACGTCCCCTCGAATTTTGTCGTGGCATGCAAGCTAGCACGGCAGGTCCTTGCCAACACGGAAAAACCGGCAGGCGAAATGCGATTAATTGCACTTCCGTATCGATCGATTGCATCCGCCAATCGATCTGAATTCGCAATCGCAGCATGAGACAGCTTTATTGATCTTCGAATGATTCCAAATAGTTTGCGAGGCAGGAACGCTCAGGTTGAGAACAAAGAATGACAGCGACTTACGAGCCTTGTTACGAGCCTTGGGACGAGACGCGCGGCGCCGAGATCATCGCCGAACATGCAAGGCAGGAGGGCGCGACGCTGGTCATCCTGCATGCGCTCCAGGAGGCGTTCGGCTACGTGCCGGAGGCCGCCATTCCCATGGTGGCGCAAGCGCTCAATCTGTCGCGCGCCGAGGTGCATGGCGTATTCACGTTCTATCATGATTTCAGGCACAAGCCGGCCGGCCGCCACGTGCTGAAGCTTTGCCGCGCCGAGGCCTGCCAGGCTGCGGGCGGCGATGCGCTGGCCGCGCGTGCCGAGGCCAGGCTCGGCGTGTCGCTTGGCAACACGACGGCCGATGATCGCGTCACGCTGGAGCCGATCTACTGCCTCGGACTCTGCGCGACCGCACCGTCCGCGATGCTCGACGGCCGCCTCGTCGGCCGGCTCGACGAGAAGCGTCTCGATGCGCTGGTTGCGGAGGCACAGCGATGAGCATGCGTCTCTTCGTCTCACGCGACGCGGGTGCGTTGGCCGTCGGCGCCGACGAGGTTGCGCTGGCGCTGGAACAGGCTGCGGCCAAGCGCGGCGTCGCCGTCGAGATCATCAGGACCGGCTCGCGCGGCATGTACTGGCTGGAGCCGCTGGTCGAGGTCGCGACGCCGCAGGGCCGGATCGCGTTCGGTCCGGTCACCGAGGCCGATGTGCCCTCCCTGCTCGACGCGCTCGCCAGCAATACGCCGCATCTGCTGCGGTTGGGGGCGACCGACGAGATTCCCTGGCTGAAGCGCCAGACCCGCCTCACCTTCGCCCGCTGCGGCGTGATCGATCCGCGCTCGCTCGAGGACTACCGCGCCCATGGTGGCTACAAGGGGCTGGAGCGCGCGCTGGCGCTCGGCTCGGACACCATCCTCACCGAGGTCACCGCATCGGGCCTGCGCGGCCGCGGCGGCGCGGGCTTTCCGACCGGCATCAAATGGAAGACGGTTGCCCAGGCCAAGGCCGACCGCAAGTTCATCGTCTGCAACGCCGACGAAGGCGACAGCGGTACCTTCGCCGACCGCATGATCATGGAAGGCGATCCCTTCCTGGTGATCGAGGGCATGACCACCGCCGGCATCACCGTCGGCGCAACCAAGGGCTACATCTACATCCGCAGCGAATATCCGCACGCGGTCGAGGCGATGAAGGCCGCCATCCAGGCTGCGAAGCGCGGCGGTTATCTCGGCGACAAGATCGGCGGCTCGACCTACAGCTTCGACCTCGAAGTCCGCGTCGGCGCCGGAGCCTATGTCTGCGGCGAGGAAACGTCGCTGCTGGAGAGCCTCGAAGGCCGCCGCGGCATCGTGCGCGCCAAGCCGCCCCTGCCGGCCCATCACGGCCTGTTCGGCAAGCCGACCGTGATCAACAACGTGCTGTCGTTCGCGGCGATCCCCTTCATCCTCGCCGAAGGCGCCAAGGCCTATGCCGATTTCGGCATGGGCCGCTCGCGCGGCACGATGCCGATCCAGCTCGCCGGCAATATCCGCCATGGCGGCCTGTACGAGACCGCCTTCGGCGTGACGCTGGGCGAGCTTGTCGACGACATCGGCGGCGGCACGTTCACGGGCCGCCCGGTCCGTGCGGTGCAGGTCGGCGGGCCCCTTGGCGCTTACTTCCCCCGCGCGCTGTTCGACACGCCGTTCGACTACGAGGCCTTTGCTGCGCGTGACGGGCTGATCGGCCATGGCGGCATCGTCGTGTTCGACGACAGCGTCGACATGCGCAGGCAGGCGCGCTTCGCGATGGAATTCTGCGCCGTCGAATCCTGCGGCAAGTGCACGCCCTGCCGGATCGGCTCGACCCGCGGCGTCGAGACCATCGAGAAGATCATCAACGGCGAACGCGTCAGCGAAAACCTCGCGCTCGTCGAAGACCTCTGCAACACCATGAAATTCGGCTCGCTCTGCGCGCTCGGCGGCTTCACGCCCTATCCTGTGCTCAGCGCATTGAAGCACTTCCGGGAGGACTTCGTCCCGGCGCCGACCACGCTTCAGGCCGCGGAATAGGAGAACGACAATGTCTCTGATCGAAGAAATCGACTTCGGCACGCCGCGCGCCAAATCGGAAACGATGGTGACGCTGACCATCGACGGCAAGGAGATCTCGGTGCCCGAGGGCACCTCGATCATGCGCGCAGCGATGGAAGCCGGCCACCAGATCCCGAAACTCTGCGCGACCGACATGGTCGATGCATTCGGCTCCTGCCGCCTCTGCCTCGTCGAGATCGAGGGCCGCGCCGGCACGCCGGCATCCTGCACTACGCCCGTGATGCCGGGCCTCGTCGTGCACACCCAGACCGACCGGCTGAAGAAGCTGCGTAAGGGCGTGATGGAGCTCTACATCTCCGATCACCCGCTCGACTGCCTCACCTGCGGCGCCAACGGCGATTGCGAGTTGCAGGACATGGCCGGCGCCGTGGGCCTGCGCGACGTGCGCTACGGCTACGAGGGCGAGAACCACGTCTTCGCGAAATCCAACGGCGAGGTCAACGCCGCCTGGATGCCGAAGGACGAGTCCAACCCCTACTTCGCCTACGATCCCTCCAAGTGCATCGTCTGCTCGCGCTGCGTCCGCGCCTGCGAGGAGGTGCAAGGCACCTTCGCGCTGACGATCTCGGGCCGCGGCTTCGACAGCCGCGTCTCGCCCGGCATGAGCGAGAGCTTCCTCGGCTCCGAATGCGTCTCCTGCGGCGCCTGCGTGCAGGCCTGCCCGACCGCGACGCTGACCGAAAAATCCGTCATCGAGATCGGCCAGCCCGAGCATTCGGTCGTCACAACCTGCGCCTATTGCGGCGTCGGCTGCGCCTTCAAGGCGGAGATGCGCGGCGAGGAAGTCGTGCGCATGGTGCCGTACAAGGACGGCAAGGCCAATCGCGGCCATTCCTGCGTCAAGGGACGCTTCGCCTGGGGCTACACCAACCACAAGGAACGCATCCTCAAGCCGATGATCCGCGAACGGATCGAGGATCCCTGGCGCGAAGTGTCCTGGGATGAGGCGTTCTCCTTCGCCGCCGCCAGGATGCGCGGCATCCAGAAGAAGCACGGTCGCGACGCCATCGGCGGCATCACCTCGTCCCGCTGCACCAACGAAGAGACCTATCTGGTGCAGAAGCTGATCCGGGCCGGCTTCGGCAACAACAATGTCGATACCTGCGCCCGCGTCTGCCACTCGCCGACCGGCTATGGCCTGTCGCAGACCTTCGGCACGTCGGCCGGCACCCAGGACTTCGACTCCGTGGAGAACACCGACGTCGCCGTCGTCATCGGCGCCAATCCGGCCTCCGCACACCCCGTCTTCGCCTCGCGCCTGAAGAAGCGCCTGCGCCAGGGTGCCAAGCTGATCGTGATCGATCCGCGCCGCACCGAGATGGTGGAATCGCCGCATGTGAAGGCGCTGCATCTGCCGCTGATGCCCGGCACCAACGTCGCGGTCGTCACCGCGCTGGCGCATGTCATCGTCACCGAGGGCCTCGTCAACGAAGCCTTCGTGCGCGAGCGCTGCGACTGGACCGAGTTCGAGGAATGGGCCGCCTTCGTCGCCCAGCCGAACAACAGCCCGGAAGCAACGGCGATCCTCACCGGCGTGGACCCCAAGGCGCTGCGCGAAGCGGCCCGCATCTACGCCACCGGCGGCAACGGCGCGATCTATTACGGTCTCGGCGTCACCGAGCACAGCCAGGGTTCGACCACGGTGATCGCGATCGCCAACCTCGCGATGGCGACCGGCAATATCGGCCGTCCCGGCGTCGGCGTGAACCCGTTGCGCGGCCAGAACAACGTGCAGGGTTCCTGCGACATGGGCTCGTTCCCGCACGAGCTGCCCGGCTACCGCCACATCTCGGGCGATGCCGTGCGCGACCAGTTCGAGGCGCTCTGGAACGTCAAGCTCAATCCGGAGCCGGGCCTGCGTATTCCCAACATGTTCGATGCCGCGATCGAGGGCACGTTCATGGGCATCTATGTGCAGGGCGAGGACATCCTCCAGTCCGACCCCAACACCTCGCATGTGGTGGCGGCGCTGTCGGCGATGGAATGCGTGATCGTCCACGACCTGTTCCTGAACGAGACCGCGAACTACGCCCACGTCTTCCTGCCCGGCTCGAGCTTCCTCGAGAAGGACGGCACCTTTACCAACGCTGAACGCCGCATCCAGCGCGTGCGCAAGGTGATGACGCCGAAGAACGGCATGGCCGACTGGGAAGTCACCATCGGCCTTGCCAAGGCCATGGGCTTCGAGATGAACTACAGCCACCCGTCCGAGATCATGGACGAGATCGCGGCGCTGACGCCGACCTTCACCGGCGTCTCCTATGCCAAGCTCGACGAGCTCGGCTCGGTGCAGTGGCCGTGCAACGAGAAGGCGCCCGAGGGCACGCCGGTGATGCATATCGACGGCTTCGTCCGCGGCAAGGGCAAGTTCATCGTCACCGAATATGTCGCGACCGACGAGCGGACCGGCCCACGTTTCCCGCTGCTGCTCACCACGGGGCGCATCCTCAGCCAGTACAACGTCGGCGCGCAGACAAGGCGCACCGAGAACGTGGTCTGGCATGCCGAGGACCGGCTGGAGATCCACCCACACGACGCCGAGCAGCGCGGCGTGCGCGACGGCGACTGGGTGCGGCTGAAGAGCCGCGCGGGCGAGACCACGCTGCGCGCGGAGATCACCGATCGCGTCGCGCCGGGCGTCGTCTACACCACCTTCCACCACCCGGACACGCAGGCCAACGTCATCACGACGGACTATTCGGACTGGGCGACCAACTGTCCCGAATACAAGGTCACGGCGGTGCAGATCTCGCCGTCGAACGGCCCGTCCGACTGGCAGAAGTCCTATGACGCGCAGGCGCGGCACTCTCGCCGCATCGCGCCCGCCGAGGCTGCGGAGTAAGCGCATGCACGTGCCGGTCCAGGCCATCGACCGCGAAATCTGGCGCCACAGCGTTGCGTCCGAAGGCACACGGCTGATCCCCGAGGAGACGCCGCTGGCGCTGACCTACAATGGCGGCACCTATGCCGTCATGATGGGGACGCCGCAAAACCTCGAGGACTTCGCAGTCGGCTTCAGCCTCAGCGAAGGCATCGTCAGATCGGTCGACGACATCCGGTCGCTCGAAATAGTCCGCCTCGACGACGGCATCGAGCTACGCATGTGGCTTGCGCCGGACCAAGCCGCGCGCATCAGCGAACGGCGGCGTCATATCGCCGGCCCGACCGGCTGCGGCATCTGCGGCATCGAGTCCATTGCAGAAGCCGTGCGGCCTGCGGCCGTCGTGCCGCCGGGGCAGAACTTCACGCCCGAGCAGATCATGACGGCGATGCAGGCCATCGCACCGCTGCAATCGATCAACATGCAAACCCGCGCCGTTCACGCCGCCGCGTTCTGGTCTCCTGCCGGCAACATCGTAGCGCTGCGCGAGGATGTCGGCCGCCACAACGCGCTTGACAAGCTTGCCGGTGCGCTGGCGCGCAGCCGGACGGATGCGCGCGGCGGCATGGTGCTGCTGACGAGCCGCGTCTCGGTCGAGATGGTGCAGAAGACCGCCGCGATCGGCGCGCCGCTGATGGTCGCGGTCTCCGCGCCGACCGCGCTCGCGGTCCGCACCGCGGAAGCCGCCGGCATCACGCTGATCGCCATTGCCCGGCAAGACGGGTTCGAAGTGTTCACGCATGGCGGCCGCATCGTCGCCTGCCATGCCACGGAGGTTGCCGATGTCGCCTGACCGCCTGATCTACATGGCCAACCAGATCGGCAGGTTCTTCCAGAGCCAGGGCCACGACAAGGCCGTGCCGGGAATCGCCGAGCATATCAAGAAGTTCTGGGATCCCCGGATGAAGCGCGCGATCTTCGCCCATCTCGACGCCGGCGGCGCGGACCTGGAGCCCAATGTCCGCGAGGCCCTCACCTCGCTGAAGCCGGCGACGTCCCTTCCAGCAGCGCCCTGAACACGCGCCGCACCTCGCTCTGCGTCTCCTTCACACGCGCCTCCAGCGACGAGAAATCCGGCGCATCGCCGGCGCGCGCCATCACGCGTTGGAGATCGGTGCCGGCGGTTTCCGGCTTAAAGCGGTCGCTGACGCAGAGCCGCAGGATCTGCGTTAGGTCGTGATAGAGCCGCGCTGCGGCACGCAGGATCTCGGCCTCCGACTGTGGCAGCACGCCGAGCCTCGCCGCATTGTCCAGCACCTGAAGCGTGCTGACGTCGAGAATATCGGGCTTGTGATGGGCATGCACGAGCTGGAGATATTGCGCGATGAAGTCGATGTCGATCATGCCGCCGGCGGCATATTTGAGGTCCCAATAATCGGTCTCGCCCTTCTCCTGCGCGATCGCACGCCGCATGTCGGCGACGTCGTTGGCGATGGTGGCAGGGTCGCGGCGGCGGGTCAGGACATCGCGGATGACGCCCGCGATCCGCTCGCCGAATTCAGCCGATGCCGACACCACGCGGGCACGCGTCAGTGCCATGTGCTCCCAGGTCCAGGCCTCGTTGGCCTGATAATCCGCGAAGGAGGCAAGGCTCGAGGCCACCGGGCCGGCCCGCCCCGACGGGCGCAGCCGCATGTCGATCTCATAGAGCACGCCGTAATTGGTGCGCGTCGTGAAGGCGCTGATCAGGCGCTGGGTGAAGCGCGCGAAATAATGCGCGCCCTGAAGCGATTTCGGCCCGTCCGAGTCCGGATTCTCGCTGTCGAAATCGTACAGCAGGATCAGGTCGAGATCGGACGACGCGGTCATTTCGCGGCTGCCGAGCCGGCCCATCGCGATGATCGCCGTCTCCTGCCCCTTGATCCGGCCGTGCTGGGCGGCAAAGCGATCGGCAACGAGGTCATGCACTGTGTGGACGACGCCTTCGGCGACGTCGGCAAAGGCCGTGCTCGCCTGCTGCGCCGAGACCGTGCCGGAGAGGATGCGCGTGCCGATCAGGAACAGGCTCTCCTGCCCGAACAGGCGCAGGCGATCGAGGAATTCCTCATATGAGGCGGCATCCTGCACGGTGGCGGCGAGCCGCCCCGACAATTCCCGCCTGTCCGGCATCGCGCCGAAGAAGCGCGGATCGATCAACCCATCCATGAGCTGCGGCTGCCGCGCCAGCATCTCGCCGAGCCGCGGCGCCGCGCCCAGCACCAGCGCCACGAGCGCGACGAGATCGCGGTTCTGGCCAAGCAGCGTGATCAGCCGGCCGCCACGCTGGAGCGCCCCAAGGAATTGATCGAACGCCACGACGGCGCGGTCCGGCTCCTCGGCGAGGGCGAGGCCGTCGATCAGGGCCGGCACGAATTCGATGAAGGCGCTTCGCGTCGCCTCGTTGCGGAACACGCGATAGTCGCCCGTGATCCAGTCTCGCACGGTCTGCGCCACGGCGGCAGGCTTCTTGAAGCCGAGCGTCGTCAGGTGCTGGAACAGGCGCGGATCGTCGGGACCTGCACTGTAGTCGAGCGCCGGCAGCTTTGCCGTGCCGGTCGGGTCATCGCCCTCGAACAGCTTCTCGTAGTGCCCCTGCACGATCTCGAGCTGCCGCAGCAGGTCGCGCGCAAAGGCCTCGCGATCCGGATAGCCGAAGAACCGGGCAAAGCGCTCGACCGCTTCCCTGTCGTCGGGCAGCGCATGGGTCTGCTCGTCGGCGACCATCTGGAGGCGATGCTCGACCCGGCGCAGGAATTCGTACGCCCTGGCGAGCTCGTCACGCGCCGCAAGGGTGATCCAGTTGCTGCTGGCGAGCACATCGAGCGCGGCGAGCGTCGGCCGCACCCGCAATTCCGGATGGCGGCCGCCGGCGATCAGCTGCTGGGTCTGCGCGAAAAACTCGATCTCGCGGATGCCGCCGCGGCCGACCTTGACGTTGTGGCCTTCGACCGCGACCTCACTCTGGCCGCGATAGGTCTGCATCTGCCGCTTCATGTCGTGGACGTCGGCAAGCGCGGCGAAGTCGAGATGCTTGCGCCAGACGAAGGGGGCGATCTCGGCGAGCAGCGCCTCGCCTGCCCTGGCATCGCCGGCACAGGCGCGCGCCTTGATCATCGCGGCGCGTTCCCAGGTGCGCCCTTCCCGCTCGTAGTAATGCAGCGCGGCGTCCCGTGAGATCGCCACCTGCGTCGAGGACGGATCGGGGCGCAGGCGTAGATCGACGCGGAAGACATAGCCGTCATAGGTGCGCTGCTGGAGAATGCGTGCCATGCCTTGCGTCACGCGGACGAAAAACGGCTGCGGCTCGATATCCGGCGCCAGCGTCGTGGCGTCAGGGTCGAAGAACACGATGAGGTCGATGTCGCTGGAATAGTTCAGCTCGCCCGCCCCCATCTTGCCCATCGCGAGCACGATCAGGCCGCAGCCCTCTTCCGGTGCCTCGGGATTAGGCGGGAAAAGCTTTCCTCGTGCGGCTTCCTGCCGCAGCAGGTACTGGAGCGCCGCCTGCACGGAGGAGACCGCGACATCGGTCAGCGCCGCCGTCACCCGCATCACCGGCCAGACCCCGCCGATATCGCACAACGCGGTCAGGAGCGCCGCCTCCGCCTTCATGCGGCGAAGCAGCCGCATCACCTCGGCCTCGTCAGGTGCCGCGACCACCGCGCCCCTCGCCTCCGCGATCAGTGCGGCGAGATGAGTATCCGGATCGCATTCGAGCAGCCGGATCAGGCGCAGCGGATCGGCGCGCACCAGATCGAACAGATAGGGCGAGAATTCCGCGATGCCGGCGAGGATATTCCGGGCGAAGGGATGAACCAGCAGCGCTTCGAGACGAGCCGATTGTGCCGGCTCGAGCTCGGCCAGCCAGCTTTCAAAACGTCGTTCGTCGGTTGTGGAAGCGGCAATATGGGGAGCCTCCGCGAAGCGTGCGGCCAGGCTCTCACCATGCTTGTCCGCGTTTCCCGGCGCGGAGTGGTTCATGCCACCTTCTGTGGCACATCCGGTATTGGAGGAGCAACCCTGTCGCCCGCGCCCGCGCGCGCCGGCAGCACCAGCGTGGCGACGAGGCCGGGATGGGCATCGCCCAGCCGCAATTCTCCGCTATGGAGCGTCGCAACTGCGGAGGCAAGGCTGAGGCCGAGGCCGGAGCCCGGCAGCGTGCGGCTAGCTTCAAGCCGGACGAATCGTTCGACAGCATGTTTGCGGTCGGCTTCCGGAATACCGGGGCCGCGATCGGTGACGCTCAGCAGCACCTGGTCGCCCTCGCGCTTCGCCTCGATCATGATCTGCCCAGAGTCCATGCTGACCACGGTTCCGCCGGCCTGCGTGACCGGCTTGCCGTATTTGATGGCATTCTCGACCAGATTGGCGAGCGCCTGGCTGATCAGCTCGCGGTTGCCGTGAACCGGCGTCGGATCGGCCTTGACCTTCAAGGTCATGCCGTCGTCCTCGGCGAGCGGCTCGTAGAGCTCGTGGATGCCGCCCGCGACATCGGCGGCATCGAAATCGTCCATGTTGCCGCGCGCCTGGCCGGACTCGGCGCGCGCGATCATCAGCAGCGCGTTGAAGGTGCGGATCAGCCCGTCGGATTCCTCGATGGTCCGCTCCAGCGCGGCGCGGTAGTCGGCCTCGCAGCCCGATTTCGCCAACGCTTCCTCGGCGCGGTTGCGCAAGCGCGTCAGCGGCGTCTTGAGATCGTGGGCGATATTGTCGGAGACCTCCTTCAGCCCCGCCATCAGCGCCTCGATGCGCTCCAGCATGGCATTGAGGTTTTCGGCGAGGCGGTCGAGCTCGTCGCCGCTGCGCCCCACCGGCAGGCGCTCGCTGAGATCGCCGGTCATGATGCGGTGCGCCGTGCCGCTCATCGCGTCGATGCGCCTGAGCACTCTGCGCGCGACGAAGACGCCGCCGCCGAGCCCGAGCACGACCACGATCAGGACTGACCATTGCGCGGCCTTGGCGACGATGCCGAACAGACGACGCCGCTCGGCGAGGTCGCGGCCGATCAGCAGCCGGAAGCCGTTTTCGAGCTCGGTGACGCGCACGAGCGCGCGGTGATCGCGCTCGTCGGCGTCCTCGATCCGCCGATAGGCCGTCTCGGTCCAGCCGCGCGTTGCCATCACGCCCGGCGCCAGCGAGCCGACATTGCCGGCCACCGCCTGCCCCGTCGGCGTCGTCACGAGGTAGAGATTGGCGCCCGGTCGCAGCGCCCGATACTCGATCGCGCGCACGAGGCCGACGAGGCCGCGGCGGCCGTAGATCTCGTTGATCTCCGAGGTCTCGGCATTCACCGTCTGCGTGATTTCCTCGGTGATGAGCCGCCGCGTATTCCAGGCGAAATAGGCGAGCAGCGAGGCCGCGAAAATCGCGAACAGAAACAGGTAGACCAGCGTCAGCCGGAATGCCGTGGTGCGGATCAGTTTACCGAATGCCGTCACGGATCATATACCCGGCGCCGCGGATCGTGTGCAGCAGCGGCCGCTCAAAACCCTTGTCGATCTTGGAGCGCAGCCGCGAAATGTGCACGTCGATCACGTTGGTCTGCGGATCGAAATGATAGTCCCAGACGTTCTCCAACAGCATGGTGCGCGTCACCACCTGGCCGGCGTGCTTCATGAGGTATTCGAGCAGGCGGAATTCGCGCGGCTGAAGCGTCAGTTCATCCTTGCCGCGGGCAACGCGATGGGAGAGCCGGTCGAGCTCGAGATCGCCGACACGATAGAGCGTGTCCTCGGCCGGGCCGCCGCGGCGGCGCGACAGCACCTCGACCCGCGCCAGGAGCTCGGCGAACGAATATGGCTTGGGCAGATAGTCGTCGCCGCCGGCGCGCAGGCCCTTGATGCGGTCGTCGACCTGCCCGAGCGCGGAGAGAATCAGCACCGGCGCGGTGTTGCCCTTGTCGCGCAGCGCGCCGATCAACGACAGGCCGTCGCGCTTAGGCAGCATGCGGTCGACCACCAGCACGTCGTAATCCCCGTTCTCGGCCATGGCGAGGCCTTCCTCGCCGTCGGGGGCGTGGTCGGCAATGTGTCCGACTTCGCGAAACGCCTTCACGAGGTAGTCGGCGGATTCGCGGTCGTCTTCAATGATGAGGAGGCGCATCGTGCGTTCGGCGGCGGTCAAGGAGGTCACCTTCTCTAAACATGGCGCGAGCGGCAATCGCATGCAAGCCGAGTGGGAGAGTCTCGGGTCGAGAAAAAGGCGGGCGGTGAAGCTGGGGGGACCTCACCGCCCTAGGCCTTCCGACGGAGGGGGGCGTAATTCCACCGGAAGGTAGATTGGGGAAGCGAATGTTACGCTGCTCCCCCGAAGGGCGCCGGCGGCTGGGGCGACTGATGCCGGCGACACCCTTCATTGCGTAGCCTCCTGACGCTTACCCCTTGGCGAGGGGAATCGCGACGAAGCGCGACTGGCCGCCGCTCTTCACGCGCATCAGGACGCTGTTCTTGTTGTCGGTCCGCGCCGTGTTGATGGCCTCGCGGACATCGCCGGCGGTGCTCACGCTCTTACCGCCGACTTCGAGAATCACGTCGCCTTCCTTGAAGCCGCGTTCGGCCGCGGCGCTCTTCGGATCGACTTCGGTAACCACGACGCCTTCCTTGCCGGCGCCGGCCACGGAGTTCGCAGGCGCAACGGTCATGCCGAGCTTGGGCACGTCGGTGCCCTTGGTCGCGCCCTTGCCGCTGTCGTTATCGGTATCGGCCTTGGCCTCGACCGTGTTCGGCAGCTGGCCGAGGGTGAGGTTCACGACCTTGTCCTGGCCCTTGTGCAGCACGTTGAGCTTCACGATCGCACCGGGCGCCATGCCGCCGATGGTGCGGGCGAGCTCGCGGGCGTCCTTGACGGATTCGCCGTTGACCGAGGTGATCACGTCGCCGGACTCAATGCCGGCCTTCGCCGCCGGACCGTTCGCCTGCGGCTCCGCCACCAGCGCCCCTTCGGCCTTCTTCATGCCGAGGCTGTCGGCGATATCCGACGTCACCGGCTGAATCTGCACGCCGATCCAGCCGCGGCTGACCGAACCCTTGTCCTTGAGCTGGGCAACAACCGTCTTCACGGTGTTGGCCGGGATCGAGAACGCGATGCCGACACTGCCGCCGGAGGGCGAGTAGATCGCGGTGTTGACGCCCATCACCTCGCCGTCGGTGTTGAAGGCCGGACCGCCGGAATTGCCCTTGTTCACGGGCGCGTCGATCTGGATGAAATCGTCATAGGGACCGTTGCCGATGTCGCGGCCGCTGGCCGAGACGATGCCCGCGGTCACGGTGCCGCCGAGACCGAAGGGATTGCCGACTGCGAGCACCCAGTCGCCGATCCGCGGCTTGCCGTCGGCAAGCTTTGCGAACGGGAAGTTCGAGCCGCCCTCGACCTTGATCAGGGCAAGGTCGGTGCGCTGGTCGGTGCCGATCACCTTGGCGGTATAGGTCTTGCCGTCGTCGGTGGTGACCTCGACCTTGTCGGCGCCGTCGACCACGTGGTTGTTGGTCACGGCAAAGCCGTCAGCCGAGATGAAGAAGCCGGAACCCTGGCCCTGCACGACGCGGCCACGGCCGCCCTTCATGCCCGGGATGCCATCCGGACCGCCGAAGCGCCGGAAGAAGCGCTCCATCGGCGAGCCCGGCTGGAACGGCGAGGAGGAATCGTCGCCGTCATCGTTGCTCGCGGTCTTTTCCTTGATGTTGACCTTCACCGAGATCACCGACGGCTTCACGCGCTCGACGATGTCGGCGAAGCCGACCGGGCGTTCAACCTTCCGGACCTCGTTGTTGACCTGCGCATGCGCCGGGCTCGAGAACAGGTCGGCCGGCGACACCGACGGGCTGAAGCCGTAGACGGCTGCGCCGAAGCCGGCGACGACCGAGGCCATCAGCGCGATCTTGCGCGCGGAGAAGACCGACCGGCGCGGCTGCCGGTAGGACGGAAGGTTCGAAAGGTCGGGACGTTCGGTCATGCAGAGCTCTCCAGGGCCTTGAAATCCATTTGGTGCGGGATGGCAGCACCTTACGGACCTGAAGATGGGGGCTCGCGCCTTACCGTGCGCTGGCGGCGGGGTTAAACTTTCGTAATGAAGGGGCGGCGTTGATGCGGCAGTTTAGCGCAGACCGAAAATTGTGGTCTTACAGGAACTTATTCGAGTTCCGGTGACCGCCTCCCCGGCGAGGTTTTAGGCGACCTCAGCTTGCCCTGACGCTGACGATGAACTCGTCGACTTCACGCTTCAGGGTCTCGGCCTGCTGCGACAGATCCACAGCGGAATCCCGGGCCTCGGCCGCCATGCGACCGGTCTCGGCGGAGGTCGAGGTGATCTGGGCGATGTGGTTTGACACGTCGAGCGTACCACGCGCGGCGTCCTGGACGCTGCGCGAGATATCCTGGGTGGCGTTGCGCTGCTGGGCAGTGTCGACCTCGATGCCGGACATGATCGACGAGATCTCCGACAGCGTCTTCGAGATGCCGTCGATCGCCCCGCGCGTCTCCGCGGTGATGCCCTGGATGCTGGCGACATGGGAGGTGATCTCCTCCGTCGCCTTGCTGGTCTGGTGCGCGAGGCTCTTCACCTCGGAGGCGACGACGGCAAACCCCTTGCCGGCCTCCCCCGCCCGCGCCGCCTCGATGGTGGCGTTGAGCGCCAAAAGGTTGGTCTGCGATGCGATCGCCTGCACGAGCTGCACGACCTCGCCGATCTTGTCGGCGGCGTCCGACAGCGTGTGGATGGTGTCGCGGCTCTTCTCGGCTTGCGCCGCCGCGCCCTCGGCGCGCTGGGTCGCATCGGTGACGCGTCGGCTGATCGTGCCGATCGAATTCGTCATCTCCTCGGCGGAGCCCGCGACCGTCTGCACGCTGGCGCTGGCCTGGCTCGCTCCGCTCGCCACCGCATTGGCCTTGGTGCTGGTGTCGTTGGCCGTCCGCGACAGCGTCTCGGCATTGCTCTTCAGATGCACGGCCGACGAGGCCACGCTATCGACGACGCTGGCAACGAGATCGTTGAAGCGCTTGATCCTGGCGTCCAGGAATTTCGACCGCTCGGCCTGGTGCTGCGCTTCACGCAATTGCTGCTCGGTGAGGCGGCGCCGTTCGAGCCCGTTGGTCTTGAAGACCTCCAGCGCGCCGGCGAGCAGGCCGATCTCGTTGGTGCCGCCGAGCCCCGGCACGGGGGTTTCGAACTTCTGGTCGGCGACCTCGCGCATGGCATGCACGATCGCCGCCAACGGACTGAGGATGCCGTTGCGCACGGCAAACCAGGTCGTGAGGCAGATCGCGCAGGCGACGACCGCAATCACACCGCAGGCGATCAGGAAGTAGGAGAATGCGGCCTGTGCCTGCTGGTAGATCTGCATCGCGTGATCGCGTGCGGGCCCGCTCAGCGCAGCAAAGTCCGACGACAGGCTGGTGATCTCGTTGTTGAGATAGAGCACCGCGACGAATCCGGTGCCGCCGCCGATGCCCAGCAGGAACAATAATGCAGCGACGACGGCGCCGACCAGGAAGCGGATCGTCAGATTGCTGTTCGCGAACATCGGGGAACTCAGAGTCTGGAATCAAATCTCGGGACAAGCTTCCAGACAAAGGTCAACATAGCATGAAACACCCGGCGGCGGCCGGCAGATTACGTATCAATACGTAGCCGGGAGGATTTCACGTCGCTAGGACGATTTGGCCTCGTCCGACATTAATGCCGCGAGTCTCGCCTCTTCATCGGGCGTGAGCGGCGGCGCAGGTAGGTTTGCACCGCTCCGCGAGCGACGCCGGATTTGCAGCCACAGCGCCAGGCCACCGCCGGTCAGCAGCAGGGGGCCGAGCAGCCACAGCAGCAAGGTCTGCCGCTCGAAGCGCGGCTTGAGCAGCACGAACTCGCCATAGCGCGCGACCAGGAAGTCGAGCACCTGCGAGTTGCTGTCGCCGGCCGCGATGCGCTCGCGCACCAGGAGCCGCAGGTCGCGCGCCAGCGGCGCATCGGAATCGTCGATCGACTGGTTCTGGCAGACCATGCAACGCAGCTCGCGCGACAGGTCGCGCGCGCGCGTCTCCTTCGCCGGATCCGACATGATCTCGTCGGGCTGCACGGCATGCACCGCGGGCGAAGCCAGCAGCGCAAGCGCGACGAACGCGGCCATCATCCGGCGCATCGGATCACTCCGCCGGCTGCAGGCGCTGCTTGGCCCGCGCCGGTTTTGGCGCGCCGACCCGCAGGCGGCGATCGGACAGCGACAGCACGCCGCCGAAGGCCATCAGCACCGGACCCCACCAGATCAGCAGCACCAGCGGCTTGTGATAGATGCGCACGGCAATCGCGCCCTCGGCATTGGCATCGCCCAGCGAGATGTAGAGCTGGCTCGCACCGCGGGTCAGCAGCGCGGCCTCCGTGGTGGAGGAGCCGCGGGTGGTGAAGCTGCGCTTGGACGGCGTCATGACGCTCAGTGTCTCACCGTCGCGGCTGACGTTGAACTCGGCGATCATCTCGCGGTAGTTCGGGCCCTGACGCTGAAACAACCCGTCGAGCTTCACGTCGTAGCCGGCGACATGGGCGACGTCGCTCTGCTTCATCGTCGCGATATATTCGCTGTTCCAGGTGGTCTCGCAGACAATCCCGATCAGCGCGACGCCGAGGCCGGCATGCGCCAACGCCGCGCCCCAGGCCGAACGTGGCAGGCCGCGCGCCCGCTGCAGCGCTGTTGCGAGCGGCAGACGAACCAGGCCCGTCCGCTCGACCAGATCGGTGACGGCGCCGGCGATGACGAAGACGCCAAGTCCGATCGCGAGCGGTGCGAGCGCGCTGCCGCCACGCGTCCAGGCCCAGACGATCGCGACTACAACGAGCCCGGCAACGCCGGCCGCGAGCAGTCGCTGGGTGACGCCGAGCAGATCGCCGCGCTTCCACGCCAGCATCGGCCCGAACGGCACGGCGAGCAGCAACAGGGCAAACAGCGGTGCGAAGGTGAGGTTGTAGAACGGCGCGCCAACCGACATCTTGAAGTCGGCGAGCATCTCCATCGCCAGCGGATAGAGCGTGCCGAACAGCACGACCGCGCAGGCGACGGTCAGCAGCAGATTGTTCAGCACCAGCGCGCCCTCACGCGAGATCGGCGCGAACAGGCCGCCCTGTTTCAACGATGTCGCGCGGCCTGCGAACAGCGACAGGCTGCCGCCGATGAACAGGCAGAGGATCAGCAGAATGAACACGCCGCGGGTCGGATCGGTGGCAAAGGCATGCACGGAGGTGATGACGCCGGAGCGCACCAGGAAGGTGCCGAGCAGCGACAGCGAGAAGGTCAGGATCGACAGCAGGATGGTCCAGACCTTCAGCGCGTTGCGCTTCTCCATCACCAGCGCCGAATGGAGCAGCGCCGTCCCGGCAAGCCACGGCATCAGCGAGGCGTTCTCGACCGGATCCCAGAACCACCAGCCGCCCCAGCCGAGCTCGTAATAGGCCCAGTAGGAGCCCATCGCGATGCCGAGCGTCAGGAAGATCCACGCGACCAGCGTCCACGGCCGCACCCAGCGCGCCCAGGCGGCGTCGATCCGCCCCTCCATCAGCGCCGCGATGGCAAAGGAGAACGAGATCGAGAATCCGACATAGCCGAGATAGAGCATCGGCGGATGCACGGCGAGACCGATGTCCTGCAGCACGGGATTGAGATCGCGTCCCTCGATCGGCGGGCTGGCGATACGCAGGAACGGGTTCGAGGTCACCAGGATGAAGAGATAGAAGGCGCTGGCGATCCAGGCCTGGACCGCGAGCACATGCGCGCGCAGCGACAGCGGAAGGTTGTTGCCGAACGCCGCGACCAATCCGCCGAACAGCGCCAGGATCGACACCCACAGCAGCATCGAGCCTTCATGGTTTCCCCAGACGCCGGTGATCTTGTAGAGCAGCGGCTTCATCGAATGCGAATTCTCGTAGACGTTGGCGACGGAGAAATCCGAATTCACATGCAGCATCACCAGCGCCACGAACGAGGCGCCGACGAACAGCAGCTGCGCCAGCGCGGTGGAGCGCGCCACGCTCATCAGCGCATCGTCGCGCAGCCGCGCGCCGATCAACGGCACGATGGATTGGATCAGTGCCAGCCCGAGCGCCAGCACCAGCGCATAATGCCCGGATTCCGCGATCACCGCACCGCTCCTTGCGGGTTGCCCTGCGCTGTCGTGGCCGCAGGCTTGACGCCATCAGAAGCCTTGCCGCCGTAATCGTCCTTCCAGTGCCCCTGCTTCTTCAGGGCATCTGCGACGTCCTTGGGCATGTAGGTCTCGTCGTGCTTGGCAAGCACCGTGTCGGCCTTGAACACGCCGTTGGCATCGAGCGCGCCTTCGGCGACAACGCCCTGCCCTTCGCGGAACAGGTCGGGCAGGATGCCCTTGTAGGCGACCGGCAGCTTGGCGTTGCCGTCGGCGACCTCGAAGCTCACCGCGAGATTGTCGCCACGCTGGAGCGAGCCCGGCTGCACCAGGCCGCCGAGGCGAAACCGCTTGCCGGCCTGAACGTGCTTCTCGGCGACCATGGTCGGGGTCGAGAAGAACACGATGGAGTCGCGCAGTGCGTTGAGTACCAGCGCGGCGGCGAGCGCGAGCACGGCGAGAGAGCCGCCGATGATGGTCATGCGTCGCTGCTTGCGGGTCATGGCGTATCCGTTCTCTCGTCTCGTCCTGACATCTTCATCCGTCGAGCCCGAGAGTTTTGAGGCCTTCATTGAGCTGGCGGAGCCGTTCGGTATCCTTGGCGACCGCTTGACGGGCATCGCTCGACGCGCCGACCGCCTTGTCGCGATCGCCCATCACGAGATAGGCACGCACGAGGCGCAGCCAACCCTCGACGTCGTCGCTGTTCTGCTTCAAGCGCGTCGCCAGTCGCTCGACCATGCCGCGGACCATGGCGCCGCGATCGCCCTCGCTCATGTCCTTCGATGCGGCGATCGTCTCATCGGACAGTGCCGGCATCGTGCCGCCGCCGACCCGCGCCAGCGAGGACTGCACCAGGGGCCGCCACGGCGCGTCCGCCGGAGCCTTGGCCAGCAGCGCGCGCCAGATGGTGGCGGCATCGTCCTTGTGGCCGTCCTGCTCGGCGGCGAGACCGAGGAAGTAGTTCGCCTTGGGATCGTCCGCGTTCAGGGCATGCGCCCGTTCGAACTCGGTCTTGGCCTCGGGGGTCACCACGCCGCCCGCAGCGGCCGAGATTGCTTCGCCGAGATCGGATCTGCGCTCCGGGCTCTCACCATTGTAGGTAATCGAGTTGCGATAGGCCCGCACCGCATCGTCGAAGCGGCCGAGCCGCTCCAGCACCGGCGCGAGCACGTTCCAGCCGCGTCCGTCGGTCGGATTCTTTTCCAGATGTTGCTCGACCTGCACGACGAGGTTCTCCAGAGATCCCGCCATGCCGGAGCCGGACCCGCGCTCCCGCTGCGCCAGCGGAAAGTCCTGAAGCCGGGGTGAGCCGAGCGGCACGTAGACGCCGATCGCAACGAGCGGCAGACCGACAAGCGCCAGCACCGCTGCCGCGCGGCGCCATTTGAGGCTCGATTTGGGCTCCGACACGGGCTCGCTGCCGGCGGCAGCGAGCAGCCTGCGGCTGATCTCGACACGCGCAGCCTCGGCTTCAGGCGCAGCGATCAGTCCCGCGGCAAGGTCTCGCTCGATCTCGGTCAACTGGTCCTTGTAGACGACGACCTCGCTGCCCTGATTTTGCGCGCGCGCGCTGCGGCCGAGCGGCCAGAGCACGGCGAAAATCGCCGCGACCGTCATCAGCGCGAACACGAACCATAACGTCATCTGGCAAGCTTCCGGCAGCGCGCCACCCGCGCCCATAGGTGGCTTTACACCACGGCCGGACGATGCGGCAATTGACAATTGTCAATTCGGCGCGACCGGCCACAGCCCCGAAACGGCGAAAATCCAACGGCTTAGCCGATCTCGAAGTCCACACTTCGAGCCGCGTCCTCGCCGTGACCGTTGAGGGCCTTCAGGAAGTATGTTCCCGGCTCGATGGCGTCAGGCAATCTGATGCGCAACGCCCCGACCGGAACCGGAGATGCAACCCTCGTGACCGTCTCAGGCAGTTGCCGACCGCTTGCCTTCTCGACCAGCACCACCTTCGCGCCGACCATCAGTCTTTGATATTTGGCAACAATGACGCGGTTCTCGATTTCGATGGAGCTGATAACGGGTTTCATGCGCCCACAAATAGAAATTCCCCGGACTTGCATCGGGACCGTAGGGCCCGTCACCGACAGCGTCAACCACAAATTGTGATCACAAAAATATGCGCTTGAATCAGCTTGCGCGCGACGATTTGCGCTCGCCCGTGAGTGCGTTCTCCGCGGCGCGGCTCATCAGCGAGGCGTAGTCATCGCCGAACAGCACCTGGCAGAAGCGAATCGCAGCCTGCACCTGCTGTTGCCGATAAGTGCGGACCTTGAGATCGGCGGCGCGCAGCGACTGCACCAGCTGCTCGGTCGAGCGCTCGACATATTGCTGCAGGTCGGAATAGGTGCGCAGCGTCACCTCGTTGATCGCGAGCTCGCTGGCGTAGTTGCGGCAGGTCGCGACGAAATCGATCAGCGCCGCGGTTTCCTCCACCTCGGTGCTGTCGATCCGCGCGCCCGGCGGAATGTCCTTCTCGGGGCGCTGGCGCAGGATCCGGCGAACGCGGCCGGGAACGCTGTCGATCTCGGATTGCAGCGCATTGGAGATATCGGCCCGGATCGAGGTCAGTTGCTTGCCCCAGGCGGAATCGTTGCGCAGGTCGAGCTCGGTGCGCAGGCCGCGCACGCCGTCGTGCAGCGCCTTGAGATTGTCGGCGACGTTGTCGAACTGGCCTCGCTTGATGTCCATGCGCAGGATCGCGGCGACGCAGGACAAATCGTGCAGGGCGATCGTGACGGCGACGCCATAGGGCGTTGCCGCCACGCGGATCTCGTCGTCCGATGCGGCAATCTTGATGGCGAGGCGGATGATCTGCCACGGCGCGGTCATGCGCTGCACGACGATCGACAGCGCGAAGGGCAGCATCTGCGGCGTCTGGAGGACAGGGATGTTGAGCGCCGACGTCACCGAGGCGATCTGGGAGTCGCCGAAGGCGCGCAGGAAGCGCGGCAGCTTCTCGTTCAGGGTGGCGATGGCCTCTCGGACCTGGAGTACCGCTCCGACCGAATAGAGGTCCTCGATCACGTTGGGCGGGCCGACGCGGGCCAGCGCGCGCGACTTGTCGCCGCCGCCCGGCCCCGTCAATTGGAAGATGGCGTCCGCAGCCACCGCCTGGAGCTTCTGGGCGAGCGCTTCGACCTGCCCCGCACTGTCAGCGGCCGGCATGCGCGCCAGCGCCGCCTCGAATTCGTTCAGCTTGTCCGGAGCACCGTCACGGCCGAGCCATTGCCAGATCGGATGCAGCGAGGAGCGGCGGATCTGTCCGACCCGGATCGGGGCGCCCGCCTCGACGAGGAACGGTTCCAGCACCTGGAACAGGAGCCGCGACAGGTCGTCCGTCCGCGGGGGTGGGGTTTCGTCGGCCTCCGTCTTGCGGACGATCCTGCGCAGCTGCTCGAGCACGAGGGTCGCCACAGCCGTGTCCTGGCCGCGCTCGAGCGCGCGCTCGAACTCCCGCATCAGCAGCGCCTGCGACTGCGGCGGGAGCTGCGCGAGATATTCCCTCAGCCGCTCGATCGATGTCTGGCTCATGCGCCCAGGTAATGCACGGTAAAGTGGCGGACATGGGATGCGTCCGAGCGCGATCATAGAAGGCTGCGCCTTAAGAAGCCGTTGAGGACGTTGGCCCGAATCCTCCCGTTTGCTTGCGGATCGGCCGTCCCGGAACCAAAAAATCCTGTTGAAACAAAGGATTATATTCCGGGGAGGACCAACTCGGCCCGCAAGCCGCCGATTGGCGCGGCGCCGAGGGAGAGGCTGCCGCCATAGAGCGCGGCAAGGTCGACCACGATGGAAAGCCCGAGCCCCGAGCCGGGCTTGGACTCGTCGAGCCGCTGGCCTCGCCGGGAGACCTGGGTGCGCTCCGCCTCCGACAGGCCGCGGCCGTCGTCGTCGACAATGATCCTCAGGCGCGGACCGGCGTCGGCCTTATGCGGCACTTCCACCAGCACCTCGATGAAGACCCGGGAGGCCGCCCATTTGCAGGCATTGTCGACGAGATTGCCGACCATCTCCTCCAGATCCTGCCGCTCGCCCCGGAATTTTGCCGACGGATCGGCCTTGGCCTCGACCATGATGCCGCGGTCGCGGTGGATCTTCTCCATCGTCCGCCGCAGCGCCTCGATGGCGGGTGCCACCTCCGTCACGGTCGCGACGACCGAGACGCGCGCGGCGATGCGCGCCCGCTCCAGGTGATGGGCGACCTGGTCGCGCATCACGTCCGCCTGCTCCATCACCTTGGCCGCGAACGGATCGGCAGCGTGAACGCCGGCTTCGTTGACGATGACCGAAAGCGGCGTCTTGATCGCATGGGCGAGATTGCCGACATGGGTGCGCGCGCGCTCGACGATCTCGCGATTGGCATCGATCAGCGCGTTTGTCTCGCGCGCGAGCGGCGCGATCTCGACCGGGAATTCGCCCTCGAGCCGCTCTGCCCGCCCGGAGCGAATGTCGGCGATCGACTCCGAGATGCGCTTGAGCGGCGCGAGGCCGAAGCGGACCTGGAACACCGTGGTCAGGAGCAGCACGATGCCGAGCGCGGTGAAGGTGCCGCCGAGGTAATAGTCGAAGCTGCGCGTCTCGTCGAAAATCTCGCTGTCGTCGCCGGCGACGCTGACCAGATATTTGCCGTCGGCGCCGAGATCGACCGGCCGTTCCACCATCCGCAGGTTCTGCCCCTCGGGACCATCGACATAGCCGAGCCGGATGCCGGCGGCGGTGAGCTCGGCACCGTGCTCCTCCAGCTTCGGCAGCTTCTTGTCCCAGAGCGAGCGCGAGGAGCGCACCTCCGGCTTTTCGGTGTCGGTGCGCGTGATCTGCCAATACCAGCCGGACAGCGGCAGCTCGAACAGGGGCTCGCCGAGCGACTGGAACTGGCGGTCCGGGGGCTCGTCCGGGGTCGCGACCTCCGCGATCAGCGTGCGGAGATAGAGATTGAGCCGGCGGTCGAAGGCGCGTTCGGTCGCGTTCTTGTAGACCGACGACAGCACCACGCCGGTGATGGCCAGGATCACCACGAGCCACGCCGTCGCCGACAGGAACAGGCGGTTGGCAAGCGAGCTAGCGGGCATCGGAACGATCCCGGGAGGCGCAGGATGGCAGGGCGTCGGACGTCATAACCGGACCAAGGCCCCCTGTTCGGCCTCCCGTCAAGCCCGCAACGCCTCAGGCGCCCGGAGCGGGCGGCGGGGTCAGGAGATAGCCGAGGCCGCGGACGGTCTGGATGATGTCGACGTCGAGCTTCTTGCGAATACGGCCGACGAAGACCTCGATGGTGTTGGAGTCGCGGTCGAAGTCCTGGTCGTAGAGATGCTCGACCAGCTCGGTGCGGGAGACCACGCGTCCGGAATGGTGCATCAGGTAGGCCAGAAGCCGATATTCGTGCGAGGTCATCTTGACGGGATTGCCGGACACGCTGACCCGGCCGGTCCTGGTGTCGAGCGTGACCGGGCCGCAGCTGAGTTCGCTCTGGGCATGTCCGGTGGAGCGGCGCAGCAGCGCGCGGATGCGCGCCAGCACCTCCTCGAGATGGAACGGCTTTGCGACATAGTCGTCGGCGCCGGCATCGAAGCCCTGGACCTTGTCGCTCCAACGGTCGCGCGCGGTGAGGATCAGGACCGGCATGGTGCGGCCGTTGCGGCGCCAGGCCTCCAGCACCGAGATGCCGTCCTTCTTCGGCAGGCCGATGTCGAGTACGACGGCATCGTACGGCTCGTTGTCGCCGAGATAGTGCCCCTCCTCCCCGTCGAAGGCGCGGTCGACGACATAGCCGGCGTCCGTCAGCGCCTTGGTGAGCTGGCGATTGAGATCGGGGTCGTCCTCAACAACGAGCAGGCGCACGCTTCTCTCCAAAGATAGGCCGCATGAACAACAGCCTCAGATGAGCAATTCCGGCGTGAACTGAATATGAACGCGGGAACCGCCCGCGTTACTTTTTGGTCATATACGCCCTGTCACGCGCCGACGCGACTGCGCCCGCCAGGCTGCCGGGCGAGCCAGCGGCATGGCGGGCGCAATGTGCCGCGTTACGCGGCGAGTCGGAAGGCCCGTGACGTTCGGATCCGGCTGTCAGGTCCGGAAGAATACGAACCAGATGACGGCGAGGATCAGGATCGCGAGCCCGGTCGAGATGGCGAGGAGCGCGGCCACCGACGGCCCGGGTTCGCCCTGGCGCGCCTCGGTTGCAGTTTCGACGATCTGATGCTGGTCTCGCGTGGTTGCCATGATGCCCTCAATCTCTGCGTGTCGCCTCCGATGACCGCGACCGCCTCACGGCCCTGTGTCCTGAGGCAACGCCCGATCCGATACGATGTTCCGGCTTTTGCCGCGGGCTCGGGCAGCAACCGGACGCGGGGCGGCTGGTTAACGCAGTTGCAAGATTCCGCACCGCGCCGTGTTTGATTCGGTGTTCCCCGATGGTATCCTCATAAGTCTGTCCCCGTTGCGTTTGGAGTAGCCCATGGCCCCCCGCGCCAATTGGAAGGGTTTTTTGCGTTTGTCGCTCGTGACCTGCCCGGTCGCGCTCTATCCGGCCACTTCGGATACCGAGAAGGTCTCCTTCAACCAGATCAACCGCAAGACCGGCCACCGGATCAAGTACCTCAAGGTCGACGCCGAGACCGGTGACGAGGTGACCTCCGAGGACATCGTCAAGGGCTACAAGGTCGACACCGACACCTATATCGAGGTCACCAAGGACGAGCTCGACGAGATCGCGCTCGACTCGACGCACACGATCGAGATCGACGAATTCGTGCCGAAGGCCGACATCGACAATCGCTATCTGATCCGCCCCTATTATCTCGTGCCGGACGGCAAGGTCGGCCACGACGCCTTTGCGGTGATCCGCGAGACCATCCGCAGCATGGACAAGGTCGCGATCGGCCGCGTGGTGCTGACCAACCGCGAGCACATCATCGCACTGGAGCCGCTCGAGAGCGGCCTGATGGGCACGCTGCTGCGCTACCCCTACGAGGTCCGCAGCGAGAAGGAATATTTCGACGACATCCAGGACGTGAAGCTGACGAAGGACATGCTCGACCTTGCAAAACACATCGTCGAGAAGAAGTCCGGAGCGTTCGAGCCCGAGCTGTTCGAGGACCATTACGAGGCCGCGCTGATCGATCTCATCAACAAGAAGCGCTCGGGCGCCCCGATCGCGGCCAAGGCGGCGCCGAAGACGGGCGGCAACGTCATCAACCTGATGGACGCTCTGAAGAAGAGCCTCGCGAGCGAGAAGGACGCAGCTCCGATCGCGAAGGTCGTCAAGGAGACCGTCAAGGGCAAGAAGCCGAAGAAGCGCGTCGAAGGCCAGCGCGAGATGCTGCTGCCGATCGCCGGCAAGGGCGGCAAGGAAGCTGCGGCGAAAACGGCCCCCAAGGAAGCCTCGAAGAAGGCCGACAAGCCGGTGCGCGCGCCGGCGCGGGCGAAGAAGGCCGGTTAGCGGCACGCAGCTTACGATCGCGCAGTGATGTCTCCCCTCGCCCGTCGGCCGGCCTGACATGCCCTGGTCGGCGGCGTTCGACGATCCGATCTCGCTGCGCAACGGGCGCAAGCTGCGGACGCTGCAACAGGCGGCCGATTACATCATGCAGCTGCCCGAGGACGCGCAGCACGCGAGCCACTGGCAGACCGCGATCGAGACCCTGATCCACGCGGCCGAGACGGGTGGCGGCTGGACGATGTTCGCCCGCATCGCGATGTTGCGGGCGCTGAACGCGGACGTCAGTCGCAAGTAAGCTCCACCTGGCGCGGTGGCGCTTGCAGCATTCGCCCTCCCTCGCGCCGCCGAGACATAGCCTCAACAATCGGTTGAGCGGCGCCATTGCTTTCAGCGCCCTCCGGCGAGGCACCAAGTAATCCTACGGAAGACAAAATTAACCCTCGATTCCCATTGCGCACCACAAGGTCGCGCGGTCGATTGAACCAGGGTTTGCACGCGGTGCAGCAGCAGGACGCCAGAAAGAACTACATCGGCCTCGTGAACGACACGAGCGAGGACAAGCGCCTTGCAGACAGCGCGGCGCGGTCACAGCCGCGCGTCATGAGCTATCTGGTCGGACGCCTCGCAGCGGCGCTGAGACGCCCCGGCAAGGCCACCCCTGGACGCGCGATCAAGTCCTGAAAGCGACGACGCCGTCAAATCCACCCGAGTTGGGTGACGAAACCTTAAGTCAATGAATGCCAGCATATAAGGCCTGAGGTCGGGACCGCCCCGCCAGCACTTTGACGCGCGCCCTGCGAAATTTAGTGAATCAATTTACCATTCCGAAAACGGCGCCAGCCTACGTTGGACGGATGAACGGGAGTTGACGATGGCATTGCTCAAGTCCTTTCTTGCCGATGAAAGTGCAGCCACCGCTATCGAGTATTGCCTGATTGCCGCCGGCATCGCGCTCGTGATCGTCACGGTCGTGAACAACACTGGCAGCGCGCTCCTGAACAACAAGTTCAACTCGATCGACGCGGCCACGAAGTAGGCCGCATGCCCCGGCCCGAAGTCACCTTCCGACATCGGCGAGACCGTGCCGGCACGCAAGGCCCGCCGGCGTGACAGACCATGATCTGGGTCAACAGCACCAGGCCGGCGACGGCTAAGCATGGAAGCCGAGCTTCCTCTCTGCCGGCCCGTCCATGCACCCAGACCTCCCCCACTCCCAACTGAAGATCCGCCGCGTTCGCCTCGATACCGGCCGCGAGAACGTCGTCGTCATCTCCAGGCAATCGAAGGCGCTGCGCGCAGAGATCTTCCGCGGCTTCAGCCGCGTCGAGCTCCGTCTCAACGGCAAGGTGCTGCTGGCGACGCTGCTGATCACTGACGACGACACTTTGGCCGCCCAGGACGAGATCGGCCTCTCCGAGCCCGCATTCCGCCGTTTCGCCGAACCGGTCGGCACGCTGGTCGCGGTGACGCCCGCCACGCCACCGGAGAGCCTTGAAGCGGTGCGTGCCAAGATCCGCGGGCGAACCTTGAGCCAGGCGGAGATCGGCGCGATCATCAACGACCTCGCGCATTATCGCTACTCCGACATGGAGATCGCCGCCTTCCTGATCGGTTCGGCGAGCTTCATCACCAGCGACGAGCTCCTGGCCCTCACCGGGGCGATGGCCCAGGCCGGCACCCAACTGGTGTGGCCGGACCCTGTGGTCGTCGACAAGCACTGCATCGGCGGCATTCCCGGCAATCGCACCTCGATGGTGGTGGTGCCGATCGTCGCCGCGCACGGCCTGCCGATCCCCAAGACCTCCTCGCGCGCCATCACCTCGCCCGCCGGCACCGCCGACACGATGGAGGTTCTGGCGCGGGTGAATGTCGGTGTCGAGGAGATGAAGGCGATCGTCTCGTCCTGTAACGGCTGCCTGATCTGGGGCGGCCACGTGAACCTGTCGCCTGCCGACGACGTCCTGATCTCGGTCGAGCGACCGCTGAGCCTCGACACTCGCGAGCAGATGGTCGCCTCCATCATGTCCAAGAAGATCGCGGCGGGCTCGACGCATCTGCTGATCGACATTCCGGTCGGGCCGACCGCGAAGGTCATTGGCGCCGTCGAGGCGATGCGGCTGCGAAAGCTGTTCGAATTCGTCGGCGACCGGTTCGGTCGCACGGTCGAAGTGATCACGACCGACGGCCGCCAGCCGATCGGCAACGGCATCGGGCCGGTGCTCGAGGCCAACGACGTGATGGCGGTGCTCGGTAACGATAAGGATGCCCCGCGCGACCTGCGCGAGAAATCACTGCGGCTCGCCGCCCATCTCTTGGAATACGATCCGAAGCTGCGCGGCGGCGCGGGCTACGCACGGGCGCGCGAATTGCTCGACAGCGGCGCGGCGCTGAAGCAGATGCAGAAGATCATCGACGCCCAGGGCCCGTCGACATGCAGCACCGAACTGGGATCGCTCAGCTTCGACATCAAGGCGGCGCATGACGGCACGGTGTCCGCGATCGACTGTCTGCGGTTGAACCGGCTCGCCCGCACCGCCGGCGCGCCGCTCGACAAGGGCGCCGGCATCCGCCTGTTCAAGAAGATCGGCGACCACGTCGAGCAGGGCGAGCCGCTCTACCGCGTCTACGCCTTCGATCAGCCGGAGCATGATCTCGCAGCCTCCGCCGCAGCGGCAGGGAACGGCTACGCCGTCGATGGTCACGACGCGCTCCCGGGCAAGACGGCGTCGTGAGCATGATCGCGTTCCAGACCCTGCCGTTCGGCACCGAGGCGGCGAAGCGTCTCGCGGCGCGGCTTGGGCTTGCCTCCGACGAGATGACCCTGCACCGCTTCCCGGACGGCGAGCTGCGCGTCACGGTCGCGCCCGCAGCCGACACCACCATCCTCTATGCCGCGCTCGATCAACCCAACGACAAGCTGATCGCCCTGCTGTTCGCCGCAGAGGCGCTGCGTCGCGGCGGCGCAAAGCGGCTGGTCCTGGTCGCGCCCTATCTGTGCTACATGCGGCAGGACATTGCGTTTCATGCGGGCGAGGCCATCAGCCAGCGCGCCATGGGCACTCTGCTTGCGACGATCGTCGACCGCGTCGTCACCGTGGATGCGCACCTGCACCGCACCCCCGACATCGCCGCCGTGTTTCCCGGCATCGAGGCCGAGAACCTGTCCGCGATGCCCGCGATTGCGAACGCGCTTGTCGCGGCCGGCATCGATCCCGCGACCGTCGTGATCGGCCCCGACGCCGAATCCGAGCCCTGGGTGAGAGACCTCGCGGGACGGCTGGACTTGCAGCACACGGTCGCGCGAAAGCTCCGGCGCGGCGATCGCTCCGTTGAGATCGATTTTGCCGACGCCGCCCTGCTCGCGGGACGGCCGGCGCTGATGGTCGACGACATCGTCTCCTCCGGGACGACGCTGATGGTCGCGGCGAAAACATTGCGAGCGATGGGCGCAAGCGCTGTCGATTCGGTCGTGACGCACGCGTTGTTTCCACCCGCGATGAGCGCGGCATTCGCCGACGCAGGCATCCGCTCCATTCGCTCGAGCGACAGCGTGCCACATCCGACCAACGCGATCGCGCTCGACGAAATTCTGGCCGCGGCTCTCAAGCGCGAGCTCAACACGATACTTCCGCCGGAGACAACGACATGAGCGTGACTGTTCGATTCTGCGGCGCCGCCCGCACCGTGACCGGCTCGAGCTACCTGTTCCAGACCGCGACCGGGCGCTTCTTGGTCGACTGCGGCCTGTTCCAGGGACAGAAGACGCTCAAGGCACTCAATTACGGCGCCTTTCCCTTCCGCCCCGCCGACATCCAGGCGGTGCTGCTCACGCACGCCCATATCGACCACAGCGGGCTGCTGCCGAAACTCGTGCGCGAGGGTTTTGACGGACCGATCCTGGCGACGCGCGGCACCATCGACCTCTGCTCCTGGATGCTGCCGGACGCCGGCAGCATCCAGGAGTCCGAAGTCACGCAGCTCAACCGGCGCAACGCGGCACGCGGTCGGAACGAGGTCGAACCGATCTACACGCAGGCCGATGCGATCACCTCGCTGCAATCGTTCCGCCCGGTCGACTATGAGCGCTGGACCGACGTGATCCCCGGCGTTCGCTCGCGCTACTGGAACGCCGGCCACCTGCTTGGCTCCGCCTCGATCGAGCTGGAATTCGGCCAGGACGGCCGGGAACGCCCGTTGCGCGTCCTGCTCTCGGGCGACGTCGGGCCGGAAGCTAAACTGCTCCAGCCCGATCCCGAGGCGCCGGTGGACCTCGACTACGTCATCTGCGAATCCACCTATGGCGACCGCGTGCGCCCCGTCACCACGCCTGAGCAGCGCCGGCAGCATCTCGCAAGCGAGATCCGCGATGCCGCCGCGGCCAAGGGCGCCCTGCTCATCCCCGCCTTCGCGGTCGAGCGGACCCAGGAGCTGATCGTCGACATCGTCCACCTGATGGAGCGCGGCGAAGTTCCGGCAGCGCCGATCTTTCTGGATTCGCCGCTGGCGATCCATGCCACCGAAGTCTTCCGCGAGCATGCCGCGAGCCTCGATCCCGGCGTCGACGTCGACCGCCTGCTCAACTCGCCGCATCTCAAATTCACCGAGACGGTTGCCGAGAGCAAGGCGATCATGCGCCTGACCGGCTTTCACATCATCATCGCCGCCAGCGGAATGTGCGACGCGGGCCGCATCCGCCATCACCTCAAGCGCTGGCTGTGGAACGAGCGCGCGACTGTGCTCCTCTCCGGCTTCCAGGCGCACGGCACGCTCGGCCGCTTCCTCCAGGACGGCGCCAAGGCCGTGCGGATCCAGGGCGACGAGATCAGGGTCGCTGCGCGCATCCGGATGATCGACGAATATTCCGGACATGCCGACGCCGCCGGCATCGCCGGCTGGATCGCGGCGCGCCGCCCGATCGCCCGCGGCCTGTTCCTCACCCACGGCGAGCAGGATGCAATCGCCGGGCTTGCCGAACGACTGGGCGAACGTATTGTCCCGGCCGCAAAGATCTATCAGCCGGTGCTCGACGACATCTACGAGCTCGAGGCGCCCGAGCCGCGCGTGCTCGACGTCGACCATCGCCGCCGGCTGGCGCCCGAGGCCGTAACGCATCTCGACTGGCACAACGAAATGTCGGAGCTGATGCTCGACATCAGCGACAAGGTCGCAGCCGCCGCCGACGACCGCGCCCGCGGCGTCATCATCCGCAGGCTGCGGCGCGCGCTGCAGGAGAATGAGTAGAGCGACGCGGAATGTCGCCCTTGTCGGAAAGGGGCTAAAACGCGCGCGAATACAACGCGCGAGCCGTTTCCATTCGTCCGCTCGCGGTGAGGGCACGTTGCATTGTGACCCAGCTCAGGAGTGCGATCGCCAGACCCGCGGCCACATCGGAAAAGTAATGGCTTCCGTCCACCGGCGTGGCCGCAATCATCGCAACATTGAGCAGCACGGCGATCCAACCCACATATCTGACTGGCCAAAGCGCCAACAGGAAGAGAAGTCCAAGCGCGGCGTGCAAGCTCGGAAAGCTGATGATCCCTTCGGCGCCTTCCGCGACCAGATGGCGAAAGGTCCCGTCCCGCAATCCAAAGAATACGGGAAGCGGCAGATCTCGCGTCATCGGCACGATGGCAGGAGAATCGACTGCTGACAGATGCAGATGGCCCCAAACACCCTGCGCCGGCATAAAAGCGGAAACGCCGATGGTCAGAAGCGTCGTCAGAACGAAGCTCAGCATGAAGATGCGCAATCGCAGGGCATGGCCCGCCGCGGCCAATACGAGGACGACGGCCGTCGTTTGCACGGCAAAGCTCGCATACGCACCCGCCAGGATCCTATGCAGAAGCGGTGCCGCATTCATCGCCGCAAGCCACGCCATCCAGTCAAAGCCAAGCCGCTGGTCCAGTACGGCGAACTCGCTGTCCCATAGCGGAAATGCCGCGCTTGCCGCGACGTATGACAGCGGAGCTCCCACCGCCGCGAATGCGACGACCTGGGCGGCGCTGACCAGCGCGTCGGCGAGAGCCGCGTCCCTTCTGATGGTCGCATAGAACCAGCTCATCAATACGAGCAGGCCGGCAACGAGGGCGGGTTTCCAGAATGAAAGCCATTCCATCTGAAACGGCCCAAGCGTCGACGCGATCAACACAGCGCCGGCCGAGGCCCCGATCGCGATCCAGACGACACGATCGGCACGCTTCAATTGGACAAGGTGGATATCTGGCAGACTCAGCCTGTCTGGCATGGGGGCATCCGATCGCCGGCCTGGTCACCACGGCCCTGTCGCCACGCTAGCGAGGCAAAATTGAGCCTGCGTTAACGCAGCAACACGAACACGGCGGAATTTCCTTTTCATTAGTGCTGTGCCGACGGCAACGGCACCCTACTGCCGCGTGACGTTTGATCTTTACGATGTTCGCGTTATGGCGTTGTGTCGTGCAATTGCACCTTTGCAGAGCGTAGGCTCGAACTCCGGCAGCCCGATCACATGGCTTCTTCCGACAGGCCGACCTTGACGATCCGGGCTCGTCTTGGCTCGGACCGATCGGTGACGATCACCGTTCTTGCAATGCTCGCCGCCGTCTCGTTTCTTCCGGTGCTGCTGACCCCTATTCCCGCGATGGTCGATTATCCCAATCACCTCGCCCGCATGTACATTTTGAGCCAGAGCGGCACTCCCAACGCCAATCCGCATTACGAGGTGGCCTGGGCGTTCTATCCCAACCTTGGAATGGACCTGCTGGTCCCGCAGATGGCGCGGCTGATGAGCGTCGAGAGCGCCACACGGCTGTTCCTGCTCCTCAGCCAATTGTTGATCGTAGGGGGCGCGCTTCTGCTCGAATGGGCCCGCAAGGGACGTGTTCATCTCGCCGGCTTTGCGGCGCTCGCTTTCCTCTACTGTCTGCCGTTCAGCTGGGGCTTCATCAATTTCGAGTTCGGACTGGGCCTCGCCCTCTGCGGCATCGCCGTCTATCTGATGCTGGCAGAAGGCCGATGGCCAGCGCGCTTCGCCGTCAACGCGATCTTCGTCGCTGCGCTGTATGCGGCGCATTTCTTCTCCCTCGGCATCTACGGCGCGACGCTGGGCCTTTTCGAGCTCTGGCGCATCCGCCACCAGGGAATATCGTACCGGGCCGCGGCCGCGCGGCTTGGTGCGCTGGCCATACCGGCGCTCGTCCTGTTCGCCATCATGCATATGACTGCAGGCTCGATCGGAAGCGAAGGCACGAGCTGGTTCCTCGGATTCAAGCCGATCTGGCCGCTACGCATCATGAGCGGCTACAGCTTGACGGTATCGGCAATGACCGGACTGGCGCTGATGATCTCGCTGCTTTTCGCCGCAAGACGCGGCGTTCTCAAGCTCGAGCCGGCCGGAATCTGGCTCGCGATCGGCTTTGCGGTCTTGTACCTGGTCATTCCCTCGAAGCTGTTCGGAACCTCGTTTGTGGACCTCCGCGTGATTCCCGCCGCGGCCCTGATCCTGCCGGCCTTCTGCTCGCTGTCGCTGCCCAGCCGTGCCTGGAGAATGGCTGCGCTCGCTGTGATCAGCGGAATTACCCTGATCAATCTCGCCGTGGTCCTCGCGGTGTGGCTACCTTACCGCGCCGACTATGCTGCTATCGTCGCGTCGTTCCACAAGATCGATCGCGGCTCACGCGTCCTCGTCGGCAGCACGGGCGACGTTGGAGACCCGCCCTTCGCCGACCTCACGTCCTATCCAATGTTCTATGCGCCGACGCTGGCCGTGCACTATGCCAACGCCTTCGTGCCCAATTTATTCACGGAAGCGGGCAAGCAGCCGGTGCGGGCACGCGAGGCCGTGCGCCGTCTTGCCATTCCCTATGGAGGGCCGGTGCCGTCGGGCCTGCTAGCGGCGATTGCGACAGGCCGCCCGCCGGCGGACGCTCCGCCGTTCGTCCGGACCTGGTACCAGGATTTCGACTATCTCTATTTGCTTGGACCGCACGCCCCCAACCCGCTGCCGGATCTGCTGGACGATCTGGACGCTTCGGAACGATTTGTCCTCTACAAGATCCGCCGCAGGTCGTAGCGCGACGCCGCCGCTGCACGGTGTGGTTAACGGGACATCACCACCGGCTCCCGCCGGCCCCCAGCCGCCCGCGGGCGTCCGCATCGCCCGGGAGCCCTAGATCCTTAACAGTTGCGGCAAGGCCACCTTAACCACCCACGGATTAGGCTTCCGCCCCTGCAACCGAGTTGGACCCTCTCGCATGGCGGCCAGTTTCAAATCGATCCGCTACAGCCTCGTCATCCCCGTGTTCAACGAGGAAGCCGTGCTGCCGATCCTGCTGCGCCGGCTCGACCTGGTCTTGTCCCGGCTCGACGGGCCCGCAGAAGCGATCTTCGTCGACGACGGCAGCAGCGATTCCAGCTCTATCGTGCTGCGGGCGCTCGCCACGCGCGACCCGCGCTTCCGCTATATCGGCTTGTCGCGAAATTTCGGTCATCAGGTCGCCATCACCGCCGGCATGGACGCCGCGCAAGGTGAAGCGATCATCGTCATGGATGCCGATTTGCAGGATCCTCCCGAAGTGATCGAGCAATTGATCGCAAAATGGAAGGAAGGCAACGACATCGTCCACGCCCGCCGCCTGTCGCGCGACGGCGAAAGCCGATTCAAGCGTGCGACCGCACATCTCTTCTACCGGCTTCTCGGCAGGATGTCCTCTGTCGGCATCCCCGCCGATGTCGGCGACTTCCGCCTGATCGACCGCAAGGTGCTTGACGCACTTCGGCAGATGCCGGAGCAGGACCGCTTCGTCCGCGGCATGATCGCCTGGCTCGGCTTCCGGCAGGCCGAGGTCACCTTCCATCGTCTCGAGCGCGCGGCGGGCGAAACCAAATACCCGCTGTTCAAGATGGTGCGGCTCGCGATGAACGCCGCGCTTGGCTTTTCGGATCTGCCCTTGCGGCTTGCCATCTGGTGCGGATTGACGGTCTCCGGACTCGCACTCCTCTACGGCGGCTGGGTGATCCTGTTGTGGCTCAGCAAGGATAGTCATCTCGTGACCGGCTGGTCCTCGACGATCGTCGTCGTGTCCCTGCTGTGCGGAATCAACATGCTGATGACGGGCATCGTGGGGCTTTATGTCGGCCGCATCCATGCCGAGGTGAAACGCCGCCCGCTCTACGTGGTGCAGACGCGCGCCGGCTTCGATCGCAGCGAGGCGCCGGCCGCGGCACCCGCGATCCACGCCGTCAACGAGTGACCCGGCGCATGACCGAGCTCTTCGACGGCTATCACGACAACTACCGTGACGTGGTCCAATCATCGATCGACTTTTCGGGCTTGCCGCATCATTTCTTCATGCGCGCCAAGGCCGATCTCCTGCGCGATCTGATCGCGGAGCGGCTCGACGCAGAGCGGCCCGAAATGCTGGACGTCGGGTGCGGCGTCGGCAGCCTTCATCCCCTGCTGCACGGCATGGTCGGCCGCTTGAGCGGTATCGACGTGTCTTCGGCCAGCCTGGCGCAGGCTCGCGCCGACAACCGCGGGGTCGACTACCGTGAGTTCGACGGCCGCAGCTTTCCTTTCGACGACGCCAGCTTCGATCTGGTCACGGCCGTCTGCGTGATGCACCATGTCGTGCCGGCCGAATGGGCGCAGTTCATCGCCGAGATGCGGCGAGTGACGCGCCCCGGCGGGCTCGTCTGCGTGATCGAGCACAATCCGTACAACCCGCTGACACGCCTTGCCGTTGCGCGCTGCGAGTTCGACCGGGATGCCGTCTTGCTCAGCGCCGGCACGACCCGAAAGTTGATGGCTGCGGACGGTCTACGCGAGATCGGCTCGCGCCATTTCCTGCTGCTCCCTTGGGACACCAAACCGGCGCGGCGCCTGGAAGGTGCCCTGAGCGGCGTGTCGCTCGGAGGCCAATACGCGGCCTTCGGGACCGCTTGACTTATCTCAGCGGCGCATCTCGCCGCTTGTGCACGACCGCCACATCGTCGCTGTAGACGCGCTGCCACTGAGGCAGCCGGTCGAGCATCGCGACCGCCGGCGTCCGCGGTGCGAGCAGCGTGGCGCCGATCTTGTATTCATCGAGCAACTTGAGAAGATCTCCGAGGTCGACCAGCGCTACGGCGCGATTGTAGCGGTCGATGAACGGTCCCCCGTACAGTTCGCCGCGACCATCGATAAAGGTGGGAATGCCGGCGAAGATCAAATAGCCGCCGAAGGAATAGTCGTTGAGCACGGGCCCCGCCTTGGCGAGGTCGGCCTGAGCGATGGCAGCCTGAGGTGTGATGATCGGAGCCGGCCGGATGTCATGCGCCAGGGCCGCCGCGCTCACCGCGATCAACCCGGCGAACGCGGCCAGAGTCAGGCCGCGCGACGAGCCGGCCGCATCGTCGCCGGTCGGTCCGCCGAACTTCCGACCCAGCGGAGCCGCGAGGTAAAGCGGCGCCAGCATGGCCAGCAGATCCGCATTGCGTATCTGCGCCAAAGCGAAATGGAGCAGGCCGATCACCACCAGGGCCCGCACGAGCGGCAGCGTCACGCCGCGCGAGAGCGCAAAGATGCCGGCCAGCAGCAGCAGCTCGAAGCCGCCGATGCGGCTGAAATCCTGCGGCCGCCATTCCGAGATCCAGGCGAGCGCGGGGCCGAGGCCGAGTGTCGTCAGCGGCATCAGCAGCGGTTCCGGCCCGTAGGGCGTCAGGCAAGACGCAGCGAGCGCGAGCGCCGCGAATGGCAGCCATCGCAACAGCACGTGCGACCATCCGCTTCGCCCCTCACGCAGCAGCGCCTCGAGCACCGCCGGGCCGATCAGCCCAAGCGCCAGCACCACGCTGCCGTGCAGATTGGCCCACAGAACCAGCAGCGGCAGGGCCCAGTAGGGCGGAGGCCCCCCACGATCCATACAGCGCACCAGGGCAGCCGCCCAAGTCACCATCACCGGCAGCACGAGGACGTGTGGCCGCGCCAGCATATGCGGCGCCGACAGGATGACGGCCGCGATCACCATGAGCAGCGTCAGGGTTGGCGAGAGCTCGCGCAGCAGGAAGAACGTCAGCAGGCCAAAGGCGAGCGCGATCGCCGCAGCGGCGACGACGACGACGCCCGGCCAGCCGGACAGCGCATAGACTCCGGCGTAGACCATCTCCGAGAGCCATTCGAAGGTGATCCAGGGCGCGCCGTGCTTCGAAAAGGAGAAAGGGTCGCTCGCCGGCAGGGCGCCATGCGCCATGATCCAGCGCCCGACCTCGATGTGAGAATAGCTGTCGGGATCATTGAGCAGCCGCTGTCCGAGGATCAGCACCGTGGCATAGACGCCAAGGCTCACCAGCCAGGGGAGCGCCGCACGCGCCGAAAACGGTTGAACCTCGCTGTGCACGACCTGCTCACTCATGGCGAGCGCAACTTAAGGCCCAAGCGTTAAATTCTTCTTTGGTGCTCACCGCGCTGGTCCAGCGCAGGGCGGGCTGGTTACGGTTTGTGAACCATGTTCTTGACGCTGGGCGGACGCATCCTACCGGCCGCGAAGATCCATCAGCCGGTAATGCGGCGGCTCTCCGGAAAATCAAGCTGTTCTCAAGACAAACAAAAGCCCTCCCGAAGGATTCCACCAAGCTGGAACTTGCATCTCGGCCTACAGCCGTCGTCCGTTCACCCCGGTGGCATCGCAAAACGCGTCATGATCCTGCCATACGGTTCGTTCCGACGATGACGCGAGCGAGAAGCGCACATGGCTGTCACAGCAAACTTTTCCGCCGGAATTCTCACCACCTTTGGCAACGGCCAGAACAACACAATCGCGTTGGGCCGCAATGCGGCCGGAACGATCGTTGTCAACGGCGGCGCGGTCGCGATCAAAGGCGGACCCGCGACGGTCGCCAACACCAAGTTGATACAGGCCTTCGGCCAAGACGGCAACGACACCATCACGATCGACGAGAGCAACGGCGCGATGCTTGCGGCGAATCTGTTCGGTGGCGCCGGCAACGATACGCTGACCGGCGGGTCCGGCGGCGACATGCTGTTCGGGCAGTCCGGCAACGACACGCTGCTCGGCAAAGGCGGCAACGATCTGTTGTTCGGTGGCGCCGGCAATGACGTGCTGATCGGCGGCGACGGCAACGACCAGATGTTCGGTGAGGCCGGCAACGACCGCATGATCTGGAATCCCGGCGACGACAGCGACCTGATGGAAGGCGGCGAAGGCATCGACACCGCCGAGGTGAACGGCGGCAACGGCAGCGAGACCTTCTCCATCACGGCCAACGGCACGCGCGTGCGCTTCGACCGCGTCGACCCGGCGCCGTTCTCGCTGGACATCGGCACCACCGAAAACCTCGTGGTCCATGCCGGTGGCGGCGACGACACCATCACCGCCAGCGGCAACCTCGCCGCGCTCATCACGCTGACGCTCGACGGCGGCGCCGGCAATGACACGATCCTCGGCGGCAACGGTGCCGACTACCTGCTGGGCGGCGACGGCAACGATTTCATCGACGGCAACCAGGGCAACGACACCGCCATGCTCGGCGCCGGCAACGATACCTTCCAGTGGGACCCGGGCGACGGCAGCGACAAGGTCGAAGGACAGGCCGGAGCCGACACCCTGTTGTTCAATGGCTCGAACATCGGCGAGAACATCGTTGTTTCCGCTGGAAATGACGGACGCACGCTGCTGACCCGCGATGTCGGCAACATCACGATGGACCTGAACGGCATCGAGACCGTCACGATCAATGCGCGCGGCGGCAGCGACAACATCGTTGTCAACAATCTCGCGGGAACCGATGTCAAACAGGTCAATGTCGATCTCGGATCGACCGGGACCGGGGACGGCGCGGCCGATACGGTGACGCTCGACGGCACGAGCGCAGCCGATACGATCCAGGTGTCCGGCTCGGGCACGTCAATTTCGGTCACAGGATTGCCCGCCGCTCTCGCCATTACCAACGCGGAAGGCGCAAACGACGCGCTCGTCATCGACGGCCTCGGCGGCAACGACACGATCTCGGCGGCGACGCTTGCCGCGGGGGTCGTGCACCTGACGATCGACGGCGGCGCCGGCAACGATACGATCGTTGGCAGCGCCGGCGACGACACGCTGATCGGCGGCGACGGCAATGATTCCGTCGTCGGCGGCCGCGGCAACGACCTCGTGCAGCTCGGCGCCGGCCGCGACGTGTTCCAGTGGAATCCGGGCGATGGCAGCGACACCATCGAAGGCGGCGCCGGTGTCGACACGCTGCAGTTCTCCGGTGCCAACGTCGCCGAGAACCTCATCATAACGGCGAACGGCGATCACGCCCTGCTCACGCGCGACGTCGGCAACATCACGATGGACCTGCACGGGGTCGAGCACGTCGATATCCACGCGCTGGGCGGCGCCGACCATATCGTGGTGGGCGACCTGACCGGGACGGATGTGACGCGGGTGAACATCGACCTCGGCGGATCGGCCGGAACGCCGGACGGCGCCATCGACACCGTCACGGTCGATGCGACCCAGGGTGCCGACACGTTCGGCGTCGCAGGCAATGCCGGCGGCGTGACGGTCTTCGGCCTCCACGCGGCCACCAACCTGGCCTCCATGGACGCAACCGATCAACTGACACTCAATGGCCTCGGCGGCGGCGACGTGATCGATGCGAGCGGGCTTGCGGCCGGCGTGCTGCAACTCACGATCAACGGCGGACTTGGCAACGACACCATCCGTGGCAGTCAGGGCGACGACTTGATCAATGGCGGCGACGGAAACGACGTCGCGCTGATGGGTGCGGGCAACGACACCTTCGTCTGGAATCCAGGCGACGACAACGACACGATCGAGGGCCAGGGCGGCACCGACACGCTGCTGTTCAACGGCGCCAACATCGCCGAAACCATCAACATCTTCGCGAATGGAGGGCGTGCCGAGCTCACGCGGGACGTCGCCTCGATCACGATGGACACGCACGGCGTCGAGACGATCGCGTTCAATGCCCGCGGCGGCGCCGACACGATCAATGTCGGCGACATGAGCGGCACCGACGTGACGGAGGTCAAGATCGATCTGGGCGGCGTTCCCGGCACCCCTGGCGGCGACGGCGCGGCCGACAAGATCGTGATCAACGGCACGGGCGGGGACGACGTCATCTCGCTTTCGCTCAACAGCAATGGCGCGCTGGTGATTGACGGTCTCGCAAGCCAGATCGTGATCGAGAACTTCGACTTCAACGACACCATCACCATCAACGGCCTCGGCGGCGACGACGTGATCGAGGCGTCGGGCGTCGGCCCCGGCGGGCCGCACCTCGTTTTCGACGGCGGCGCCGGCGACGACCTGCTCCTCGGCAGCGCGGGCAACGATACGCTGCTTGGCGGGCTCGGCGACGACGTGCTGATCGGCGGCGGCGGCGTCGACGTGCTGGACGGAGGGCCCGGCGACAACGTCGTGATTCAGTCGTTGCTCGCCCATGCGAGCATCCACTCGGGGACGCTGATCTGAGGCCGACGATCGCGGTCGCCCGGCGATCGTGTGTTTTGCCTGTCGGGCGCAGCCCGGATGGCGCGGAAGGCAATCGCGGGCCCGCGAATCGATGCGGTCGTGTCCCGGATTGGGCCGCTCACCATCTGGGCTACGGCGCTTTGACGGCCATGTGAGTCCTGATACTCTGCACGCCGTCGTGGCTCGGCGGGCCATGCCATCGATCGTTGAACCAGAGCTGCCGAGAGGATGCGGATGAGAAGCGTGACGCTCTTGGCTCTCGGCCTCATGCTTGTCGGCGCATGGTCGTACGACAGCGCGAGAGGCCAGACTTCGCTCGCGCCGCCGGTTTCGCTTGCTCCACCCAAGGAATCGCCGCCGCGGGCGAGCGCCAAGAATTCCCCGGCAGCGTCCGACAGGGTGTCGTCGACACCAGCGACTGGCGGCCTTCCACAATCGCCGAATCCTGCCGCTGACTATGACGGCTTTAGCGCCGTCGACGACAATGACACTCCGGAGCAGGCGACGCGCCCCATGACGTCGCGCGCAGCAAAGGGCTCCAAGCCCAATCCGGATACGGCGCAGCAATCGATCGATCAAGAAGATGAGGCGTTAAAACGTAAGCTGACGATCTGCAAAAGCTGCAAGTAGAGGCCACGGCACCGAAGCGCTGATGCAATGGCCTTGCGGGTCCGTGCGGCTGGACGCCGGCGCTGCATACCTGACCTACCGCCTCCTTCGCAGTCCCGCGCTTTACCCTTCCCCAAATTCCTGATCCTCTCTCCCTCAATCGGCCGGAGCAACCGGCCTCGCCAGGGAGAGAGACGCCATGAAGCTCGGCACCGCCATTGCGGAAATCATGAGGCGCGAGGGCATCGAGATCCTCTGCGGCTATCCGGTCAACCACCTGATCGAGCATGCGGCGAAGGCCGAGATCCGTCCCGTGATGGTGCGGCAGGAGCGCGTCGGGATCCACATGGCGGACGCGATCTCGCGGGTGACGTCGGGACGCACGATCGGCGCGTTCTGCATGCAGCATGGGCCGGGCGCGGAAAATGCAATGGGCGGAGTCGCGCAGTGCTTTGGCGAATCCGTGCCCGTGCTGGTGCTGCCGATGGGCTATCCGCGCCGGCTGGCGCACGTCGAGCCGAACTTCAATTCGAGCGAGGCGATGAAGCCGTTCGCGAAGTCCTCGGAGCCGATCATCCTCGCGGCGGAAGTCGCCAACATCTTCCGCCGCGCCTTCACGAAGCTCAAGAACGGCCGCGGCGGGCCCGTCATCGTCGAAATCCCCTCCGACATGTGGAACGAGGAGGTCCCGGAGCCGCTGAACTACACGCCGGTGCTGCGCACCCGCTACGGCGCCGATCCCGTGCATGTGAAGGGAGCGGCCGCCCTGCTCGTCAACGCCAAACGGCCGGTGATCTATGCCGGCCAGGGCGTGCACTATGCGCAGGCGTGGCCGCAACTGAAACAGCTCGCCGAGCGGCTCGCCATTCCCGTAACCACCAGCTTGGGAGGCAAGTCGTCGTTTCCGGAGACACATCCGCTCTCGCTCGGCTCCGGCGGTCTTGCGGTGCCGCGCGCGGTTCCGAAGTTCCTCAGCGAGGCCGACGTCATCTTCGGCATCGGCTGCTCCTTCACCGAGACCAGTTTTGGCGTCGCGATGCCGAAGGGCAAGACCATCATCCATTCCACGCTCGATCCGAACCATCTCAACAAGGATGTCGAGGCGAAGATCGGCCTCGTCGGCGATGCCGGCCTCGTGCTCGATGCGCTGCTGGAGGAGATCGGCAAGACCGTCACGAAGGATCGCGATGCCTCGGCCGTCGCGGCGGAGATCGCCGCCTCTCACAGGGAGTGGTTGGCAAAGTGGATGCCGAAACTCACCAGCAACGACGCGCCGCTGAGCCCCTATCGCGTGCTGTGGGACCTTCAGCACACCGTCGACATCAGCAACACCATCATCACGCATGATGCCGGCAGCCCGCGCGACCAGCTCTCGCCGTTCTGGAAGGCCGTGGAGCCCCTCTCCTATCTCGGCTGGGGCAAGACGACGCAGCTCGGCTACGGCCTTGGCCTCGCGATGGGCGCCAAGCTCGCAAAGCCCGACAAGCTCTGCATCAATGTCTGGGGCGATGCCGCGATCGGTTTCACCGGCATGGATTTCGAGACCGCTGTGCGCGAGCGCATCCCGATCATGTCGATCCTGCTCAACAATTTCTCCATGGCGATCGAGTTGAAGGTGATGCCGGTCTCGACCGAGAAATATCGCTCGACCGACATTTCCGGCGACTATGCCGCGATGGCGCGCGCCTTCGGCGGCTATGGCGAGCGCGTGACCAGACCAGAGGACATCATCCCGGCGATCCAGCGCGGCATCCAGAAGACAAAGGAAGGCGTGCCGGTGCTGCTGGAGTTCATCACCAGCAAGGAGACCGAGGTGTCGCGGCCGGGCACGTGAGGCAGCCCGGTCTCAGCGGCAGGGCCGCGGGCGCTGGCTCCGGCCGCAGGAGATGTGATAATCCGGCCGGGTGCGGCGCCCGTCGCGGCACCAGGCCGGATTGCGAATGACCACCCCTTCCAACGATGTCGCCAGGATCGACGAGCTCAAACGGCAATTGCAGTCGGCCGCGGCCGAGAATGCGCGGTTGCGCGATCGGGAAAGCGCCAGCGCCGAGATCTTGCGTACCATTGCGGCATCTCCCTCGGATGCCCGGCCGGTGTTCGCCGCGATCGCGTCCAGCTCGAAGCGCCTGCTCGGCGGTTTTTCGGCGACCGTGCTCCAGTTTATCGGCGACGAGCTGCATCTCGTGGCGTTCACGCCGACCAGCCCGGACGCGGACGAAGGGTTGAAGGCATCGTTCCCGCGCCGGATCGAGGATTTTCCGACCTTTGCCCTCGTTCGCGGCGGCGAGACGATCCAGTTTCCCGACAGCGAGGCCGAGCACGTCCCGGAGCTGAACCGCAATCTGGCGCGGCTGCGCGGCTTCCGCAGCGTGCTCTTCATGCCGCTGATGAACCGGGGCGCGGCGGTCGGCATGATCAGTGTCACACGCGCTGAGCCCGGCGCGTTCGCGCCCGATCTCGTACAGCTACTCCAGACCTTCGCCGACCAGGCCGTGATCGCGATCGAGAATGCGCGGCTGTTCAACGAGACGAAGGAAACGCTGGAGCGCCAGACCGCGACCGCCGACATCTTGAAGGTGATGGCCGGCTCGCCCTCGGACGTGCAGCCGGTGTTCGACGCCATCGCCGCCAACGCCAACCGGCTGATCGGCGGCTTCTCCACGGCGGTGCTGCGCTATCTCGACGGCGCCGCGCACCTTGCGGCGTTCACGCCGACCGATCCGGCCGGCGATCTCGTGCTCCAATCCTCGTTCCCGGTGCCGTTCGCACGGTTTCCGCCCTACCCGCTTGTGGCCAATGGTGCGGCGGCGCAATTGCCCGACACCGAGCTCGAGCCGGCCGCACGCGACATCGCGCGCGCCCGCGGCTACCGCAGCATGCTGTTCGCACCCCTGATGAGCGAGGGCGAGGCGATCGGCGTCATCATCGCCACGCGCCGGGAGACCGGCGCGTTCGGCGAGCACCATGTCAGGCTGCTCCAGACCTTCGCCGACCAGGCCGTGATCGCGATCGATAACGCGCGGCTGTTCAACGAGGTGCAGCAGCGCACGAATGAGCTCACCGAAGCGCTCGAGCAACAGACAGCGACGGCCGAAGTCCTGAGCGTCATCTCCAGCTCGGGCGGTGACCTCGTTCCGGTCTTCGATGCGATGCTCGCCAAGGCGATGCAGCTTTGCGGCGCCAATTTCGGCGTGCTCAACACTTTTGACGGCAAGTCGTTCCACAGCGCTGCGACCTACGGCTTGCCGCCCGCCTACGACGAATACCGGCGCATGCAGCCGCTCGAGTACGGTCCGGGCACGGCGCCGGCTCGCCTGCTGCTGGGCGAGCCGTATGTCGAGATCGACAATCTCGACGATACGGCGGCCTATCGAAGCGGCGACGCCAATCGCCGGGCATTGGTCGATCTCGGCGGCGCGCGCTGCCTGCTGACCGTGCCTCTGATCAAGGACGACCGCGTCGTCGGCAATGTGATGATCTTCAGGCAGGAGCAGCGCCGATTCACCGACAAGCAGATCAGGCTGCTCCAGCAGTTCGCCGCGCAGGCCGTGATCGCCATCGAGAATACCCGGTTGCTCCGCGAATTGCGCGGGAGCACCGAGGAATTGACCGAGGCGCTGAGACACCAGACCGGCAGCGCCAACATCCTGAAGGTGATCGCGTCCTCGCCGACCGATGTCGGACCGGCTCTGAAAGCGATCGTCGAGAGCGCCTGCGAGCTCTGCGATGCCTATGACGCCGCCGTAGCGCTGAAGGACGGCGACAGCTTGCGCTTCAGCGCCCACCATGGGCCGATTCCGATCAACCTCGAGAAATGGCCGATCAATCGCAACTGGACCGCGGGCCGTGCCTTCGTCGACCGGCTCCCCGTGCATGTCGCCGATCTCAGCGAGAGCGATGAGTTCCCGGAAGGACGCGCACACGCGCTGCGCATGGGCCACCGCAGCATTCTGAGCGTGCCTCTGTTGCAGGAGAACGAGAGCATCGGCGCGATCGTGCTCCGCCGCAACGAGGTGCATCCGTTCACCGACAAGCAGGTCGCTCTGCTGCAGACCTTTGCCGACCAGGCCGTGATCGCGATCGGCAATGTGCGGCTGTTCGAGCAAGTGCAGGCCCGCACCCGGGAGCTTGCAAAATCGCTCGACGACCTGCGCGCCGCGCAGGATCGCCTGGTGCAGACCGAGAAGCTTGCTTCGCTGGGCCAGCTCACGGCCGGCATCGCGCACGAGATCAAGAACCCGCTGAACTTCGTCAACAATTTCGCGGCAGTTTCCGCGGAGCTGATGGACGAGCTGAACCGGTCGCTTGCGGACACAAAGCTCACCGACACGACCCGCGAGGAGGTCGACGAACTGTCCGGAATGCTCAAGGGCAACCTGCAGAAGATCGTGCAGCACGGAAGGCGCGCCGATTCCATCGTCAAGAACATGCTGCTGCATTCGCGCGAGGGCGGCGGCGAGCATCGGCTGAGCGACATCAACGCGCTGGTCGAGGAGAGCCTCAACCTCGCCTATCACGGCGCGCGTGCCGAGAAGCCGCTCTTCGACGTGACGCTGAAGAGCGAGCTCGACCCGGCGGCAGGTTCGGCAGAGGTGTTTCCGCAGGAGATTTCCCGGGTGCTTTTGAACCTGATCTCGAACGGCTTCTATGCGGTGACCAAGCGCCAGATGGGCAGCGGCGCCGCCGGTTACGAGCCGGTGGTGATCGCCACGACGCGCGATCGCGGCGATAGCATCGAGATCCGCATCCGCGACAACGGCACCGGCATCGCGGACGAGGTGAAGGAGAAGATGTTCAATCCGTTCTTCACGACCAAGCCGGCCGGCGAAGGTACCGGTCTCGGGCTGTCGATGAGCCACGACATCATCGTGAAGCAGCACGGCGGCACGATCGACGTCACGACAGAGCCCGGCAAGTTCACGGAATTCACGATCCTGCTGCCGCGCAAGAGCAGCTTTGCGGAGAACAACAAGGAATAGCATCACCCCGGAGGATGTCTTGAAGAGTCTCGCGTGGTTCATTCGGCGACAACTCCTCTCGCTATCAGGTATCGGCCTCATGCTGGGCGCGCTGTTCTTCGCGGCCGCGCTGACGCCGACGCTGATCCCGCGCAGCTATCTCACGCAAGGTGCCCTCGCCGGTGGCTGCTTTGCGATCGGCTATTTCGCTGGAATCCTGTGGCGCCGGCTGTGGCATTATCTCGAACTGCCCGAGCCTTCGGCGCGGGCGCGATCGATCGCGAATGCGCTGGCCGCAGCAATCTGCCTGCTCATCGTCATCGTCTTCCTGTGGCGCGCCGCCGAATGGCAGAACTCGATCCGCACTGTGATGAAGATGGCGCCGGTGGAGACCGCCCATCCGCTCAAGGTCTGCGTCATCGCCCTGATCACGTTCGCAGTGCTGCTGGTGCTGGGGCGGCTGTTCGCGGTTGTCGTCCGCTTCCTCGCTGCGCGCGCGAGGCTCGTGATTCCGCGGAAGGTCGCCAACGTCCTCGGCGTGCTGGTCGCAGGCCTGCTGTTCTGGTCGATCGCCAGCAATGTCCTGATCCGCACGGCGTTCAACGCGCTCGACTCCTCCTTCCGCGAGCTCGACGCCTTGCAAGAGCCCGAGCGGCCGCAACCGGCCGCCCCGGATCAAACAGGAAGTTCTGCGTCGCTGGTGAGGTGGACGGAGCTCGGGCGCATGGGGCGCAGATTCATTGCCTCGGGTCCGACCGCAGCGGAGATCAGCGCCGTTACGGGAGGGCCTGCGCATGAACCCGTGCGCGTCTATGTGGGCCTCGCTAGCCGCGACACGGCGCAGGCGCGCGCCAAGCTTGCGCTCGAGGAGCTCAAGCGCCAACACGGCTTCGAGCGAAAGATTCTGATCGTCATTACACCGACCGGCACCGGCTGGATCGATCCGTCCGCGATGGACACGGTCGAATATCTCCACCATGGCGACGTCGCGAGCGTCGCGATGCAATATTCCTATCTCAACAGCCCGCTGTCATTGATGTTTCAGCCCGAGTACGGCGCGGAGGCGGCCCGCGCCCTGTTCGCGGAGATCTACGGCTACTGGACGAGCTTGCCGAAGGACAAGCGGCCAAGACTGTATCTGCACGGGCTCAGCCTCGGCGCCATGAACTCGGAAAGATCCGCGGAACTGTTCGAGACGATCGGCGATCCCATTGCCGGCGCGCTGTGGAGCGGGGCGCCGTTCGAGAGCCGCATCTGGCGCTCGGTCACCACGAACCGCAATCCGGGTACGCCGGCCTGGCTACCTGAGTTCCGCGACAGCCGCTTCGTCCGCTTCATGAACCAGAACGGACCTACGGTGCCAGCAGATGCGCCCTGGGGTCCGATGCGCGTCGTCTATCTGCAATATGCCAGCGACGCGATCACCTTCTTCGACTACCGCGATGCCTATCAGGCTCCAGCCTGGATGAGCGCACCGCGTGGACCCGACGTGTCGCCCGAGCTGCGATGGTATCCGATCGTGACGATGCTGCAGCTCGCGCTCGACATGGCGGTCGCGACCAATACGCCGATGGGCTTCGGCCATGTCTACGCGCCCGAGCACTACGTCGATGCCTGGGTGGCGGTCACCGATGTCCGTGATTGGTCTGCCGACGCGCTGGCGCAGCTCAGGGAGCAGCTTGCTGCGAAAGCGCGGAAGACCGGCGCAGGCAATGCCGACGATGATCCCGATCGCGGCGGCTAGCCGCTACTCCGCCATCTCCACCTGCTGCGTGACGGTCGGGCCGGCCAGCGGCCGCTCCTCCATCATGATCAGGCAGAGCGAGGCGGTGGTCATCAGCGCGGTCGCGGCGCCGAAGACGTAGCGGAACGCGTGCCGCATGTCGTCGGCGGGGATCGCGGGGATGCCGCCGGCCGCGTGATGCTCGCCCGCGAGCGGAATGTCGGTGCCGAGCGCGATCAGCAGGATGGCGGCGAAGGCCGCGACCGTGAACGAGGACATCAGCGAGCGGAAGAAGTTCATCGCGCCGGTGATGGTGCCGACCTGCGGACGCGCGACCGAATTCTGCAGCGAGACCACGCAGACCGGGAAGGTCGTGCCGAGCCCGAGCGCGAACGCGGCCATCAGCGTCAGCAGGCCCCAGAGCGGCAAGGTGGTGAGCGTCAGGCCCAGCGCGCAAATCGCGGCCCAGGACGTGCCGACAATGGCGACGCGCTTGTAGTGCTTGGCGCGCGCCATGGTGCGGCCGGCGATTGCTGCGCCGCAGGTCGAGACCGCCGCGAGCGGAATCAGCGCAAGCCCCGCCTCGCTGGCGCTGAGATGGTAGACCGACTCGTAATAGAGCGGGAGCTGCACGGTGAGGCCCGTGATCGCGCCGAGACCGCAGCCGCCGGCCGTCAGCGCAAACGGCGCCACCGATCCCGTCAGCAGCTTCAGCGGCAGGAACGGCTCTTCGGCGCGGCGCGCGTGCCAGACGAAGGTGACCGCGAGCGCGACAGCGCCGCCCACCATCGCAAGCACGGTCGGCGAGAGCCACGGATAGCGCGTGCCGCCCCAGGTCAGCACCAGCATGAAGACGACCGCGGAGGCCATCAGCAGAACGCCGCCGAGCCAGTCGACCTTGCGCTTGCGATGGAACACCGGAATCTTCTTCATCTTCGGCAGCAGCATCGCGATCGCCGCGGCGGCGAGCGGCAGATTGATCCAGAAGATCATCGACCAGTGCAGATGCTCGGCGAACACGCCTCCGATGACCGGGCCGAGGATGCCGCCCACCATCCAGACGCTGGAGAAATAGGCCTGGTACTGGCCGCGCTCGCGCGGGCTCACGACGTCGGAAATCACCGTCTGCACGACAGGCATGATGCCGCCGCCACCCAGTCCCTGGAGACCGCGCGCCAGGATCAGCATCGGCATGTTCGGCGCGATCGCGCACAGCACCGAGCCGGCGACGAACAGGCTGAGCGAGATGATGATCATGACGCGGCGGCCGTAGATGTCGCTCAGCGTGCCGAACACCGGTGCGACCGCGGTCGAGGCGAGCAGATAGGCCGTGATGACCCAGGACAGATTGGAGACGTCGTTGAACTGGCGTCCGATGGTCGGCAACGCGGTCGCAACGATGGTCTGGTCGAGGGCTGCCAGGAACATCGTCAGCATCAGGCTGATCACGATGGTGCGGACCTCGTCGGAGGTCAGCGGCACCGGCGGCGCGATGGACGGCGCGTCATCGACGCTGATGACCTCGCTCGGAAGGCGGGACAGCTCTTCGGCAATGTCGTCGGGCAACGCCTGGATGTCGGCAGAACTGCTCTGCCGGTCGAACTTGTTCATCTCGATCGGAAGCCGTGAGGCGGCGCAACGCCGCGAAGGATTCGTTCTATGCAGTCCAATGTAGACAGCAAAGTTCTTCCCAGGCAGGCACCGCGGCGCATGGGTGCATCCCGCCGCCGGGTCATCCCGAACACGTGATCCGTGCGGCGGATCAGTCCTTCGGACGTCGCTTCAGGCGTGCCCGTTTCGGCAGCAGGGCCGGCCATTGCACGATGTGGTCCTCGAGGTCCGCGTCCGGGATCTCCTCCTCGCTGCCCTCGACCCGGCCGCGCACGGAGACGCCCGCCTCATGCACGGTGTTGGGATCACCCGATACCAGCGGATGCCACCAATAGAGGTCGCGGCCCTCGGCGACGAGCTTGTAGCCGCAGCTCGGCGGCAGCCAGTTCAGGGTGCGGACATTAGCCGGGGTCAGGCGGACACAGTCCGGAACCTTGTCGGAACGATTCGGGTAGTCCTTGCAGCCGCAGGTCCCGGCATCGAGCAGCTTGCAGCCGACATGGGTGAAATAGATGTCGCCGGTGTCCTCATCCTCGAGCTTGTTCAGGCAGCAGCGGCCGCAGCCGTCGCACAGGCTCTCCCATTCAGCCCCCGACATCTCTTCCAACGTCTTGGTTTTCCAGAAGAATCCTTCCTGGCCTGAAGGTCGTTTGGGAGCTGCGGTCATGCGCCTCAACAAGAGTTCGAAAGAGCTACGGTTAACCCATCTAGGCCGTGTGCCTGCGATGCTGCAAGCAACGCCCCCGGGAGGCCCGTAATGACCCGGGGTCAATTAGGCCTGTTGTTCAAAATCGCGAGCCTGACCATTGGTTTATAGGCCCTGCTCGGCTAGAAGGAACAGCAAGTCCCCGAAGGACGCGAACCGGGCGCCTTGGGTTTGCCGCAACATTCCCTCAAGACGTCCCGATGCCGCCCCGGCCGGGTGCTTGAACGGTTTCGAACCGAGCCTCAAGGGTTCTAGGTGCGCCAGATCATACCACCGCATTGGAAGCAGAAGGTCCGGAATTTCTTCCTGGATCTCGATGCGCGCATCGACTCCTCGCTGTTCTCCTCGGCCAAGGGCATCCGCGAGCTCTACGAGCGCTACTCGACCTTCATGGACCGCTTCTATGTCGGGCGGTGGAAGCGCTGGGTGTTCATCGAGCCGCTGTCGGAAGCCGCGACTCTCGGGCTCGGCGGCCTCGTCGTGATGCTCACGCTCGCCATCCCCGCCTTCCGCGAGACCGCGGACGAGGACTGGCTGAAGAAATCCGACCTCGCGGTGACCTTCCTCGACCGCTACGGCAACCCGATCGGCAGCCGCGGCATCAAGCACAACGACTCGATCCCGCTGGAAGATTTTCCTGACGTGCTGATCAAGGCGACGCTGGCGACCGAGGACCGCCGCTTCTACGAGCATTTCGGCATCGACATCGCCGGCACCGCGCGCGCGCTCGTCACCAACGCCCAGGCCGGCGGCGTCCGCCAGGGCGGCTCCTCGATCACCCAGCAGCTCGCCAAGAACCTGTTCCTGAGCAATGAGCGCACCATCGAGCGCAAGGTCAACGAAGCCTTCCTCGCGGTCTGGCTGGAATGGCGCCTGACCAAGAACGAGATCCTCAAGCTCTATCTCGACCGCGCCTATATGGGCGGCGGCACGTTCGGCGTCGACGGCGCGGCGCATTTCTACTTCAACAAATCCGCGCGCGACGTGACGCTGGCGGAGGCTGCGATGCTCGCCGGCCTGTTCAAGGCGCCGACCAAATACGCCCCCCACATCAACCTGCCTGCCGCGCGCGCCCGCGCCAACGTCGTGCTCGACAACCTCGTCGATGCCGGCTTCATGACCGAGGGCCAGGTGTTCGGCGCCCGCCGCAACCCCGCCTTCGCGGTCGACCGCCGCGACGAGGCTTCGCCGAACTACTATCTCGACTACGCCTTCGACGAGATGCGCAAGCTGGTCGACACCTTCCCGAAGTCCTACACCGAGCGCGTCTTCGTGGTGCGCCTCGCCATCGACGCCAACGTGCAGAAGGCCGCGGAAGACGCGATCGAGAACCAGCTGCGCCAGTTCGGCCGCGACTATCACGCGACCCAGGCCGCGACCGTGGTGTCCGATCTCGACGGCGGCATCCGCGCCATGGTCGGCGGCCGTGACTACGGCGCCAGCCAGTTCAACCGCGCCACCGACGCCTATCGCCAGCCCGGCTCCTCGTTCAAGCCCTACGTCTACACCACCGCGCTTCTGAACGGCTTCACGCCGAACTCGATCGTGGTCGACGGCCCGGTCTGCATCGGCAATTGGTGTCCGCAGAACTATGGCCATTCCTATTCCGGCGCGGTGACGCTGACGCAGGCGATCACGCGCTCGATCAACGTGGTGCCGGTCAAGCTCTCGATCGCGATCGGGCAGAAGGAGCAGCCGAAGGCGCCGAACCCGGCCAAGATCGGCCGCGCCAAGATCGTCGAGGTCGCCCGCCGCTTCGGCCTCAAGGCACCGCTGCCCGACACGCCGTCGCTGCCGATCGGCTCGGACGAAGTCACCGTGCTCGAGCACGCGGTTGCTTACGCGACCTTCCCCAATCGCGGCAAGTCGGTGACGCCGCATTCGGTGCTGGAGGTGCGCACCGGCGCCGGTGATCTCGTCTGGCGCTGGGATCGCGACGGCCCGAAGCCGAAGCAGGCCATTCCGCCGAACATCGCCGCCGACATGGCCGGGATGATGAGCCACGTCGTCAGCGAAGGCACGGCGCGCCGCGCCGCGCTCGACGGCATTCCGACCGCGGGCAAAACCGGCACGACCAATGCGTATCGCGATGCCTGGTTCGTCGGCTACACCGGCAATTTCACCTGCGCGGTCTGGTACGGCAACGACGACTATTCGCCGACCAACCGCATGACCGGCGGCTCGCTGCCGGCGCAGACCTGGCACGACATCATGGTCGCGGCGCATCAGGGCGTCGAGGTCCGGGAAATCCCCGGCATCGGCATGGGCCAGAAGCTGCCGCCGCAGCCGATGGCCGCGCAAGCCAATGCCGCGCCGAAGGTGCTGGAGACCAAGCCCGGTCCGCCGCCCGTGCTGACCAAGCGCGGCGCCGACATCCTGGTGCGCGTCGAGAAGCTGCTGGATGAAGCGGCCAAGACCGCGAACAAGTCGGCCGCGAGCGACGGCAAGCCCGCCAGGCCGGCCTCATCGACAAGCGCGCTCGCCTTCCCGCAGAACTATGCGGAAGAGAATGCGAACGCATCCGCCCCGCGTAAGAACTGATCGAAACCCGTGCGGCTGATCCTGACCACATTGACTGCCCTCCTGCTCGCGACCGTGGTGGGCGTCGGCGCGACCTGGATGACGACGACGCGCGGCACCGAGATCGGCGCGCTGACCATCGGCCCCTGGACCGCGCGCCCGCGCACCGGCACCGCCGACGTCGACCCCTATTCGCGCGCCACCATCGTGCGCAACGGCGAGCTGCCGATCGGCACCGGCGACGGGGTCGCCTTCACCGCCACCGCCGACGACAAGAAGAAGGCGCTCGACGGCCGCTGCGATGTGATCGTCTCCGGCGTGACGCCGCCGGCGCGGTTCTGGACGCTGACGCTGTACGACCGCAAGGGGCATCTCGTCGCCAATTCGCTGCAGCGCTACGGCTTCACCAGCCAGGAGATCGTGCGGCAGTCCGACGGCACATTCGAGATCCGCATCGCCTCGCGCTCGCGCTCCGGCAACTGGCTGCCGACCGGCGGCATCGAGCGCTACGCCCTGATGCTGCGCCTCTACGACACCCCGGTCGGCGTTGCGACGCGCACCCAGCGCGATGCGCCGATGCCGACGATCTCGACGGTGGGCTGCTCATGATCCGGCTCGCCTTCACCATCGTTGCCGGCGTGGTGCTCGGCCTCGTCGTCCATCTCGTCAGCGTGCTGGCGCTGCCGCGCATCGCGACGCAGGACGCCTATTCGCGGCTGACGCCGATGACCAAGCTCAACGGCGTCACCCAGCTTCCCCTCGCTGATCCCAACACCTCGCCGATGCCGTTCATGGACCCGGCCTTTGCGCTGGCGATCTGCCGCTATGACCTGTCGGGCGGGCCGATCAAGCTCACCGTCCCCGTCAGCCAGGCCTACACCTCGGTGTCGTTCTACACCCGCAACGAGATCGCCTATTACGCCATCAACGACCGCTCGGCGGGCAAGAAGGTGATCGAGCTCGACCTGATGACCGAAGCGCAGCACAACGAGCTGCCCGAGGACGAGGAGATCACCGCGGCCGACCGCCTGATCATCGATTCCCCTGCTACCACCGGCCTGATCGTGATGAAGGCCCTGGCCGCCGAGCCCGGCCTGATGCCGCAGGCGCAAGCGACGCTTGCGGCCGCGACCTGCGCGCCGCAGACCGAGGTGCCGGCCAAGGCCGAGACGCCGCGCGGACGGCGCTGAGCACGATTGCTAAGGCACGCTCAAAACAAAAACTGAAAAAACAACCCCATGCACAGTAGCGGGGGCATTGAAACTGTTAGCTAATTTAAGCGACCCATCAGCAGCCGCGCGACCTCAGCCACGCGACCATTTTGCCGCCTTTGACTTGTCGGGCAAAACACTGGCAGAATGGCAAGATCGAAAGTTCGTAACACCCGCGCGGAGCAATCCGCCGCGGGTGTTTTCATTTCGGAGCCTAGAGTTGGATTTGGATGCCAGGCTCCCGCAAGCATACGAATTCGCAGTCGCGTGCCGCCATCTTCCTGAAACCTGACGCCGCTCCCGATCAATGAATGATCTGGCCGAGGAACGCCCTCGCCCGCTCCGTCCTCGGCGCGCGGAAGAAGGTTTCGGGATCCGCCTCCTCGACGATGGCGCCGCGATCCATGAAGACCACCCTGTCGGCGACTTCGCGGGCAAAGCCCATCTCGTGCGTGACGCACACCATGGTCATTCCGTCGCGCGCGAGCTCCACCATGGTGTCGAGCACCTCCTTGACCATCTCCGGATCGAGTGCGGAGGTTGGCTCGTCGAACAGCATGATCTTCGGCTGCATGCAGAGGGCGCGGGCAATGGCAACGCGCTGCTGCTGGCCGCCGGAGAGCTGTCCCGGATATTTGCTCGCCTGGTCGTGGATGCGTACCTTGCGCAAGACGCCGATCGCACGCTCATGCGCCGCCGCGCGCGACAGACCGCGCACCTTGATCGGGGCCAGCATGCAGTTCTCGACGACCGAGAGATGCGGAAACAGGTTAAAGCTCTGGAACACCATGCCGACCTCGCGGCGGACGTCGTTGATGTCGCTCATCCGGTCCGACAGCTCGATGCCGTCGACGACGATGCGGCCGCCGTCATGCTTCTCGATGTGGTTGATGCAACGGATCAGCGTCGACTTGCCCGAGCCCGAAGGTCCGCAAAGCACGATCTTCTCGCCTGCCCTCACGCTGAGATTGACGTCACTCAGGGCCGTGAAGCCGCCGAACCGCTTCACCACGTTTTCCACGGTGACGATGGCCGCGGGTCGGCCCGTCTCGTTCGCGGCAATCTCCCGAGCCATCTTCTTCTCCCTAAGGTTTCTCATCGGCGCACCCCGGCGATGGCATAGCGCTTGCGCAGCAATGCGACGCCTTGCGATGCCGCCGAACTGATGGCGAGGTAGACCACGACGACCACGAGATACATCTCGACGAGACGACCGTTGAGCTGCGCGAGCTTCGAGGCCGCGCCGAGCAGGTCGGTGAGCGAGAGCACGTAGACCAGCGAGGTATCCTGGAACAGGATGATGGTCTGGCTCAGGATGATCGGGCTCGCCACGCGGAGCACCTGCGGCAGGATCACGCTGCGATAGGTCTCGAAGGTGGACAGTGCGAGCGCCTGGCACGCCTCGAACTGTCCGCGGTTCACGGCGCGCAATCCGACGCGGATGATTTCCGAATAATAGGCCGCCTCGAACAGGCCGAAGGTGATGAAGGCGGTCCAGGTGGCGCCGATCGGAATCGGGCGACCGTTTCCGCTGAGGTGGCCGAGCACGATCGGCACCAGGAAGAAGAACCAGAACAGGACGAGGATCAAGGGGATCGAGCGGATCAGGGCGATGTAGCCGCGCACGACCTTCCCGATCACCGGCACCTCGAAGTGCTGCAACAGCGCAAGGCAGGTGCCCAGGATCATGCCGACCACGAAGGCCACCGCGGTCAGCGCCAGCGAAAACAGCAATCCGGACCAGAGATAGGGCCACGCCTGCAGAACAATCGAGAAATCGAGGCTGTTCATTTCACGACCTCCATCCCTGAGGGCAACGAGCCGGCCTGCCCGACGTCGTCGGCCAGGCTCGGCTCGATCGCATCCTCCGCACGCCCTGTGCCCGGAATGCGCACGGCCCTGTCGATCAGCGCCATCCCCTGATAGGCGATCAGCGCCAGCGCGAGATAGATCAGGGTCGCGGCGCCGAAAGCCGTGAAGGTCTGGAACGTCGCCTCGCTGATCTGGCGCGCCTGAGCCGTGAGCTCCATCAGCCCGATCGTCAGTGCGACCGAGGTGTTCTTGTAGATGCCCATCACCTCGCTGGTGAGGCTTGGCACGATCAAACGCAGCGCCTGCGGCACGATGATATGGCGGTAGGTCAGATAGGCGGTGAGTCCGAGTGCGCTTGCCGCCTCGGTCTGCCCTCTCGGCAGGGCATCGATCCCGGCCCGAACCTGCTCGGCGATCCGGGCCGCGGTGTAGAGGCCGAGGCACAGAAGTGCGGGGACGAATGATCCCCAGGGCGGCGGAATCTGCTTGATGGCATTTCCGAGCGTGACGGGAAGAATCTCCGGCAGGACGAAGTACCAGAGAAACATCTGCGCCAGGACGGGGATGTTGCGGAAAATCTCCACATACAGGCGCGCAAGCGCAGCGATGGCCCGGTTCTGCACGGTGCGGCCGATCCCGACGACGATCCCGATCGCAAAGGCAATCCACCAGCCGAAGAACGCCAGGGCCAGGGTCCAGCCGAGGCCCGACAGAAGCCAGTCGATGTAGCGCTGGCCATCCGCCGTCTGTTCAAAGAGCACCGCGAACATGGCGAACCTCGAAGCTCCGGATACAAGAGAGGATCAGCGTGCGGAAAGATTCCGCGATATGGTTCTCCGACTAATCGACGGCATCGCTGGGATGCGCGATCCGTTCCTTCAGTTCGTCGGTCAGCGGAAAGGCAAGATTCTCGCCCTTTGGCGGAATCCCCCGCGTGAACCACTTCGCGTAGGTCTTTTCGAACTGCCCCGACGCCATCTGCTTCGACAGGACGTCGTCGACGAGCGCCTTGAAGCCGGCATCGCCCTTCGTGAACATCAGACCATAATAGATCTTCGCGTAACCCTCGGGGAGAAATATCAGCGCGTCCGGCTTCGGAGCCGCGGCCTTGAGGCCGGCGAGCAGGATATCGTCCTCCATGAAGGCGGCCGCGCGGCCGGTGTTGAGCATCAGGAAGGATTCCGCGTGGTCTTTCGCCTGGACGATGTTGAAGCCGAGCTGCTCCTTGGCATTCACGCCTTGCGCGAAGCCGACGGCATTGGAACCCTGGGTCACGACGATCGTCTTGCCCTTGAGATCGCCGGCCGTCTTCACGCCGCTGTCGGCCTTGACCAGCCAGCGCGGCTGGCTGACGAAGGTGGCGACGGAGAACGAGACCTGCTCCTGCCGCTTCCTGTCGTTCGCCGTGCCGCCACACTCGATATCGACGGTGCCGCTTTGGATGAGCGGAATCCGGTTGGACGAGTTCACCGGCGTATAGTTGACGGCGAGATTGGGCAGGCTGAGCTCCACCTTGATGCGCTCGACGATGCCGGCGCAGAGGTCCAGTGAAAAGCCGATCGGCTTTTGATCGGGACCGAGATACGAGAACGGAATGGAGGCCTCGCGGTGGCCGATGGTGATGGCACCGCTCGATTTGATCTTGGCGAGCGTGGGGCTGTCGGCCGCGATCGACGGCCCAGCGAGGGTGCCGACGGCCGCAAGGCCGATTAGGCCGCCCCATACACGCGCAAAACTCGTCATGTGCATCTCCCCTCTGAAGAACAGCCTAGGCGGCCCTGGACGACGGCTTCACGCCGCGCCGCTTGATGATGTCGATCAGGCGATCGACATCGGCGAAAGTGTTGAACATCCCGAACGACACGCGAATGCCATCGCGCTCCGGCGACACGCGGACGCCATTCTGCTCGAAATGACCGAGCCATTCGCCCGCAGGAAGCGCGATGACGTAGATGTGCGGCGCGCGGTGCTGCCGATCGCGGGGACCGACGAGACGAACGTCCAGCGCGTCGAGCCCCGCGATGAGATGATCGCCGAGATCGAGACAATGGTTCTGGATGTTCTGCACGCCGAGCGCTTCGATCATGTCGAGGGAGGCACCGAGCGCATGGATCGCCGGAAGATTGAAATTGCCGAGCTCGAAGCGGCGCGCGCTCGGGGCCAGCTCGAGCTGGTCGGGCCGGGCGATGAGATCGGCCGGGACCTCCGCAAGGCTGGCGGCGGCGAGATAGGCGGGCTCGAGCTCAATCCTCGATTTGTCCCAATACAGCAGCCCAAGCCCCTGCGGCACAAGCAAGCCCTTGTGGCTGCCCGACCCGATGAAGGTCGCCCGCATGGCTTTCGCATCGATCGGCACGACGCCGATCGCCTGCATGACGTCGACGACGAAATAGAGCCCCTTCTCGTCACAGAGGGCGCCGATGCTTTCGACGTCAAAACGATGACCGGCGTGGAAGGTCACCTGCGACATCGAGATCGCCCGCGTGCTCGCGTCGATGTGCGGACGAAGGCTGTCGGCGTTCACGATCTCCGTCATCGGCACGAACTCGACCGTCACGCCCTTGCGCCGCAGATTGAGGAACGCATAGGCGTTGTTGGGATGATCGCCATGGATCATCAGCACCTTGTCGCCGGCGCGCAGGGGCAGCGCGTTGGCGGCAATGTTCATGCTTTCCGAGGTGTTCTTGGTGAAGGCGATCTCGTCGGCCGCTACGCCGAGAAACCGCGCCAGCTTCTCGCGGGTCTGCTCGACGCGATCGAGCCACACGCTCTTGGGGCCGGCCGTCTCAAGGCCCTCGCGGAGGAAGAGATCGATCGCCGCCTTGACCGGGCGCGCGAGCGGCGTCTGGAAGCCGGCGTCGAGATAGGTGATGCGCTCGACAGCCGGAAATTCCTTCCGCACGGCACCGACGTCGTAATGGCGAGACATCCCACTCTCCTGATGAGCGCGCCCGGCAGGGCTCTGGCTGCGCTGCACAAATCCTGATCACCTTTCGGCGGCGCCAACGATATGAGCACTCCGCCGGTGCGGCCAAGAGTAATTTTCATATTTCAATAGTATTTATTCCGAAAAATGATAATTATATGGGATGTCACGCAAGGATGAGTAGATGCCGCAAACCAATTCCGACGGACCGCTCGACCGGGCCTTCGCCATCGTTGGCCATGTCGCCGGTCAAGTCAGAGCTGTCTCGGTTGCGGAAATCGCCAACGCGCTGGCTCTCCCGCTGCCGACGGCGCATCGCCTGATCGGCAATCTGGAGCAGCGCGGGCTTCTTCAGAAAGCTCTGGGAACGAAGCGCTACGTGGTCGGCAACCAGCTGGTCACGCTGTCGGCCAAGGTCATCGGCGCAGCTTTCCGCACCGCGCGCCGGCACGCCGTGCTCCGCGCAGTCGCGGCCGAAATCGGCGAGCAATGCGAGATCGGTGTCGTGCGGGACAATGTCGTCGCCTACGTCGACAGCGTCCGCGTGTCGCAACCGCAGGGGCTCCAATTCAATCCGGGCGAAGCGGCACCGCTCCACTGCACGTCGACCGGCAAGATCTACATGAGTCGATTGCCGGAGCGAGCGCGCGAGAAGCTGTGCCGCGCACTCACGCTCACCAAATACACCGAGACGACGATCGTCGACGTCGAAAGCCTGATGAAAGTCCTCGACGAGACGCGCAAACGCGGCTGGGCCAAGACCAACGAAGAGTACGTGCGGGGGGTCGTCGGCTGCGCCGTTCCCATCCTGTCTCCGGATCGCGAACTGATCGCGTGCCTCGGCGTCTCCGTTCCCGTGGCCCGCGTGAGCTTCGCCGAGCTGGATCGGTTCATCGCTCCGCTGCAGAAAGCCGCTGCGCTGCTGTCGGAGACCATCCTCCAGGCCGACGATGACGGCGCGAGCGAGGCATCAGAGACGTTCTAGTCCTGCCCGTTTGATTGTCCGCTTCCGGCCCCCGTCGGCGCCGCTCCGCGCCCACAGCAGCGCGAGCGGCCCCAGCGCGATGCCGGCGGCGAGGACGATGAACGCCAGCAGCCAGCCGGTCGCGCTCTGCGGGCCTCCGGCCGCGTCGAGCGCAGCGCCGGTCCCCCACGCGCCAACCGCTGACAGGCCGAAACCAACCGTCGAGTGCAAGGCGAGCGTCGCGCCGCGATGTTCGGATGCGGCGGCGGCCGACATGCCCGCGGTCAACGCGCCGGAATCGGCCGGCACGGTCAGGCCATAGAGGAGCAGCAGCAGTGCGAGCAGCCATGCCGGGGCCGTCGCGTTGAGGCCAATGACCAGCGCGACGCAAGCCGACGCAATCATCACGATCGTGATCGCGCGATGGCGGCCGAATTTCAGCGCCGCCTCGTTGCCAAGGATGCTAGCGGGCATCGAGATCACCGCGAAGCAGAAGCTCAGCACAACGGGGCTCAACCAGGCCGGCGCGCCCTGATGAGCGACGACGAAGGTCCAGAACCCCACCAGCCAGGCCGGATGCCATAGAGCTCGAAGCAGTGCGCACCATAGCCGAGGATGTATCCGAGCGCCTCGCGGTTGGCGAAGACGGGAGCGAAGTTCAGCAGACGCCCGGCTTTCGGCACGGGTCGCCGCGGGTCGATCAGGAGGCACGCGCCGACCATTGCGACCGGACCGAAGCCGGTCACGAGGAAAGCCGTCCGCCAACCCCACCTGTCGGCGATCAGTTGCGCCACCAGGAACGAGAGGCCGACACCCACCGAGAAGCTCGACGTGTACAGCGTGACGGCCCGCGAGGTGTCGCCCGCGGGAAGCCGGTCGGTCAGGGCTTTCAGGCCGGGCATGTAGGCGCCCGCAAATCCGAGCCCTGCAAGCGACCAGATCGCCGTGCCCGACCAGAACCCCTGCGCGAACATGCCGAACGCCGCGGTGGCGAGCCCGCTGACGATCGAGCCCCAGAGCAGGACCAGCCGCGCATCGATCCGGTCGGTCAGCGTCGTCAGCACCGGCACTGCGAGCATGTAGCCGAACGCATAGCCGCTTGCCATCAGGCCGCCTTCGGCCGCGGAAAGTCCCCACGCCGGCATCAGGTGCTGCGCCAGGTTCGCGGACAGCGTCACATGCGGCAGCAGGTTGCCGACCTGGCCGATGCACATCACCGCAATCAGAGACCGGCCGCTCAAGCTTCGAATTTTGCCCTCCATTGCGGGGAAGACAGCGCCGGGGTTGGCAGGGTGCCGAGCGCCGGTCCTTCGGCGAGCGGGTGCGGAGCGGAGTGCCTCATGAGCAGCCACACCCCGAAGCGCCCGACGTCTTCGCGGTTTCGTCGGCGGCGCAGCAGGCCGACGAAACGTCCTTCGCCGGTCCGCCGCAGCATCCCGACGCGGCGGCAGCGGTCTCAAGGCCGCCGCGCGTACAGACGCCGGTCTCGGGCAACACAAGCTCGACTCTCGCCGCGGCGCGCTTGTCGCCGGCGATATCGGCCACGATCGAGCGGACCTGCTCATAACCCGTCATCATGAGGAAGGTCGGCGCTCGGCCGTAGGACTTCATGCCGGCCAGGTAGAAACCCGGCTCATCATGCGCGAGCTCGCGGGCGCCGTGCGGGCGCACCGTGCCGCAGCTATGTTCGTTGGGATCGATCAGCGGCGCCAGCGCGACCGGTGCCTCGATGGCGGGATCGAGCCGCAGGCGCAGCTCGGACAGGAACGAAAAGTCGGGACGGAAACCGGTCGACACGATCAATTCGTCCGCGATCACCTGTCGCGCACCGCTCAAGGCGCCCGCGGCGATCTTGAGCCGGCCTTCGGAGTCCGAAAGGTGCGTGACGCCGAATTCGGTTTCGATCCTGATCTTCCCGGCGGCAACGAGCGCGGCGAAGGCGGTGCCGAGCTCGCCGCGCGCGGCCAGCTTGTCGTTGCGGCCGCCGCCGAAAGCCTTGGCGGGATCGGCGCCGCGCAAGAGCCAGACCGGTTGCGTACCTGGCACCTCGCCCGCGAGATGCACGAGATCGATCAGCGTACCCACGGCGGAATGGCCGGCGCCCAGGACGGCAACGGTCTTCCCGGCATATCTGGAACGAGCGGCGCCTCGCACATCCGGCATGCCGTAGGCGACGCGGCCGGCGCACTCGGGCTCGCCGATCGCCGTCAAACCGTTGCTCCCGGCCGGATTGGGGGAGAACCATGTGCCTGACGTATCGATCACGGCATCCGCGCGCAGTACCTCGGGGCCGCGGCCGTTCCGGTAGCGGATCTCGAACGGCGCCTGCTCGCGTCCCCTGGTCCTGGCCTTGTCGAAGCCGACACGGCTGATCGCCGAGACGCGGCTGGAGGTCCGGATCGCCTCACGCAGCGGCGTTCGCGTCGCAAGCGGCGTGAGATATCGATCGAGCAACTCGCCGCCGGTCGGATAGGACTGAGGGTCCGGCGAATTCCATCCCGTCGGCGCGAGCAGACGCGCGGCGGCCTTGTCGATGTTGTACTCCCACGGCGAGAACAGCTGCACGTGCTGCCACTGGCGGATCGCATGTCCAGCCTCCGGCCCGGCCTCCAGCACGACGGGCGACATGCCCCGTGCGAGCACATGCGCGGCCGCAGCGAGGCCGACGGGCCCTGCCCCGACGATAGCTACCATCTTCCCATCACGCATCTTGTCATCCTATAATTCTAGAAATTTCGAATAACCGAGCCGAAAAAATCAGGCCGCCGTCCGGGCGCCCTTGCATCCGGCTTCGTCCGCACAGCACTCCGCCGCCAGGAAATCGACCAGGCCCCGCATCAAGTCATAGTTCGCGTGACAGACCAGGGTCGTCGATTCGCGGACCTGGCTGATGAGTCCGACCGCGACCAGAGACTTGATGTGATGCGACAGCGTCGAGGCCGGGATCTTCAGCTTGTCCTGCAAGCGGCCGACGGGCATGCCCGACCGTCCGGCCCGGACCAGGGCCCGATAGATCTGAAGCCGTGTCCGGTTACCCAGGGCTTCCAGGCGTGCTGCTGCGTCGTCGATCTTCATGACGAGACAATGCACCGAGCCGCCGGCGCGGTCAACTGTATTTCTAGAATATTGGAAATACAGTTGAGACCGCTCCGGCAGAGGCTGGCATCAACAGCACTTTCCGTTCTGCTGGATCGGCGGACAAGGGACCGATCCGTACGAACAAAAGACGCAGCAATCGCCGCTCTTGGGCTTGAGCCGGGCCCCGCACCCCTTGCAATCGTAGAAGAACTGGCAGGCGTCAGTCGGCATGGTCTCGGCTGACGCGTGATGACAGACCGGACACGTAATAACCGATTGCGTTTGCATTGCCGGCTTTCCTCGATCGCAAGACAAGACCCATTCTAGTCGTTTGGCGCCAACGCGCCAACAAAGGTCGTGTTACTTTCGGAGCTCGACCTCCATCAGACCATAAAACTAGCATTATAGTTGTAATTCCCTAGGGTTTGCGGTATCGTGGAACCCATGAACCGGAAAATCGCTGCGCGCTGTCTGGCGGAACTAGGCAATTTGACGCGCCTGGACATATATCGGCTGCTGGTTCGAGCCGGGCCGCCCGGCCTTAGCATCACCGATATCCAGACCCGCCTCGACGTACCGGCCTCGACGCTCGCCTTTCATCTCCGCGGGCTGGTCACCGCTGGCCTCGTCGCACAGGAAAAAAACGGGCGCACGGTGATCTGCCGCGCTCGATACGATCGCATGGACGGAGTCATCGCGTTCTTGCGCGAGCATTGCTGCGAGGGATTTGCGAGTGACGCGCCGGCGGCGGCGACACGCCGGGCGAGTTGATCAGATGCGGATGGTGAGCCCCCGAACGTCGGCTCTCCATTATGGCTGGATCGTACTGGGCGCGGGCACATTCGGCTCGTTCATGACGCTGCCCGGCCAAACGGCAGGCGTTTCCGTTTTCTTCGACCCCATCACCGCCGATCTCGGAATCTCTCGCACATCAGCCTCAATCGCTTATGCAGTGGGAACGCTTGCGGGAATCCTGCCGGCACCCGTGATCGGTCGCTGGATCGACCGGCGCGGACCGCGCCTAACGGCGACCATCATCGCCGGTGGCCTCGCCCTGGCCTGCACGCTCATGGCGGCTGTTCAAACAGCAATGATGTTGCTCATCGGCTTCGCGCTGTTGCGCGGCGCTGCGATCGGCGGCCTCAGCCTCGTCAGTCAGCAGGTCGTCAATCTATGGTTCGTACGTCGGCGCGGGATTGCCGCTGCAGCAGCCAGTCTCGGACTCGCGGCCGGTTCCATGACCTTCCCGAAGCTGATCGATAGCCTGATCTCGCTCTACGGCTGGCGAGGCGCCTATCTCGCCCTCGCCGGACTTGTTGCACTCACCATTCTGCCGGTTGCGGCTGCCCTGTTTCGCGATCGGCCGGAGAAATACGGCCTCAGCACGGACGCCGGGCTACCGCCGACTACGCAAGATCTACGGGAGGAGCCTTCGTTTACGCACAAGCAGGCGCTCCGTACCGGCGTATTCTGGCTGCTGTGCGCGGCAGGCTTTCTCACCAATGCCATCGGCACCGCGCTCTTGCTCAATCACTTCTCAATCATGCGGACGGCCGGGATCGCACACAGCGACGCGCTGCTACTGCTGTCGCTTCTTGCCGGCGTTCAAGCCGTTGCGACACTCGGCACCGGATTTCTGGTGGATCGCTATGAACCCCGGCACCTGGTTCCGCTCGCGATGTTCATGCTTGCGCTGGCGACGGCTCTTCCGGCGTTTAGCAGCGGCGTCGCCATCAGTGTGCTGTACGCGCTGAGTCTGGGAGGGGCGTACGGTTCGCAGCAAGCCATCAACGCCGCCGGCTATGCGCAGTATTTCGGCCGCGACCATCTCGGCGCAATCAGGGGCGCGTCGTTCGTCTTCGGCATTGCCGGCGCAGCATTCGGCCCACTGCCTTTCGCGGCAAGCGTCGATTGGGCCGGAAGCTATGCGGCCGTCCTGATCGGTTGCTGCATGCTTTGCATTGTCTGCGGCGCCGGCGCATTCGCCGTCAAACGACCGTTCTCGTCGGCCGAGTCGATGATGAACTGCAAGATGGGAGCAACGCCATGACAGGCGGAGAAACGACCATCGTGGCTGGCATCGAAATTCCTTCGACCGACGCCTTCTTTCTGGCGGTGGTCCTGGGGCTGCATATTCCCCTGGGCCTTGCGTGCGTTGCGATCGGCGCAATCGCGATGTTGAGTGAGAAGCGTCGCGGGCGTCATTCGAGGCTTGGGACGACCTATTTCTGGTCCCTGCTGGCGCTCGTCGCGTCCGCGACGTTACTGTCACTTATGCGCTGGGCCGAAAACTATCACTTGTTCGTACTCGGTGTGTTGTCATTCACTTGCGCCTGGATCGGGCGCACCGCGCTCCGGCGCCGCTGGTGGTATTGGGTCAGGCTGCATATAGCTGGGATGGGCCTGTCGTACATACTGGTGCTGGTTGCTTTCTACGTAGACAACGGAAGGCAGCTTCCGCTTTGGAAGGACCTGCCCCATTTCATGTACTGGCTGATACCGCTGGCCGTTGGTATTCCGCTTATCGTTCGCGCGCTTCTGTGGCCGCCGTTGGCACCCGCCCGCCATGATTTCCACTTGATGCGGTAATTTGCGATGCGCGCCAATCGATGCCCTCAAGCCAATGCGGCCGAATAGCTCCTTCCGACGCTTGACGGGCCCTCCGGATTTCGGATTGACGAGCATCTAATAATTCCATAAATCTGGATATATGGAAGCTGAAGAAGCCGTTCTCGCCCTCGCGGCGCTGTCCCAATCGACCCGTCTGGAGGCCTTCCGGACGTTGGTCAAACATGAGCCCGATGGCCTTGCGGCAGGCGACCTCGCGCGCCAGCTGGAAGTGCCGCCCAACACGCTTTCGGCCCATCTGTCGATCTTGACGCGCGCGCGCCTCGTGACCTCCGAGCGGCGCAGCCGTTCGATCGTCTATCGCGCCAACCTCGCCGAGTTTCGCGACGTCGCGGTTTTCCTGCTTCGGGATTGCTGCGGCGGGCGACCGGAAGTTTGCGAGCCGGTCGTCGAAAGCCTCCAAGCCTGCTGCTCTCCAAAGCGAAAGGGGCGTATCCGTGCCTGATCAAATCTACAATGTCCTGTTCCTGTGTACCGGCAATTCAGCACGCTCGATCCTCGCCGAGTCGATCCTCAGGAAGGACGGAGCCAGCCGCTTTCAGGCATTCTCCGCCGGAAGCACCCCGAAAGGCGCGGTCCACCCGCTGGCGCTGCGCACGCTGGAAAGCATGGACTATCCCACCGACGGGATGCGCTCGAAGAGCTGGCTGGAGTTCGCTGCTCCCGATGCGCCGGTGATGGATTTCGTCTTCACCGTTTGTGACAATGCCGCCGGCGAGGTCTGCCCCATCTGGCCGGGGCAGCCGATGACCGCGCACTGGGGCATCGAGGATCCCGCCGCAGCCGAGGGCACCGATCTGGAGAAGCAGGCGGCGTTCGTCACCGCGTTCCGCTACCTCAAGAACCGGATCGACACCTTCGTGAATCTTCCACTGAGGAGCATCGACAAGCTCTCGCTCGGCACCAGGCTGCGCGAGATCGGCCGCGCCGATGGTGCGAGCCATTCAACGCCGAAGGCAGGCTGATGGGACTGTTCGAACGATACCTGACCCTCTGGGTCGCGCTCTGCATCGTTGCCGGCGTGGCGCTGGGACATATCATGCCCAGCTTCTTCGGTGCGGTCGCGACCGCCGAGATTGCCAAAGTCAATTTGCCGGTCGCGGTGCTGATCTGGCTGATGATCGTGCCGATGTTGCTGAAGATCGACTTCGGCTCGCTGGGCCAGGTCCGTGAGCATTGGCGCGGCGTCGGCGTCACCCTTTTCATCAACTGGGCTGTCAAGCCATTCTCGATGGCGCTGCTCGGCTCGTTCTTCATCGGCCATGTGTTCGCACCCATGCTGCCGGCGGGCCAGATCCCGTCCTACATCGCGGGCCTGATCCTGCTGGCCGCCGCGCCCTGCACCGCGATGGTGTTCGTATGGTCCAATTTGTGCGAGGGGGAGCCGCACTATACGCTGAGCCAGGTCGCGCTCAACGACGTGATCATGGTTTTCCTGTTTGCACCGCTGGTCGGACTGCTGCTCGGGGTCGCCTCCATCAGCGTTCCCTGGGGCACGCTGCTGCTCTCGGTTTTGCTCTACATCGTGGTCCCCGTGATCGTCGCGCAAGCGTGGCGAAGGGTGCTGCTGCAAAAGGGCGGCGATGCCTTCGCCCGCAGCCTGCGGACGCTGCAGCCTCTTTCGCTCGCCGCGCTTCTGGCGACATTGGTTTTGCTGTTCGGCTTTCAGGGAGAACAGATCGTCAGGCAGCCCGGCGTCATCGCGATCCTCGCCGTCCCGATCCTCGTTCAGGTCTATTTCAATGCGGGCCTGGCCTATTGGCTCAGCCGGCGGTTCGGCGTGGCCTGGTGCGTTGCCGCTCCAGCCGCCCTCATCGGCGCGAGCAATTTCTTCGAACTGGCGGTCGCTGCCGCGATCAGCCTGTTCGGCCTCGACTCCGGCGCGGCGCTTGCGACCGTCGTCGGCGTCCTTGTCGAGGTCCCGGTGATGCTGTCCGTCGTCCGCATCGTGAAGGCGACCAGAGGCTGGTACGAAGCCGGTGCCGGCAAGGTCTCCACGCCGGCGGAGGCCCGCCAGTGACGTCGCCATAAGCCGCCAACCGCGCGCAACACAACGATCACGAGCCAGACCCCGGTCCCAATCGCGGAGACATTCCGATGAGCGTCACGATCTATCACAATCCTGAATGCGGAACCTCGCGCAACACGCTCGCGATGATCCGGCAGAGCGGTGCCGAGCCCACCGTTATTGAATACCTCAAGACCCCACCATCGCGCGAAACGCTCAAGCAACTTATCGCAGCGATGGGAATATCGGTCCGCGCATTGCTGCGCGAGAAGGGGACGCCGTACAAGGAGCTCGGCCTTGCCGACCCCAAATGGACGGACGATGAACTGCTCGACGCGATGATGGCACATCCCATTCTGATCAATCGTCCGATCGTGGTGACGGCGAAGGGCACGCGACTGTGCCGGCCCTCCGAAGCCGTCGTCGACCTCCTGGACAATCCCCTCGGCCGGTTTGTGAAGGAGGACGGCGAGGTGATCGAAGCCAGGTAGGCACGAACGAAGAACGCATTTCGCCCCGACGGCCCGATCAGAGACCGATACAGATCGGACATCAGTTCTTCGTACTCGCCGTCTTGTCGAGCGCGGCACGCACGCCATTGGCGAGCTTGATCGCGTCGTCGTTCGCCCAGAAGTGCATGAAGAAAAGACGCGGCTGCTCGTCCAGCATGTGGCTATGAAGCGCCGTTACGGAGATGCCATGGGACCGGAGCGCCATGATCACGGGATTCACCTCGTCGCCGATCAGCACGAAGTCGCCGGTGATGGCCGCCCTGCCGCCGCCGGTCGGCTGGAAGTTGACACCGGTCGCAACGCCCATGGGGCCGACGGGACTTAACTGCATTCCGTGCTCGGTAATCGGATCGCGGCGGGGAACGTTGAACTGATAGACACCGCCGTTGGCCTGCCCCTTGACGCCGATGATCTGATCGAGCTTGGCCGTGTCGAGATCAATGGCAGGCGGCGGGACCGCCGGAGCCGGCGCCAACATAGGCGTCTTGCTCTCGGCAAGCGCGGTCCTGATGGCGGTCGCGATCTTGAGCGGATCACCGTGCCCGGCCACATGCATGTAGAATGTCGCCGGGACCGCGCCGAGCAGATGGTTGTGAACAGCCGTAATCTCCAACCCGCTCTCGATCATCTTCTGCATGACCGGGTTGATTTCCGATTCGAGCAGCACCAGATCGCCCATTGCCATGACGGCGCCATGCGCGGGCTTGAACGCGACCCAGCCGCCCAGCGCCAGCGAAGGCTTGATGGTGACGCCGTCGAGCGTCACCGTGAGGTCGGTGCGGGGAAAGCCATAACGATGCACGTCGCCGGCGACGGCCGGCTTTCGGCCCAGCGCATCATCGACCTTCTGCCAGTCGACATCCTGCGCGTGAGCGGTCGCGACGAAGCATGCGCCGATGCCCATCAGCGGCAGAATTGCACTTCGCATTGATCTGCTCCCTCGAGCGAAATCCGGTTTCCGGAGTTCAGTTCTGCTCTTTGATCTGGCCGGCACCGTCGATAAGGAGCCGCACCGGCTTGCCGTTCTTGACCGCCTTGGCGGTCGTCCCCTCCGCCGTCGACTTGATCTCGCTGACCTGCGTGTAGCCAGCCGCCTGGATCCTGGCGATCAACTCGTCTTGAGTCAGCGCGCGTGCGGTCGGCACGCCAGCCGCGATCGCCAGAAACAGGAAGGTGAAAAAGATTGTCCATGTTCGCATGGTCGTTCTCCCGGTCATGTCCCGCCCCAGGTGAAGTCCGCTTTTGCGACGCTGCCCTTCCAAATGGCGCAGATCGAGAGGTCACGCCCCTGACGCAGGTCCGCCGGGACGCCCTTGTCGGTATGCGCGCCGACAGGCTCCGGCGCGCCGCGCGGGAGCGATGAGCCGAAACGATCTGTCAGATGAATTCGGAGTGTGGGGTGACATGCTGCGCCCTTGGTGACGATCAGGACGCGATTCTTGGGCATGACGCCTCACGGGGAGATCGCACATCCCCGTTGCCTGAAATAGAAAACCCGGAACGCCGAGCTGTCAACCTGCGCGTCGCGCGAAAGCACCGGGTAGGCCCCGGGTGGAACCGCGCGACCGTCTTGAAAGCCGAGGCCGATCTCACGTAAGGTCGTCCGCATGGGGGCAATGCAGACCCCCCATGAGACTTCGGTCCAAGCTCTGCGCAGCACGCACTTCGTGGAGCTTGCGCATGGATACCGAACAACACTTTCCTCTCCGATCCACCGTTGCCATCCTCTCACGCGGCGATGCCGCCGCGCGGGCGGATGCCACACCGCAGAACAGCCGCTTCGTCCGCGTCTTCGAGGCACTCGCCGCCGCCGGCATCGAAGCCCGGCCCGTCATCTACGACGAAACCTTTGCCGACGCCGTCCGCGATCAATTGCTTGCGGTCGACGGCGTGCTCGTCTGGGTCGACCCGATCCATCAAGGCAAGACACGCGCTGACCTCGATCCCCTGCTCCGCGACGTCGCGGCGCGAGGGCCATGGGTGAGCGCGCACCCGGACGTCATCCTGAAGATGGGCGTCAAGGAAGTCCTTTACAGAACGCGCCACCTGGGCTGGGGCGCCGACACGCATCGCTACGACACGGCCGCAAGCTTCCGCGCCGAGTTTCCGTCGCGCCTTCAGACCGACGGACCGCGCGTGCTGAAACAAAACCGCGGCAATGGAGGCCAGGGCGTCTGGAAAGTGGAGGCCATTGCAGAGGCGAGCGCCATGGTTCGCGTCCTCCATGCAACGCGCGGCAGCCTGCCTGAGGACATGCCGCTCGATGCCTTCATCGCCCGGTGCGAACCCTATTTCGGCTGGGGCGGCTGCATCATCGATCAGGCATTTCAATCGCGCCTGCCCGACGGGATGATCCGCTGCTACATGAGCGGCTCCAAGGTCGCGGGCTTTGGCCAGCAACGGATCAAGGCCTTGATCCCGCCGCCGCCGGAAGGCCCCGATGCAGCGGAGGCGCAACCCGGCCCGCGCATCATGCACGGACCCGATGCTCCACCGTTCCAGGCGCTGCGAAGATCGATGGAGAACGAATGGACGCCGCAGATGATGGACACGCTCGACATCGATGAATCCTCGCTGCCGGTGATCTGGGACGCGGACTTCCTCTACGGACCTCGCAACGCGGCAGGCGCCGACACTTACGTCCTGTGCGAGATCAACGCGAGTTCCTGTTTTGCGATTCCCGAAGAGGCACCTGCGGCGATTGCGCGGACGGTGAAGCACCGCCTGCTGACAACCCAGGAGGCCGGCTCCGGCAGATAGGAGAAGACGGCATCTGACGGGGGCCGCAGCAGCGGCGCTGCGGCCCCCGTGGATCAGATCTTCGGGATCTTCGCCCGCTCGACCACGCCCGACCATTTGGTGATCTCGGTTTCGATCAGCGCCTTCATCTCCGCCGGCGAGCCGCCACGGACCTCGCCGCCGACGGCCGTCTCCAGACGTTGCCTGAGGTCTGGGTCCTTGAGCGCATCGAGCGTCGCTGCATTGAGCGCGGCGATGATGGCGGGCGGCGTTCCCTTCGGGGCCAGCAGGCCGGCCCAGGTGCGCACGTCGTATCCCTTGATGCCGGCCTCCTGAACCGTCGGGACGTCAGGCAATAGCGCAGTCCGCGTCGGCGAGGTCACCGCAAGGCCGCGGATCGCGCCGCTCTGGATTTGCGGCGCGAGCAGGACCGGCGTGCCGACGATGACCGGAACCTCTCCGCCGAGAAGCGCGGTGACGGACTGCGAATCGCCGCGATACGGCACATGCACGATCTCGATGCCGGCCGTTGCATTCAGCAGCTCGCCCGCAAGGTGATGCGTGCTGCCGAAACCGACCGAACCGAAGCTGAGCGAGCCGGGCTTCTCCTTCGCCATGGCGACGAGCTCGCCCAGCGACTTCGCCGCGTAGTCACTGCGCACGGCAATGACGAGCGCGTAGTAGACCAGCGTCGAGATCATCTCGAAACTGTCCGCGGGCTGGTAGGCGAGGCTCTTGTAGGTCGCCGCGGAAATCGCGTGGGCGCCGGTGACGAGCCCGAGCGTGTAGCCGTCAGGCGCCGCCTTGGCGACGGCATCCGCCGCGAGGTTGCCGCCGGCGCCCGGTTTGGCCTCGACGATGATCGGCTGCCCGAGCCGTCTCGCGAGCCCGTCGGCGATGATGCGCGACAGCGTGTCGGCCGCGCCGCCTGCGGCAAATCCGTGCAGCAGGCGGATCGGGCGCGACGGATAATTGTCCGCAAGTGCCACTGTGCCGGCGGCGAGAAACCCGCCAAGCAGAAACGTTGCCGCAGCAAGCCGTCTCATCCATCGCATGGATGCGTTCTCCCTTTTTTGACCGTTCTATCGTTGGCCGCAGCGAAGGCGACGTTCTCCAGGCCGGGCCGCCTGACGGGCGAACCCGGCGCATTCAGAAGATGGCGGCATGCTCCGAACGGGCGCACGAGCGAAGTTCGGCGTGTGATGTCATCGTGCCGTCCATCCCCTCATGGCGTCATGATGATCTTGCCGAGCGCCGAGCCCTGCTCGAGCAGCGCGTGGGCCTGCCTGACCTGGTCCAGCTTCAGGACCGCCGAGACGGCCGGCTTGATGGCATTGCGGCTCAGGGCCTCGATCACGCTGCGCATCAGGGCGCGGCGGCCGTCGCGATCGTGGTCGTAGATGTGGAAGGAGAAGCAGCGCACGGCGGGACAGATGTCGAGGTGATTGCGCATCGCCGCCATCAGGTTCTCTTCCGGAAGGCCCGCGAAGGCGTTGTAGGAGAGCAGCGTCCCCCATTTGCCGAGCGCGCCGAGATAGGCGGTGAACTCCGGCCCGCAGACGTGATCGAGCACGAGGCCGACGCCCTCGCCGTTGGTCAGCTCGCGGGTTCGCGCCACGACATCCTCGCGGCGGTAGAAGATGATGTGATCGGCACCGTTCGCCTTCGCGAACTCCGCCTTCTCTTCGGTCGAGACCGTGCCGATCACGGTCATCTGCGCGAGCTTGGCGAGCTGCACCAGCGCGGTGCCGACGCCGCCGGCCGCGCCGATCACCAGCACGCTTGCCGGCGCGCGTGGGTGGCGGCATTCGTGCAGGAGTGCGTAGGCCACCTGATAGTTCGACAGGCACACGGCGGCTTGCAGATCGACATGGTCGGGCAATGCGTGAACGGCGTCCGCGGGGGCAACCACGTAGTCGGCGTAGCAGCCGCCACGTTGCGACAGGTCGCGCGCGCTCAGCAGCACCTTCTGGCCGACGGCAAGCCCCTCCATGCCGGGCCCGAGCGCGGAAATGCGGCCCGCGACATCATTGCCGGGATTGGCCGGCAGCGGCGGCATCCATTTGTAGACGCCGCGCCGGATCAGCGCGTCGGGCTGCCCGACCCCGAACGCCTCGGCCCGGATCTGCACCTGCCCGGCGCCCGGCACGGGCACCGGGAGCTCGACCAATTCGAGTGCATCCGGCCCACCCGGCTGACGCACCAGCACCGCCCTCATGATTTCGCCCCGCCTCCCCAAACTGCATTTTCGAAAATAATACTGTTTACGAAAATTATTGCAAGGCGGTCGTCGCGCGAAGATCTCTCCTGAAGTGGAATCGGCCGGCTACCATCGGAAGGACGAAGATAGGAAATCGCCGTGATCCCGACGCGCGGCGGCTGGCGTCCCGGTCATTTTCGAAAATAACACGCCAGCCGGAAAAAGCCGGCGCGCCGTTCGGGCTTGCGAGGGCGGCCGGCGGCCGCCTCACGCGCGCGCATCGGGGGACCTAAGCGTCGGACGTCTGCGCGCATGAAGCGTTGACGGGTCCGGCGCGCACTCAGTGCGTCCCGCACCGGCAGTTCTCGTAATCGACGGGATCGTGGCTGTTGACGATCCTCACGCGGCCGCCGTGGGAGAGCTTCAGCGCGCGCAGCCGCGCCTGGTTGGCGATCCGCTGCGTGCGGTCCATGTCGGCGCGGCGCTGGAAATAGCCGAGCACCAGCGGCATGCGCGGGGATGCCGCGAGCTGGCCGTGATGGAAATAGCTGTCGCCGGCATGCAGCAGCCATGTGTCGCCTGATCGGACCGCGATGCCGCAATGGCCGAGCGTATGGCCGGCGAGCGGGATCATCAGGATGTCCGCCTCCTTGTCGCCGAGCGCGCGCACGCCCTTGAAGCCGAACCAGTCTTCGCCGGCTTCGCCATAGAACGTCCAGCTCGGTCCATGGCTCCACTGCCCGGTGACATAGCGCCCTTGCGGCGGCGCCGGCCTGCTCTGCACCGCCATGTCGTATTCGGCGCGATGGACGTGGATCGCGGCATGGGGAAAGTCGGGCACGCCGCCGGCGTGATCGCGATCGAGATGCGTCAGCAGCACGTGGCGCACGTCTTTGGGCGAATAGCCGAGCGCCTTCACCTGCTCGAGCGCCGTCTCGGACGGATCGAGCCTTGGCGCGGTCTGGCGCAGCCATCGCCGTCCGAGCCGGTCAGGGGCTGCGATATCGCCAAGCCCGATGCCGGTATCGACCAGGGCAAGCCCGTCACCCGTTTCGACCAGCAGGCAGTGGCAGACCATGCGGGCACGCTGGAACAGGCCGCCGGTGCCGTTTACCAGGCGGCGGCCCATCGGGCACATCGTCCCGGTGTTGAGATGATGGATTTTCATGGAGGACCTCGCCCGTTGTGAACAGGGCGTTCTTGTCATCGTCCGATCCATAGGTAAAATATTGAATATTGATCATATCTCTAGGCTCATCCTATGGACATCCGCGAGCTCCGCTACTTCGCCGCCGTCTATCGCGCGCGCAACCTGACCGCCGCGGCGCGGGCCTGCTTCGTGTCGCAGCCGTCGATCTCGACCGCGATCACCAATCTGGAAGCCGAGCTCGGCACCACGCTTTTCATCCGGCACAAGAAGGGCGTCGCGCCCACCGCCTCGGCCGAGCAGTTTCACGCACTGGCCCGCCGCATCATCGACGAGGCGGACGCCGCGCGCGGCCTGTTCAGGAAGCCGGCGACCAGGACGACGGTCACGCTCGGCCTGATGCGCACGCTCGACGTGCCCCGAACGATCGCGCTGCTGAAGCCGCTGACGGCGCGCAGCGACATCGCGCTGCGCCTCGTCGGCAGCGACGAGCGCGCCGATGCGCGGATCATCTCGAAGACCATGCTGCGCGCTGACGAGCATTTCGTCGCGCTGTGGAGCGAGCGCTATGTCGCCGCGCTGCCGCCGTCGCATCCGCTGACGCTGAAGGAGAAGCTCCGTGCCGCCGATCTCGCCGGCGCCGCCATGATCGACCGCTGCCATTGCGAGCAAAGCCAGTTCTTCGGCCGCGCCGCGCAGCGGCGCCAGACCGCGGCGATCGCGCAATCGGAAGACTGGGCCATGGCGCTGGTCGCCGCCGGCGTCGGCATCGCCATCGTTCCCGAGGGCGTGGCGCGCTGCAATCCAGACGTCGCGGTGCGCGAGATCGAGGTCAAGGTCAAGCGCGAAGTCGGCCTCGCCTACCGCGCATCAGTGCCGCTGGCGGATGCGCTGAGGGATCTTGTCGGGAAGCTTCAGAAGCAGCGCAAGCCCGATCGGACTGCGCGCCAGCGCAGTGCGCGCAAAACGCTCAGCCCTTCGAGATGACCGCGCGGCCGTAGGGCGGCTGCGCTTGGACCGGCGGGTTGGCGGTCTGGGCCGCGAGCTCGCCGATCAGGCGGTCGGCGTCGGCGGCCATGCCGTCGGGCGCCTGGATCACCAGGCGCTCCAACGCCCAGCGATAGGAGGAGACGCGCTGCTCCAGGCACTGCTGCACCCACTGGATGATCAGCGAGTTCTCCTGCATGCGCGCGACCGCGTCGTCTCTCTCCCTCGGAGAGAGGCCGGAGACGCGCGCCATGCTGGCATCGCGCTTCCTGTCGAGGTCGATGACCTTGATCGCGGAGGCGAAGAACGGCTCGAAGCGGGTGGTGTCGTTGCGCACGTCCTCGATCAGCTGCGCATAGCGCGAGGAGTGCGAGCGGTGCGGCTCGTCGATCAGCGTGCGCCCGTACATGGTGCGGTCGAACACGACCTTCTGCCGCCACGGTGACGGCAAGGCCTTGTAGTCGCCGAACACGCTCTTCCATGCGGGGCGCGACAGCGGCGGCTCGATCAGGGGATAGGCGAGGTCGCGAAGCTGGCGCTCCTCGTCGGTGAGCTGGAATTGCGACGGTCTCAACCCGACGCTGCCGGTGGCCTCGGTGCCGAGCCAGCGATGCATGTCGTCGCTGCGCATATCGGCGCGGGTGCGGCCGAAATCGCCGCCGCTACAGGCCCCGAGCGTGGCGCCGAGCAGCGCGAGCAGGACGGCCGATACGAAGGGCCGGATCTTGTGGATGGTGTCCGGCATTGCAAAAGCCGGATCTAGCGGCGACGACGACGGCGCCCCGGCGCTGTGCCCGCTTCCGGCCCACGATCGCCGCTGGTTTCGTCCGCCTCGCGCTCGATGCGGATCACGGGAAGGATCAGAATCGTCCCCATGTCCGCGCGCGGTGCGACGTCCCCCGACGAGCCTACCCGGCGACCGGCCGGAAATTCGATGATGGTCCCCATGTCAGCTCTCTTCGCGACCGAATGCGCCCCTGCAACATGCGGATCATTAAGATCAGCTCATGGTTAACGGGGTGTAAAGATGTGCTCTGGACCGTAACCGCACGGAACCCGCCGCGCCGTCCCGTTGCGGCACGACAATGCCTTGAATTGCGGGGGCGGCTTCACGCCTCGTTTTCCTTAACGAGGCTTTAAAAGAACCTGCGCTAGGCTCACTCGCAAGTCTCTTTTCCGAGTTGCGTACGCCTCCATGACCAAGTCGCTGTTTCCCGGATTCGACGGGCTGATGACCCTCTCCCGTCGCGAAGGCGTCGATGTTCGCCCGACGCTGCTGCGCGTGCTGACCGACCTCTATGTCCAGACGCGCGTCCACAGCGAGGACGAACAGCGGCAATTCGTCGAACTCGCCACGCGACTGATCGACCAGGTCGACGATGCGACGCGCGCCGCCGTCAAGGCGCGGCTTGCGGTCTATCCGCAGACGCCCGTCCCTATCCTGCAGAAGCTCGGGCTGGTCGCCGCCCAGGAAGGCCGCAGGGTTCCGCTCGCGCGCGAAATCGCGGCGCCCCCGCCCGCGCCCTCCCCGGTCCGCGCGCCGACCGAGGCCGAGCAGCGTATGGCCTCGAACATGGCGATGCAGCCGACGGACGCCGCCGAAATCCACGACATGTTCTTTCACGCCGATGCGTCCCAGCGCGCGCTGATCCTGCACAATCTGGAGCAGACGCCGCTGAAGGCCGCGCCGCGGATTCCGACCGTGCGCGCCAAGCGCGCGATCCAGATCCTGGAGATGGCGGCGATCGCGGGCGACGTCGAGAATTTCACCTACGAGCTCGGCGACAGCCTGATCCTGCCCTCGCGCGTCGCGGCAGAGATCGTCGACGATCCCGGCGGCGAAGCGCTCGCGGTCGCCGCGCGCGCGCTCGACATGCCGAGCCCGAACTTCCAGCGCATCCTCTTATTCTTCAAGCCGGAGATCGGCAACTCCGTGAACAACGTGTACCGGCTGTCGCGGCTCTACGATCGCCTCGGCGAGCGCTCCGCGCTGGTGATGCTGGCCGCCTGGCGCGGCTCCGCGCTCGCGGTGACGCGGGCAAAGTATCAGTCGTCGCTGCACGATGGGGAACGCCAGCGTGCGCGTGCGGGCGCAAGCCAGACGCGGCCCGGCGTGCAGCCCGGCTCCAGCCCAACGGTGCGGACCGGCACCGGCGGGTCGTCGGATCACTAGTCAGGTCTTCGCCAATTCCAGGAAGTGCCGCCCGGCGCGGTCTTCGGTCTCGACGATCCAGGCATCCGAATCGAAGCGGATTTCCTTGGTCAGCCGTTCCTCGACCGCGGGCTCCGGCAGCGGCTGCGATGCAACCGGCACGAAGAAGCGGTCGACGGGCCGGCCGTCGTCATAGACGGTCTGCGGCGCCGGCACGTAGAGCATCGCATTGCCGTCGAGCAGCGACACCTTCACGAACACCGCGCCCGCCTCCTCGGCGCCGCGACGGCGCACCGCCCCGAACACGCCCTCGCTCTGGCACCGGCGCAAATAAGCCGCGACCCATATGTTGGATTTCAAACGCATGAGTCGGACGATAGGCCAGTACGACGCGTCCCGCCAGTCTCGGCGCGCGCGCTACGCCTTGCCTGCACCCTGTCCGCCGCCGATCTGGCGTGCGACGAGATATGACAGCGGCATCGCAAGCGCAAACCCGATGGCCGCGGCATAGGGGATGTTCTTGATCGCCTCCGCGGCAAGGCTCGGCACCATCAGCACCACGATCAGGCTGACGCCCGCCAGCACGGTACCCAGCATGATCCAGACGAGAATCGAGACCTTGAACATGATGACCTCTCTTCCTTGATGAGGATGAGCGATCATCTTCCCTGACGCCGCCGACAGTCATTGATCCCGGACAAATCACGCCGGCGCAGGGCTGGCATCCCCTTGCGGATCACGCGCGGCCAATTGATCCGCGTCAATGACGACGACAAATGTCGCTATTCGACCGGATGACCGATCGCGGCGGCGAGCTCGCGCAGCAGGCGATCGGACACCTGGCCGGTGACCTGCATCTTGTGCTCGCGCTCGAATTTCTGGATCGCGGACTGGGTCTCGCCGCTCATCGCGCCCGTGACCTTCAAATTGCCGTAGCCGTATTCGGACAGCGCGCGCTGCACGCCGGCGATACGCCGTACGGCCGGGCTCTGCTGCGCCGGGATCGGGGCCGGCGGACGCGCGACGGCAACGGAGGACGGCGTCGACGTCGTTTGCTTGACCAGGTTGGTCAAAGGATCGGCCGAGCGCGGAGTCGATGCGGTCGCCTCGACCGGCTTCTCCGGCGCCCTCTCGGCAACTCTCTCGACAGGCTTGGGCTCTACAGACTTGGGCTCTACGGACTTGGGCTCGGCGCGGAACTCCGTCGCTCTCGGCTCGAGCGGCGAGGTATCGGCGCCGACGGGGCGCGGACGCGGCAAGGGGTTCGACAGCGGCACGGACGACGGCGCGGGAAGATTGATCACGGTGCCGAACATCGGTGCCGGATGCCTTCCGGTCTGGAGGAACAGCGCATTGGCAACGATCGCGCTGATGGCGGCAACGGCGACGAGGCCGGCCAGCGTATCCTTGGGACTGTGCAGCAGCACGCGCATCACGAGGTTGCGCTCGGTCTCAACGTCGACAGCCGCAGCCTTGGCGCCACGACGGCGCGGAGCAGCTTCGCCCTTTGCAGACTTCTTAGGCACTTTTCTTCACCAGAGCAGGTTGGTCCTGAAGTTGGTCGTGATGTTGGTCGTGATGTTCCTGGCGCGGCACCGGCGTCAAAGTCGCGATCTTGCTCTCGGCCGGCATTCTATCGGCAGGTTTGGCTTGCGGCGACGTGTAAACCAGCGGCAGCTTGACGGTGACGGCGGTGCCCTCGCCGAGCCTGCTTTGTACCGTCAAATCGCCGAGATGCAACGCCACAAGACTCTTCACGATCGAAAGTCCGAGTCCGGTGCCTTCGTGACGGCGCTGATAGGTCTTGCCGGCCTGGAAGAACGGCGCACCGATACGCTTGAGGTCGTCGGGCGCGATGCCGACGCCGGTATCGCTGATACGCAGCGTGAGGTGCGACCCCGACACCGCGGCTGATACGGAGACCTGGCCGCCGCGCTCGGTGAACTTGATGGCGTTGGCGACGAGGTTGAGCACGATCTGCTTGAAGGCTCTGGGATCGCCGGTCATGACAGGCAGGTCCTGCGGCGCGTCGGTGATGAGGTCGATGCCGTTCTCCCGCGCCTTCAGCGCCAGCAGATTGCAGCAATGCATCAGCGAGGCGCGCGGCGCGAACGGCTCCGACGCAATCTCGAAATTGCCCGATTCCATCTTGGACATGTCGAGGATGCCGTTGACCACCGACAGCAAATGCTGGCCGGAATCGTTGATCAGTTGGGCATATTCCTTGCGCTGGGCCGCACCCAGCATCAGGGCCTGCTCCTGCGCGATCATGTCGGAGAAGCCGATAATGGCGTTGAGCGGCGTGCGCAGCTCGTGGCTCATGGTGGCGAGGAAGCGCGTCTTGGCGGCGTCGGCCGCTTCAGCGGCGCTGCGGGCCTGATCGAGCGCCTGCTCGGAGAGCTTGCGATCGGTGACGTCGCGCATCACGGCGACGACTTCCGTCTCGCGTGCGACATCACGGTCAATATCCTGGCGGCCGAGATCCTGGTCGAGCGGCCGGCAGCGCATCTCGACCCAGATGAAGTCAACCTGGCCGCGCTCCGAGCCGGTCGGCTCCCGCCGCAGCCGGAACTCGACGCTGCGCACATTACCGCGCGCGGCATCGGACAAAGCGGTGAGATAGGCCGGCCGGTCGGCGACATGGACGCGATCGAACAGACCGTGGCCGTGCAGCTGCGCGACGGGCATTCCGAGCATGGCCTCGGCGGCCGGCGAGATGAACTGCACCGCGCCGTTGCGCCGATGCCGCGAGATGACGTCGCTCATGTTGCGCGCAAGCAGGCGATAACGCTCCTCCTCACGCGACAGCAGCGCAACGCCGGTGCGTGCGAGCGACTCCGCGCCGAAAGCGAGGCCTGCAGCATAGAGGGTGGCCGAGGCGACGCCGAACGCCATCAGCAGGCTACGCTCCGCGGCACCCGGCGCGTCCAGCGGCAGCCAGCCGAGCTGGCCGACGAAAATCAGTATCCCCGCGCAGGAGAGCGCGAGCAGCGAGGCAAAGGCGGCGACGCGGCGCGAGGCCGACAGCGCAGCCTCGAGGGGAACGACGATCAGCCACACCGCGGCGAATGATTCGATGCCGCCGGTCGTGATTGCGACCGCCATGATCAGGCCGGCGAGCGCCAGCGACGACAGCACATGCGCGCCTTCGTAGCGGCCGGTGCGCGACAGGAACCAGGACAACATGATCGGCGCGATCAGCCAGGCAAAGGCCGCGACCTCGACCGCGCTCGGCGCGCCACGCATGGCGAGATAGATCGGGAATGCGGCAAATGCTGCCAGGCTGCCGAGCAGGCGCGGCGCCATGAAGGCACGATGGCGCGCTCGCGTCAGCGCGTCGTAACGCGCGGAGGGATGCAGCAGCGCATCGAGACAATCGCGGATGATACTCAAAACTGTCACGGGTCTCGCGCTTCGGCTCATTCGTCGGAGAGACGCGCCGGAACGCCTCCTTGTCGTTGAGCCACCGTGTCAGAGCGACCTTAAACGAGTGCTAAGGCGGCACGGCCCGGCGCCGGACAGCGTGTCATCGCGGAGCTTTTTAGACGATTTGACGACGTCTTCGGCGAGGATGGTGAACACAGGGTTTCACCCCGGCCGGCATGGTTTCGAATTAGTAGATGCGGAAGACCGCAAGATCACGGGGGCTCGGCATCAATGGAAAATTTACGAGGCCGCCATTTTCGAAGTTTTTTGCGTAAAAATTCCGCGAATTAAGCTCAAGGCAATCACTTGCGATTTATCGAGAGTTGCTAGGTCCGACGCGCTCTGCGGAAATCGCCGCGGCGGGATCTAACATACAGGTCGATAAGATGCGCTTTCTGCTCCGCATCACATTCTGGCTCGGGCTGGTGCTGGTGCTCCTGCCGCGAGACAAGACGCCCGAATCGGAGAAGCTGCCGCAGATCGGCGCCGCCGACGCGGTGCAGGCTGCGACCGCGGCCGTCTCCGACATGACCCAGTTCTGCAAGCGCCAGCCGGCGGCCTGCGAGGTCGGCGGACAGGCCGCGTCGATCATTGGCCAGCGCGCCCAGGACGGCGCGAAGAAGATCTATCAGATCATCAACGACAAGAAAGAGCAGATCACCAACGAGAAGAACGAGAAGAGCGACAAGAAGGCGCCCGACCACACCGGCTCGATCACGCTGGCCGGCGAAGGCGACACCGCTGCGAGCGAGGCGCCGCGCGACACCCTGACCCAGGACGACCTCGCGCTGGAATGGCGCGGACCGGGGCTCGCGAATTAGCCCCCAAACCCTATCGATTTCACGGCTTCGCGTCCTTATATTGGGCTGAACGGGAACGATAGGCCAGCATGACGACGATCGACGAAATCAGGGACAATTTCGAGATTCTGGACGAGTGGGACGACCGCTACCGGTACGTCATCGAGCTTGGCCGCACCCTGGAACCGATGCCCGAGGCCGAGCATTCGGCCGCCAACAAGGTGAATGGCTGCGTCAGCCAGGTCTGGCTCCAGAAGCTGGTCGAGCGCGATGGCGGCGCGCCGATCCTGAAATATCGCGGCGACAGTGACGCTCATATCGTGCGCGGCCTGGTCGCGATCGTGCTCGCGCTCTATTCGGGCCGCACGCCGCAGCAGATCCTCGCGACCGACGCGATCGCGGTGTTCGACGAGTTCGGCTTTCGCGATCACCTGACGCCGCAGCGCTCCAACGGCCTGCGCTCGATGGTCGAGCGCATCAAGACCGACGCGAAAGAGGCGCTGGCGGAAGCCACCTGAAGATCCTCATGGTGGGAAGCGCTGCGTAGGGTGGGCAAAGGCGCACTTGCGCCGTGCCCACCATCTATCAACAATTGTGAGCCGGATGGTGGGCACGCTTCGCTTTGCCCACCCTACGAGATTCGAGGCCGGCTCTACTTCCGCTTCCGCTGCTGCTGTCCCAAACCCATCTGCTTTGCCAGTTGCGAGCGCGCCACCGCGTAGTTCGGCGCGACCATGGGATAGTCGGCCGGCAGGCCCCATTTCTCGCGGTACTGATCGGGCGTCATGTTGTACTGGGTGCGCAGATGGCGCTTCAGCGACTTGAAGCGCTTGCCGTCTTCCAGGCAGACCAGATAGTCCGGCGCGATCGACTTCTTCAGCGACACCGCCGGCTTGGCCGGCTCGAGCGGCGCCGCCTCGACGCGGCCCGACGAGACCCGCACCAGCGCGCCGTGCACCTGGCTGATCAGGTTCGGGATCTCCGCGGCCGGCGTCGGGTTGTTGCCGAGATAGGCCGAGACGATGCTCGCTGTCAGCTCAATGAAATTCTTAGCCCCGGCATCCGACATGGGCCCGACCTTTCTCCACCTTGCGTCTCACGGGAGAGACGACTTCGAAGTATTCCGTGTCAACAATACGTTCGGCTAAAATACAGGACTGACGACTATGGGCTGATGACTGGCGAAGTGACAAGAAAGCTGGCGCTTTACTTGGCCCCGGCAGTCCTCAGGAGCGCTGGTCAAGATGCGCGCGCAACTCGTCGATCGAGGCAAAGCGCATCATGCCTTCCGGCATCTGCGCTTCGATCGAGCCGTCGGAATAGAGCGAATAGGCCATGCCGTCGACGACACCGGATTTGAGCACGGTCACGGGCGCCTGCTCGACCGCCGGCTCCGACTCCGGCTCGGGTGCAGGCGGCGGGGTAGCCTCGACAAAGGTCGAGGGCGAGCGCGGTGGCGGGCGGCGCGAGGCGGCCGGCGGTTCCGGCGGGCGCATACGATCCGGCTTCGGCCAGGCGTCGTCGAAGCTTGCAGGCGGCGTGTCCGGGCCGGCAGGCGCCGCGGGCTCGGCATGCGGCGGCGGGCCCTCGGTGGCCTTGGCCTCCGCACGCTCGCGTTCCTTTCGCGAGGTCGAGGCGAACAGCAGGTTGCGCCGGCGCGGCGCTTCCGGAGCTGCGGGCGGCGCCGGAGGTTCCGGCTCCGGTGGCGGCTCGACGCGCGGCCGCTCGCGCATCGGTGCCTCGCCTTGCCATGGCGGCGGCGCGGCCGGCGATGGCGGGGCCGTCGGCTCGGCGCGCATCGCCGGAGCAGGCTCGGGCGCAGGCGCGCCGGGCAGCGCGAGACCCGGCAGCACGGGCCTGACGCGCACTTCGGACGGTGCAGCGGCACCGGCCAGCCGGCGGGCAATGCCCTTCAGTTCCAGCACCACCAAATGGAGGCCCGCCAGTAACATTCCGGAGCAGACGCCGATCGTGCCCGAGATTATGAGGGTACTGCCGAGGCTGAACTCCCTGACGGTGAAGCCAAACAGGATCGCAAGGAGGCCCGCCAGGACGGCGACAATCCCCGCGATCAATAATGCCAACGTCATCGAACTCACCCCCGGCCGCGCATCCATACGCGACACACGCCACGATACCGTCTTCCTGTGTTGCTCGCCAACGACGAATTGCGATCAGCGTTCCTAAAGGGAAGGAAATCAGGGACTTATTCACATTCCCTTCAGCTACGGATCGCTACTGCTAGAGTGCTCTTGAGTTTCTGGATTTGCTGCGTCGCATCAGGAATTTAGCCATAATGCCCAATTACTTGGTAATGGAACTGCGCTATACGGAGTCCGGGGAGCAGGCCCGCGCGCACCAGCAGGGCCGAGAGGGGATTCCGGGTCACCAATAGCCATGACATCCATCACGACTTCGGCGATCGAAACGCCTCTGCGGCGCTCGGTCGAACGGACTTGCGACGATCTCGCCATGCTGGTGCTGGCCGCGGTCGCCGTCATCGCAGGCCTGACCTTCCGCGATTACGGGCTCGGCTGGGACGACTACACCCACGCTGAATATGCCGATCTGTTGCTGCGCATGTTCGGTTCCGGCTTCAAGGACACCGCGGCGCTCTCCTTCGCCAACCTCTATATGTATGGCGGCGGCTTCGACATGGTCGCGGCCCTCCTGCACAAGGTCATTCCGCTCGAACTGTTCGAGACGCGCCGCCTGGTCGGCGCGATCGTCGGCGTGATCGGGCTTGCCGTGACGTGGCGGCTCGGCCGCCGCATCGGCGGGCCGCTCGCAGGCCTCGCTGCGCTGCTTCTGCTCGCGCTCTGCCCGATCTTCTACGGCCACATGTTCATGAACCCGAAGGACGCGCCCTTCGCGGTCGCCATGATCATCCTGATGCTGGGCCTCGTCCGGCTCGCGGAGGAATATCCGCAGCCTTCGCCGCGCACGATCCTGATCGTCGGCTTAGGTGCCGGCCTGTCGATCGGCTGCCGCATCCTCGGCGGGCTTGCGCTGGTCTACGCCCTGATCGGCTTCATCCCGCTGTTCCTGGAGGAACTGCGCACCGAAGGCGTTCGCGAGGCGGCCCGCCGCTTCGCCCATGTCGTCTACCTGCTGCTGCCCGGCCTTGTGTTCGGCTATCTCGTGATGGGCCTGATCTGGCCGTGGTCGATCATGGAGCCCGGCAATCCCTTCGAGGCGCTGACCTACTTCTCGCACTTCTTCGAGAAGCCCTGGAAGGAGATGTTCGACGGCGCGATCGTGTCGGTCCCCGACATGCCCTGGTCCTATCTGCCGACGCTGTTCGCGCTTCAGTTGCCCGAGGTGATGCTCGTGCTGATGACCGGCGCCGTGGTCAGCACCTTCGCGCTGCTGCCGCGCGGCGAGGTTCCGGCCCGCCGCAAGACCATCCTGCTGATGCTGACGCTCGCCGCGACCCTGCCGCTCGCGATCGCGATGGTGAAGCGGCCCGCGCTGTACAACGGCATCCGCCATTTCGTCTTCGTGATCCCGCCGATGGCAGTGCTCGGCGGCGTCGCCTTCGCCTGGACCATGGAGCGCCTGCGCGCCAACCACCGCACCTGGCAGCCGGTCGTGCTCGCCACCTTCTGCTTTGGCCTCGCGCTCCCGCTCGCCGAGATGATCCGGCTGCATCCCTATCAATACACCCACTTCAACCACATCGCCGGCACGGTGCGCGCCGCCGACGACCGCTTCATGCTGGACTATTGGGGCCTCGCGCTGAAGCAGGCCTCCGACGAGCTGCGCGAGCAGCTGGTCGAGCGCCAGGAAGTGCCGCCGCGCAACCGCAAATGGAAGGTCGCGGTGTGCGGTCCGCAGCGTCCGGCGCAGGTCGCGCTCGGGCCCGACTTCACCATCGGCTGGGACTCCAATGCCGCCGATTTCGCCATGACGCTCGGCGAGTTCTACTGCAAGGGCCTGACCGCGCCTGTCATGGTCGAGATCAAGCGCGACGACGTGGTGTTCGCCCGCGTCTACGACATCCGCGGCAGCAGCATTTCCAGCCTGCTCTCGATCCCGGCACCGTAAGATCATTGTCCGATCGGACGGCCGCGTAGACGAAACGTCGCGTCGGACGGTTCTGAAATCCGGAACCTCAAACGCGCACTCCATGCGGGCGACGCTGAACTGCCGCGCTTTGAGCGCCTTGCCGCCGACCTCACCCGAGACTAGGCTCTCGCTCCGCAACAACGAGGTTCGGAGAGATTTGCCATGTCACCAGCGGAAGCGCGCCTGAAGGAAGTGCCGTCGAACATGACGGAGGCCGAGTGGCAGCAACGGGTCAACCTCGCCGCCTGCTATCGCCTCGTCTCGCTGTACGGCTGGGACGATCTGGTCGACACCCACATCTCCGCCCGCGTGCCCGGCCCCGAGCATCACTTCCTCATCAACCCCTACGGGCTGATGTTCGACGAGATCACGGCCTCGAGCCTCGTCAAGGTCGACCTGCACGGCAACCAGCTCTCCGAGAGCGAGTACAGCATCAACCCGGCCGGCTTCACCATCCATTCGGCGATCCACGAGGTGCGCGAGGACGCGATCTGCGTGCTGCATCTCCACACCCTCGACGGCACCGCGGTCTCGAGCAGCGCCGAAGGGCTGCTGCCGCTGAACCAGACCGCCCAGCTCGTCACCCACGACCTTGCCTATCACGACTATGAAGGCATCGCGCTCGACCACGACGAGCGGCCGCGGCTGCAGAAGGACCTCGGCGACCACAACCACATGCTCCTGCGCAACCACGGTACGCTGACGGTCGGCCGCTCGGTCGCCTCGGCCTTCGAGCGCATGTATCACCTCGAGCGCGCCTGCTCGATGCAGGTGCGCACGCGCGCGCTCGGCACGCCGGTCTATCCGGTCGAGGAGATTGCGATCGAGAAGAACACCGAGCTGCTCGCCAACCGCGACCGCGCCGAGCTGCGTGCGACCAACCTCGTCTGGCCGCCCCTGCTGCGCAAGCTCGACCGCGAGCTGCCGGGCTATCGGTCTTGAGATTTTCGGGATTTCGTGTAAGGTAGCTCTCAACTACCTCTGCACGTTCTGGAATGAAACGCCGCCCAATTCCGGGCGGCGTTTTTATTTGGCCCCGCTGTCATTGCGAGGAGCTCTTGCGACGAAGCAATCCAGACTGTTTCCGCCGAGGGATTCTGGATTGCTTCGCTCGCAATGACGAAGATAGAGATTTCGTAGGGTGGGCAAAGCGAAGCGTGCCCACCCCTTCGATCGCAATCGCGGAGAGATGGTGGGCACCGCGCGCGAAGAGCGCGCCTTTGCCCACCCTACGGCACCGTGTGCTACTTCACCTCGGCCAGCGCGGCGAGGATGCGCGCCCAGGAGCGGATCCCCTTCTGGAAGCTGCGGAGGTCGTACTTCTCGTTCGGCGAGTGGATGTTGTCGTCATCCAAGCCGAAGCCGACCAGCAGCGAGTCCAGTCCCAGCGTGCGCTTGAAGTCGGCGACGATCGGGATCGAGGCGCCCGAGCCCATCAGCACGGTCTCCTTGCCCCATTCCTCGGTCAGCGCCTTGCTGGCGGCGGCGAGCGGCTTCATGTTCCAGTCGAGCGCGACCGCGGGCGCGGCGGAATGGTCGCCGAACTCGACCTTGCAGTCGCCCGGAAGCCGTGCCGTCACGTAGTCGCGGAAGGCCTTACGGATCTTTGCGGGGTCCTGTCCCTCGACCAGACGGAACGAGACCTTGGCGGACGCATGCGACGGGATCACCGTCTTGGAGCCTTCGCCGATATAGCCGCCCCAGATGCCGTTGACGTCGCAGGTCGGACGCGAGGAGGCCTGCTCGATCAGGAGCCGGCCCTTCTCGCCGGCCGGGATCGACAGGCCGATCGGCTTCAGGAACATCTCCGGCGTCAGGTTGAGCTTCTTCCACTGCTCCAGGATATCAGGCGGCAGGTCCTTCACCCCGTCATAGAAGCCGGGGATGGTGATGCGGTTATCGTCGTCGAACAGCCCACCGAGAATTTTCGTGAGCACCCGGATCGGGTTCATCGCGCTGCCGCCGAACACGCCGGAATGCAAATCGCGATTGGCGGCGGTGATCTTCAGCTCTTCATAGAGCAGGCCGCGCAGCGACGTCGTGATCGCCGGCGTGTTGCGGTCCCACATGCCGGTGTCGCAGACCAGCACGTAATCGGCTTTGAACTCGTCCTTGTTGGCCTCGATGAAGGGCACGAAATTCTTCGAGCCGACCTCCTCCTCGCCTTCGATCAGGAAGGTGACGTCGATCGGCAGCGAGCCCGTCACCTTCTTCCAGGCGCGGCAGGCCTCGACGAAGGTCATTACCTGGCCCTTATCGTCCTCGGCGCCGCGGGCGACGATGATCTTGCGGCCATCGGCATGATCGGTGACGGCAGGCTCGAACGGCGGACGGTGCCAGAGGTCCAGCGGATCGACCGGCTGCACGTCGTAATGGCCATAGAAGATCACATGCGGCCGCCCGCCCGCTCCGGTCTTGCCGACGATGGCGGGATGGCCGGCGGTCGGCCTCACTTCGGTGGCGACACCCAGGCTCGCGATATCCTTGGCGAGATGCTCGGCCGCGGCCTTGCAGTCGTTGGCAAAGGCCGGATCCGCCGAGATCGACTTGATCCGCAACAGCGAGAACAGGCGCTCAAGGCTGTTGTCGAAATCCTTGTCGATGTGGTCGAGCACGGATTGAAGCTGGGCATTGGCCATGGTCGGATTCCTGACTTTCGAGTCTCAAGATGGCTTCTCAAGAGGTCTTGGGTTTCAAGAGGTCTTGGGTTTTAGCGCTGCCGCGGCGCCGGAGCCAGCCGCAACCGGCGGATGCCGGATGTGCCATGCGAGGCTCCCCGCGAGGATGGCTGTGGCGAGGAGGTTGTTGCCCCAGGCCTGGAAGGCATTGGGAAACCACGGCAGTGCCAGCAGCATGAGACATCCGGCCGCGCCGAGGGCAAGCCAGGTTCCCAGCCGCACATTCGCCCGCTCGTCGAAGGCGGCGCGATGCATCAGCACCGTCATCGGGAAGAACAGCCACATGAAGTAGTATTGCCGCGCCAGGGGCGATGCCACCGTCATCAGGCAGAACAGAATGCCGAGCTCCTCGGCATCCGAGCGCGCCGTTCGAAGCCGTTGCGGCGGCATGACCGCGACGAAGCCGAGCCCGAGCAACGCCGACAGCGCGAGCACGATCCAGTTCGCCGTCCTGTAATCGACGTCGATGATATTCATCATGCGCGGCGGCTTGCTGGGATCCTCCTGATTGTAGTTGATCGGACGAACCAGGCGGTGCGTGACGGCAATGATGGATTGGTTGACCCACGACCAGTTCTGCTCGTCGCGCTGGCCAAAGCCCTTTTCCGAGCTCGCCCCGACCATGCCCTGATACCAGATCGCAAGCTCGGCCGCGTTGCGCTCGAAGCCGCGAATGGGCGCCGGCACAACATAGAGAAGGATGCCGGTGAAGGCGACCGTAGCGACGGCAGCCGCCCACTTCCGCCGCCAGACCAGATAGGGCAGCACCGCAATCGGAAACACCTTGATGGCGGTGGCGAGCGCGAACATCAAGCCCGCGAGCCAGACGCGCTGATGCTGCAAGCACCAAAAACCGTAGAGCATCATCGCCAGCAGGACGAGGTTCGGCTGGCCGAGGTCGAACATGTCGAACACGAAGGTCACGGTGACGAAGGCGGGCAGTGCCTCCAACCAGGGGCCGGGCTTGCGGCCCGAGCCGGTCATGACATTGGAGAGTGTCCCGGTGTACCACCACGCCAGCGCATTCAGGACCGACAGCACGATGTAGAGCGGGATCTTGCCGAACCAGCTCGGGATCGCCAGCAGGATCGCCGGCAGGGGTGGATAGATGAATTCGAACGGATAACGGAAGTCGCTCGGATAGAGCGAGCCACCATGCAGCACCTGCTGCCCGGCCCAATACCAAAGCGCATAGTCCTTGGTCTTGCCGTGGCCGAAAATCTCCGGGCCGAGGACGTCCGCGATCAGGATGAAGCAGCAAAAGAGGAAGAGCAGGTCCAGCGGCGCGCGCAGCGACAGGCGTCTCGGCGCATCAGGTTTGGCTAGCGGGTCGGTTGAGGTCACGATAGGGTCCAGTCCAGCGTCGACATAGCACGTAGCAGACCGACGAACGGTTGGAGAGCACCTCACCTGAAATTGTACCCGTGACGAGGCGGCCGCGCCAGCACGCGGATTGCCTCCAATCGGGCTTTCTGCCTACCGACGCAGCAAGCCGCCGAGCGCGCCGCGGACCAAGGTGCGGCCGATCGAGCCGCCGAGCTGGCCGCCGACCGACTTGCCGAGATTGGCGGCCATCCCTCCGATCACCTGGTTGGTCACCGATCGCGTCACGTCGCGCGCAATGACCTGGCCGGCCGACAGGCGGCCGCGCTTGACATTGGTGCCGAAGATGGTGCCGACGATCGAGCCGATCTGGCCGAGGATGCTGCCGCCTCCGCCCGCCGGAGCATCCGCCGTCGCCGCGGTGCCGGCGATGCGCTTCTGGATCATCTCGTAGGCGGACTCTTCGTCAACGGCGGTGTCGTATTTGCCCTTCACCGGGCTCGCATCCATGATCGCCTTGCGCTCTTCCGGCGTGATCGATCCGATCCGGGCCGACGGCGGCCGGATCATCACCCGCTCGACCATCGCCGGCGTGCCGTTGCCTTCGAGGAAGGACACCAGCGCTTCGCCCTTGCCGAGCTCCATGATCACCTTGGCGGTGTCGAGCTTCGGGTTGGGCCGGAAGGTCTGGGCCGCGGCAGCGACCGCCTTCTGGTCGCGCGGGGTGAAGGCGCGCAGCGCGTGCTGCACCCGGTTACCGAGCTGACCGAGCACGCGGTCGGGCACGTCGATCGGGTTCTGCGTCACGAAGTAGACGCCGACGCCCTTGGAGCGGATCAGGCGGACCACCTGCTCGATCTTGTCCATCAGCGCCTTGGGCGCGTCGTTGAACAGCAGATGCGCCTCGTCGAAGAAGAACACCAGCTTCGGCTTCGGCAGGTCGCCGGCCTCGGGCAGCTCCTCGAACAGCTCCGACAGCATCCACAACAGGAATGTCGCGTAAAGCCGCGGGCTCTGGAGCAGCTTGTCGGCGACGAGGATGTTGACCATGCCGCGGCCGTCGCGGTCGGTCCTCATGAAGTCCTTCAGCGTCAGCGCCGGCTCTCCGAAGAACTTGGTGGCGCCCTGGTTCTCCAGCACCAGGAGCTGGCGCTGGATGGTGCCGACGGTGGCCTTGGTGACGTTGCCAAATCCCTGGGCGGCCATGCGGATGTCGGCAAGCGGATCGTCGGCGGCGTCCGGCCCCTTCTTGCTGCTGTCGGGCACGATGGCATCGAGCAACGCCCGCAGATCCTTCATGTCGATCAGGACAAGGCCGTTGTCGTCGGCGACACGGAAGGCGACGTTGAGCACGCCCTCCTGCACGTCGTTGAGGTCGAGCATGCGCGCGAGCAGAAGCGGCCCCATCTCGGTGACGGTCGCCCGCACCGGGTGGCCCTGCTCACCGAACACATCCCAGAACACCGTCGAGAACTGGTCGGGCTGGAACGTCAGCCCCATCTCGGTGGCGCGCTTGACGATGAAGTCCGCGGGCACGCCGACCTCGGAGATGCCGGAGAGGTCGCCCTTGATGTCGGCCGCGAAGACCGGAACACCGGCGCGCGCAAATCCCTCTGCCATGACTTGCAGCGATACCGTCTTGCCGGTTCCGGTTGCACCTGTGACGAGGCCGTGGCGATTGGCGAGCGCCAGCGTCAGCCATGCCTGCTCGTCTCCCTTGCCGACGAAGATCTTGTCGTCGGTGTCGCCGAGCTTGCTGTTCTGTGCGGTCATTATTCTCTCTGATCCGTCTGCCGTATTTCGCGTATTGAAACTCAAATGCCAGTTCCGTAGTTTAATGCATGTCGCGCGCCGATTGAAACCGTTCAACGCGACCTGATCATGCGACATTGTCGGAAAACAAGTGCACGACATCCGCCGAAAGTAGGAACTGCGCGTTCGCACCGCGGTAATTTACTGCTGATTTCGTCTCCGCTCTTGCATCGCTGCAACACTTTTCGCGCGTTCTAAGCTGAATCGCATGTTCGCCTCCGTTCATAGCTTGTATTTCACACCACACCGGCTCAAGATCATTTTGAAAACAATACTCCGGCATGTGAACCGGCTGAGGGGCAGGCCATATGGACGAGCTGATCGGGCGGCTGGCGACGAACGCCAGCATAGATAGTGCTGTCGCTGAAAAGACGGTCGGCATTATCCTGGGCTTCCTTCGCAACGAAGGCCCTTCCGAGAACGTCGAAGCCCTGATCAATCATATTCCCGGCGCGGAAGCGGCGATCGAGGCGTCCAAAAGCGGTGGCGGACTGTCGCGGCTGATGGGCGGCGGCCTGATGGCGGTTGGCACGCGCCTGATGGGCTTGGGACTTGGCATGTCCGAGATTCAGACTATTGCCCGTGAACTTTTTCGCTTCGGCCGAGACAAAATCGGAGCGGATCAGATGGGCAAGATCATCGCAGGGACGCCGGGCCTCAGCCAATTTGCCTGAGCTACGCTTTTCATATCGAGCATCATGACATATCCGATTTCCGAGATTGAGGGCCTGCCGGCCTTTGCCGCCAACAAGTTGAAGGCGCAAGGAATCCGCACGACGGACGCGCTGCTCGAGGCGGCCTCAACCGTGAAGGGCCGCAAGGCGCTGTCCGCCAAGACCGGCATCAGCGAGCAGCAGCTTCTGGAATGGGCCAACGTCTCCGACTACATGCGCATTCCCGGGATGGGCCGTGCCAAGGTCGGCCTGGTCCGTGCCGCCGGCGTCACCACCGTGCGCGAGCTCGCCTATCGGAATCCGGCAAGACTCGCCCAGAGCATGCGCGAAGCCAACGAGAAGAAGAAGCTCCTCCGCATCCTGCCCTCGGAGAAATCGGTCGGCGACATCATCGCCAAGGCCAAGAAGCTGCCGCCGAAGATCACGTATTAGGCCTGTTGCTCACCGAATACGAGCGCTGACGCCACACCTTCGCCGGGACGACACCGGGGGTAAGAGTGGACGGCTGTCTCAACAACGTCATTGCGAGCGCAGTGTTTAGCCCGGAGACATGACTGACGGGTGTTCGGGGACATGGT